>NZ_JBPYDE010000003.1:0-313311 GCF_051847555.1 Psychrobacter sp. 1Y4 | reverse complement strand
ATCAAGGTTGCCTAGCGCATCACCGACGTTACGGAAGGTGGAGGTCGTGCTGCTGTTAGTCCCATCGTCTAAGACATAGCTTGGGGCAGTATAAGTATTGTTTGCCGCATCATAAGCAGCATTGCCACCCAATGCAGATAGATTGCCAACAGAGCGGTTGCTATTGTCAGCGATACCAGCCGTGTTGGTGGTGATATTATTCGAGTTAGTAGTGATATTACCTGTATTCGCAGTAACGTCAGTATTGGTAGCATTCAGCTGATTACCAGTCACTGCATCTGTTGAACCGGCTGCAATAGTGCCATCTGCAACATTAGTAATCTTATCACCACCGATATCCAAACCATTAGCCGTACTGGTCAATACCGTATTATTAGTGGCGTCACCAACAGTGACTTGATGGACACTGATATTGTCTGCTAAGTCGTAATTGATGCCATTGTCACTAACGGTTGAGACTAGGTTGCCATCTGTGTTGGTGAAGTTAACCGCTTCACCCAACTGCACGTTGTCTTGGGCACCATTATCAGCAGTGATATCAAAGCCTAGATTGGCTTTGGTTAGAGCACTGTTTGCCGTCGTGTTTGCCGTGTTTGCTGTTGTTTGAGCAGTAGTGACATTGCTATTAGTAGTATTTAACTGATCACCAGTCACCGCTTCGGTTGAACCTGCGACAACGTTGCCATTAGCAAGACCACTTAGCGTACGTACGCCATCAGTGCCAGTAAAGTTAACGCTGGTACCACCAGTAGCAGCACCAACAGTGATCGCACCTGTACCAGCATCTTGACGGACGATACCGGTGCGACCAGAAGCTAGGTCAGCGATGTTGCCAGTATTGGTTGTGATATTACCTGTATTCGCAGTAACGTCAGTATTGGTAGCATTCAGCTGATTACCAGTCACTGCATCTGTTGAACCGGCTGCAATAGTGCCATCTGCAACATTAGTAATCTTATCACCACCGATATCCAAACCATTAGCCGTACTGGTCAATACCGTATTATTAGTGGCATCACCAACAGTGACTTGATTGACACTGATATTGTCTGCTAAGTCGTAATTGATGCCATTGTCAGATACGGTCGCAACTAAGTTGTTGTCAGTATTGGTGAAGTTGACCGCTTCACCCAACTGCACGTTGTCTTGGGTACCATTATCAGCAGTGATATCAAAGCCTAGATTGGCTTTGGTTAGAGCACTGTTTGCCGTCGTGTTTGCCGTGTTTGCGACATTCTGCGCAGCCGCTATATTAGTATTAGTAGTATTTAACTGATCACCAGTCACCGCTTCAGTAGAATTTGCAGCAACATTACCATTTGCAAGACCACTTAGCGTACGCACGCCATCAGTGCCAGTAAAGTTAACGCTGGTACCACCAGTAGCAGCACCAACTGTGATTGGACCAGTGCCAGTATCTTGGCGGACGATGCCAGCTGTCCCATCAGCGACAGCATCAGCCGTTGCCTGAGCACCTCTGATATTATCAACCAACTTATTAGTGACCGAAAAAACCTGACTGCCATTGATCGCATCGGTAGAGGATGCAGAGATCTCACCTGGCGCCACGTTTTTGATCTGGCGCTCACTACCTATGAGACCAACAGACACTTGACGCCCAGCATCGCCTGCATTACCAGCAAAGCCTGACGCACCGTCAAACCCTGTAAAGGTTATACCGTTGACTGTCTGGCTTTCAATCTTTGTTGCGCTACCATCCGTTTTACTACCTGCACCGATAGCAACTGAGCCTTCTTTGGACGCTTCAGCAGATACACCAAAAGCTGATGAGGCAACACCTGTAGCATTGGCCTGCGTACCAAAAGCAGTCGATAGTGCGCCAGAGGAGACCGCTTGTACACCAATAGCGACAGATGCAGCGCCACTTGATTCTGTATATGGATACTGGTTACCACCTTGAGTTGTATCAACTAAATTTCGACCACCAGAGTACTTTTTAAAAGTCGTATTGACTTCACCGCTGTTGACTGTGCCAACAGTCTCTGTGCCATCTGGGTTTACAGTAGTTCCAGAGGCTTTGTTTAGATCATCACCACCGATGGCAATAGAGGAGCTGCCTGATGACACAGCATTAGCACCGATCGCGGTAGATTGGTCACCACTCGCTGTCGTATTCTGCCCACCGTCTACTCCACCGATGGCAATTGATTGCCCACCTGTTGCTTGGGCATTTTGACCGATAGCCACACTCGTACTTCCTTCAGCATTTGCGCCAGTACCACACTGCACCCTATCAACTATACCAACACCGCTTGCATTGTCCTCAGCACAAGCAGCGATAGCTGATGCCTGCATACTAAACCCAGCACTCGCAAGTCCAATACACAACGCACTTAACCGCAACAAGTGCGCACCTCCTGTTGTCGTGCCATTGGAGACATTTGCAGCGTTAGAGCTTACGACGGTACTTGATGATTTTCCTCGGCTCTTTGCATATTCTGCGACTGCCATAAAACAGTTTAATGACTGATTCCAAATAACTTTATAATTGCGATTCATAAGTTAACATCCTGTATTGGTCAAAACCCTGCCTAGTAACAGTAAAACCTGCTGACAATAAATTGACATCACGAAAAACCAATTTATGGTTTATTAAATAAAATTTAATTAATGTTAATGCAAAAATAAATAAAAGTGAAGTTAATAAAAATAATAATTATAAAATAATACGCAGGATATATATTAACCTAAAAGAATATATTCATTCATCTATATATTTATTTTTATGAATATAAAAATTCATTAAAACGAATATTGATGATAGTCGTTATTTGATATAAAAGTTATAGAACATATGAGGAGAATTTTGTTTTTTAATATAGGGTAGTAGTCTGTAGAGGGAGGGGTGCAGGTAGTCTTAAGTGACTGCTAGTCACTCAATCTATAACTATAAAAATGAGAACAGTTTATTTTAAAGTTATTTAATTTATATTTTTTTAAAATAACATTAATTCATTTATTAAAATAAAAAATAAAATTTTGTTATATTGTATTTTAATCGAAATTAAATTAGAAAATAATTATTTAATAATATAAAAAATTAAGATATTTATTTTTTACCTTAATTGTAATAAATTAAATTATTAAAATTTAATTTTCGTTTTAGGTGAGTTTTTAAATAGATATACGATATCGTAATGAGAGACTGATAATCAGACGCATGATTTAGAGTATAATGGCAGAACATATTAATAGTGCAGAATGTACTAGACATCAGTAAAGTTATACATTGAATGAAGCAGGCAAAATATCATGAGGCAAAGGATGCTAACAACAGAACGGCTTGTTCTTAGGCAATGGCAACCAAGTGATTTGGCCGTGTTTGCTAAGATGAATGCAGATCCTGAGGTCATGAGATATTTCCCAAAGCTACTAACACCGACATTGAGCGATGCGATAGCCCATAAATGCCAGCAGCTTATTGAAGACAATGGCTGGGGGTTTTGGGCGGTCAGCTTAAAAAAAAGCAATGTTTTTATAGGGATGGTCGGCTTAAATACAGCACATGCTGATATGCCTTTTGCGCCCAGTGTGGAGATTGGTTGGCGACTGCATAAGGATTATTGGGGGCAGGGTTATGCTACAGAAGCGGCGCGAGCTTCATTGAGGTTTGCATTTGAGGAATTAGAGCTTGATGAGGTCGTTGCCTTTACTGCCGTTGTTAACACGCACTCACAGCTAATTATGCAGCGCATCGGTATGAGTAATACACAAGACAACTTTGATCATCCTATGCTTGATCCTAGCCATCCTCTAGCTGAGCATGTCTTATATAAGATTACGCAGCAGGAATGGCAAGAAGCTATTAATAGTTGATGAACAAACTCTAAAGGTGAAAAACACAAACCATATTGGTTAGTAGAAATATTGTTTACACTTTAGAAACATTTTTGTTAGAAATTTAATAAAGTAACTTTATAATTTTAAGTCAGTTTTTTCAAAATCTTTCAAAAAGCTTAACCATTTCGAGAAAACGTCAAAATATGCCCTTTAAACGGTAGATCCAAATAAGTGGTATCTTCAGGTTTTATATGTTGACTACTAAACCCTGACTCAATCATTTTTGCTGTAAGTTTATTTTTGCGTCCGCGACCTGGATCAACGATGATTACCTCACATTTGGGACTAGCATGGCGCTCAATAAATGCGGCCAATATATCGATATGCTGATCTTCGTAGAGTAGGTCGCTACCGATGATTATATCAAAGCGTCCAAGATGGCTGTTGTCTTCGGCCCAATCTAAGCGCTCAAAGTTAATCTCTTTATTATTATTGAGCGTGGTATTGCGATCAAGGAAATACTCGACCGTCGGATGATAGTCCGTCGCAGTAATGTCTGCATGCCGATGATTAAGTAGTAAGCTGGATAGTGCCATTCCGCAGCCGACCTCCAATATACGCTTGCCAGCGATATCGTAATCGAGCATATGGTTGGCCAGCACTAGGCTTGACGGCCATATCACACCGAACAGCGGCCAAGATGCCGAGCAAATACCTAAATTGAGCGCTTCATCATCAGGGTCACTGAATTGTTGATTGTCACGTAAGGTGCAAATATGAATATCAGTATTGCCAATTTCAATCGTTTGATAACGCACGCGCACAGTAGTAAGCGAAGTCATAAACTGTCCTAAAAAATGAGCAAGAGTGCAAGGGCTGGCAGAGGTTGCCACTATCAGGAGTTGGATAAACTGGTAGGAGAGAAGACTGAATCACAGCTTTTATAAAGAGGTAGAGTTTAATTAATTTAAAATTATCTAGGCAATATTATGCCTGATAGCTCGGTGAATTATTGTTATTTCGCAGGCTATTAATATTACTAGTCTTACTGATGTTACTAGTTTTTTAAAAGGAGCCTGCTATCAAAAGGAGTCTTCTATAAGACATATGGTAAGAGCTTAAGTTTTTCTTGTTTGCTGTTTGCCAGCATGACAGAGGCTGCAAAAATTTATTACAGCAAGCAGCACTGTCTGGCTTTTAGAGTGAATGGGCTATAAGCGTTCACTTAGGTTGGAGTTGGTAAATAGATAGGTGCGCGATTGCTTTAATACAGGAGGTTTTCAATACAAAGTTATCCCTTGCATTGACGTTTTTTGAGATAAAAGGCTTTAGTTATCAAATCGTAGCCCAGAGGTTTTGATTCCCCAGATGAGTTCCACAAAGGCGCGATTGTTAGTCAGTGGTTCGCCATCGATAATGAGAGCGTAGCCGCCACCATCGATCCACAAAAATACAAAGCTGGTCTCAGGTATCAATAAATCAACTTGCTGAAAGAACGATATCGCTTGGCTTTCAATCGCCCAGCCGCGCTGCTTTTGGCGTAGCATAAATCCGGAGAAATCCGCAGCAGCTACACTTAGCATGTCTGCTTCTTCTTGGCTATAACCAATGCGAGCTAGGCAAAATCCTTCATCTGAGGCGATAGCAGCACGGCGCTTGCCAGATAAGCTTGCGACCACATATGGCAAAAACTGATCAAGCGGTAGGTTGGGTGCGGGCAAAAAGGTAGATAGCTTTTCGATAAACCCTTGCTCAACGAAGCTATTTAGCCATCGCTCTGAGTACTCCTCTAACCATCCTGCGACCAGCATCGTCTCGCGATATGATAGGAGCGCTTGTAGTGCTAGCTGCTGTGCGGTCGGTTGCTGTTGGGAAAAAGCCTCGAATACACCAGCAGGAGTCAGAGTAATATAGGTTTTGTCAGCATTATCAAAAATGGACATAAAAACGTTCTCGTTGACAGAATAAGTAAAAATGAATAAGTAGTAAGTGGCTACAGCAATGCTCAATGCGGCAGGTAACTGTTGGGTAAGTAACCGCTACACGCTTGATTGAGTGTCTAAGTTTTGCGTATTTTTTAGGACGGTAGAGCCAGTTTGTTCTAATTGCTGCTGACAGTCACACCAGCGCTCATCAAACTGCCAATCGCTTTTGCCCAAACCAAACCAAACGATGGAAAAAGCCAAACGATCATTACAGGCCAAGCAGTGCGCAAAAAACTCACGTTCAACTTGTTCAATTGTATGCCAATCTTCAGCAGCACGCGCACTCATAAGCTCAGTGGTAATGTTTTTGGCGATTTCTTTTGCATCGTCGCTACTGATGCGTAGACGATGGGTTTGTACGTTTAACGATGGTGTCACCAGCACGCTCCAGCGCGTTGCAAACTCACTGCTATACTTGATGTAATCGAGCTTGTTAATACAGTTATGAAAGGCGTGTTCTATCTGCGGATGCAGGCGACCTTGAATACGGGCAAAGATATCTTTGACATCGTAAGGAATGTCATACCAACAGCCAAAGAAAAAGTCGGCGACCGCGCCTTGTAGCGGTTCTTTTTCGTTAAGTAGCAACGCAGCATTAATACGCTGTTCGTGATAGTAGCGGTTGCTAGGATCGATAAAGATCTTTCGCGCATAATAACGATACGTATGACGTGCAGTCATCTCGCTATCTTTATACAACGACGAGTCTTCAGTTGCAGATAAATCAGCCATGACGGTGTCCTAAATATAAAAAGGAATGTTAGGTTTTGACGCTTAATCGAGCAAGGTTTCCATCAGATCTAACATAAACTCGCCATCTTCTTCACTCATTGCTTCAAATCCTTGTGGCATACCAAGCTCGGTCAGTGCTTCTTTACCACTATCATCTTGATGAAAGGCCAGTAACGCCTGACTCAATGCCTGTGCATCAGCGAAGTCATCTTTAATCAGTAATATATGGCTAATATCTGCTAGATCACTTTCGATCAGCACTGACAGTTGTGCTTTAGTCAAACGTGAGAAGCTGTGAAAGATTTCTGCTAAGAAAAACGCCACTTGAGCGTCACCTTTGATGACCTGCCTTGCTGCCGCTTGATAGTTTTCGGTTACCTCCCAGATAAGATCGGACTCTTCTAAATCTACCGCTTCTAATAAGCGCAGACCGATAAGCTTTACATCACGGTTGTCTGCCATAGCGATAGACGCGCCTTTGGTCAAATCCTCTAAGCGTTTAATATCACTACTGGCGGACGCTGCAATCACCATTTCATCCGACTTACCGATTGGACGCGCAATGGCCCGATAGCCTTTTTCGCGAATCAAAGCAGCAGCATCAAAAGGGTTGGCATAGATAATATGTATGTTACCAGCATTGACCATCTCTTCTTGCTCAACATGAGAGGTGGGCGTATTGAGATGCAAGTGAATGTCAGCACGCTTTTGAATCAAGGTATTAAACATGTGCCAGCCTGCAAAACGATCAGGCGAAAAATCAGGAGCGATTAATAGGTTATAGGTTTTTTCATTCATGGTTTAACCTTCCTCATTCTGTTTCATTTGAGCATATTGCGTGATCGCGGCTTCTATCTTGCGACGCGACGGCTGACGGCGTACAGAGGTATAACCGACGGTCTGTCCGCGGCGTATGTTAGGAACGACCGTTGCATACACCCAATAGTGGCTACCATCTTTGCACAGGTTTTTGACGTAGCCGTGCCATTTTTGTCCTGATTTTACCGTCTGCCATAAGTCTTGGTAGGCGGCACTTGGCATATCAGGGTGGCGCAAGATATAGTGCTGTTGACCGATCAGCTCATCTATCGTATAGCCACTGATTTCGACGAAAGCATCGTTTACATGGGTAAGATGACCATCCAAGTCAGTACGTGAGACGATAAGCTTACCATCAGGGTAGGGACGCTCGATCCCCGAATCATAAATCGTGCGTGAGACACCGTCATGATAGGTTATGCTAACTTCTTTAGCTGGCATGTCAGGCTTTGCAGCATCTAAAAGTGGAGAGCCCATAAGTATTTCCTATATTTACTGTTCTAAATTCTTGGTTATCTAAGTCTGTTTAGATGAGCTTTGCTAGTGCTTCTGATGCACGCTTAATATCCAAAAAAATCAATCCCAGTTTGGCATTTGGCTTGGCCATGATCGTAAGGACTGCTTCATCACCTGATGAAGTGGTGATTACATAGCCTTTTTCACCTTGAATCATAATTCGGTCAATACTGCCCCGAGCCAACTCGCGACCGGCACGATCACCTAGTGATAAAAGCGCAGCCGACATAGCACCAACGCGGTCTTCATCGATGCCTGTCGGTAACGCTGACGCTATCATCAAGCCATCATTTGAGATTAGAGCAGACGCTTCGACATCTGCTGATGAGCTATTAAGGTCTTCTAGTATTTGTTGGAACGTATCTGTACGCATAGATATCTCACAATCCCTTATAGTTAAATGGTCATATGCCATTCGTTGGTAAAGTTAAAAAGGAGTCTTGTACTCGGGTAAACGATGTATTCAGGTAAACGATTATAATACCCTACTAGCAATGTGGATTATTATAAACCCATACTCTTTATATTGATATAGAATTATTAGAATTAAGCCGGTTTTTTTACCTTTTGTTTTGTTTTTGATACCGCTGATACCGTTATCTGTTTTAATATGATATAAGAATCAAAGAGTTATATGGTGACAGGTGGGTTTAAAATTATAGTCATTCATAATTGGTAGCATTTATATTGCAATACGGGATTGACTTTTTTCAGTAGCAAGGTAAATTAAATAAGAGCTATCAAGCAATCTATCGTTCTGACCGCATATGCTGCGCACTATAATTACTGTCTTTGTCATATCTATCCTATCTATGCACAATCAGTATTTTCAAACCGTAGTCTCAAAATAATATGTAGTAGATCTAATCTATCAATGTCATAACGCCTATCGGTTGCTCAACTTATGGGTTATTAAATCCGCTAGCCTTTTATTTACTGTAAAAAAGCCAATCCTGCATCAGTATCTACAATATGATCGTCTTTTAAAGACGACATGGTAGGGATGTAATTCAGCACGACCACACGTTCTATAGTTAAGGAAGATATATGAGTATTAGTCAGGTCATCGAAAAAATCGAATCACGCTACGCCCATCAACCTGAATTTATTCAAGCGGTTAAGGAAGTTGCTCTTACCATTACCCCTTTATATGATGCTCATCCTCAATACGAAAAATTCAAAATATTTGAGCGCCTAGTAGAGCCTGATCGTGTTATCGCTTTTCGTATCAATTGGGAGAACGACAAAGGTGAGGTTCAAGTCAATCGTGGCTGGCGGGTACAGTTTAGTAATGCCTTAGGCCCTTATAAAGGTGGCGTACGGTTCCATCCTACTGTCAACCAATCCGTGTTGAAGTTCTTGGGCTTTGAACAAATTTTCAAAAATGCTTTAACTGGTTTGCCTATGGGCGGCGGTAAAGGTGGTTCGGACTTTGATCCTAAAGGAAAATCAGATAGCGAGATTCGCCGGTTTTGTTATGCCTTTATGCGTGAGCTGCATCACTATGTAAATAAAGACGTTGACGTACCAGCTGGTGATATTGGTGTTGGGGGGCGTGAAGTGAGCTACATGTTTGCAATGTACAAAAATCTGACTCATGAGCATGGCGGCGTGTTGACTGGTAAAGGTGTGGGTTTTGGTGGTAGCTTAATGCGTACAGAAGCCACAGGCTATGGTGCTGTCTACTTCTTAGAAAATATGCTCACAGCGCAAAATGAAGATATTAAAGGTAAAAAGGTATTAATATCAGGCGCGGGCAATGTCTCACTACATGCCGCTGAAAAAGTCTGTATGCTCGGAGGCATCGCAATCACGGTGTCTGACTCAAAGGGCACTTTGTATGATGAAAAAGGCTTTGATCAAGAAAAAATTAATTGGCTAAAAAACCAGAAAGAACAAAGCAAACCGCTAGCTGATTATGTCGATGTCCATGGCGGCGAATGGTTCGAGGGTCAAAAGCCGTGGGGTATCAAAGGAGATATTGCGATACCATCAGCGACTCAAAACGAGGTTGATGAAGATGATGCCAAACTTATGGTCGAAAATGGCGTCAAATATGTTGTTGAAGGCGCTAATATGCCATTGACTGCTAAGGCAGCAGACTACATTTGTCTACATCGCGTACATTATGCGCCAGGAAAAGCCGCCAATGCGGGAGGAGTCGCTGTGTCAGCGCTTGAGATGTCACAGAACTCGGTCCGTCAATATAAGAGTTTTGAGCAAATCGATGAGCGTCTAAAGCTTATTATGAAAGACATCCATGATTGTGCAGCTGACGCATCAGAGAAATATGGTCAGACTGATGATGGCTATATTGATTATATGGCAGGAGCCAATATCGTAGGCTTTAAACGCGTCGCTGATGCCCTTGTGGCGTATGGCATTTTAAACTAATTTATAAGATAAGCTAACTTGAGCTACAAACCAGCTCTGTTTGGTTAAGCGACAGTAAATCTAGATACCGCTACTATGTCTGATAGTTGCGGTATTTTTTTGTACAAAATAAACCCGCCAAGCGGATTCTCTACAGATTAAATGTCGTCACGATATTTTGTAATAACATCAAACGTATGAGATTCAACACGACGTTTACTATCGTTTATAAAAGCTAATAATCAAACAAGACTATCCATACTATAAAGACGATAAATGATTTTATATGGACGCTAAGTAGCTAATAAAGCGAGACTTTTACAATAATTACGTGACGTTACACTACTAGGTTGTTATGTACATTTCATACGTAAACTCTACTATTTATTTCAACTATTATAAAACTTCATACAAGTAAATAGTAAGAATAACTACAAATATTGCTCAGAAAAATTTATATATCAGTAAAAGCTGAGTGTCAATTAAGTACATATATATACAGGCGTTGACCCTCTAACTCGTAAATGCATTACCACAACAATAGAGACCGAAACGTTTCTATTTTTGTCTTAATCTTTTTTAAGTTGATGGGTGAACACAGGAACAAGACATGAGCATTAACAATACAAACTATGCTACAAGAACGCCGTTATCTGTAAGTGAGGAGGTCATCAGACAGAGTGCTATAAAGAAGAATGCTATAGCAAAAGATATAAGAAGGAGAGCTGGTATGAAAAAAATAGCTGCCAATCGCCATACTGGTATAAGGGACGTAGAAGAAAATGCGACTGGTTTAGATTTAACTAAGAATAATATATCAAAAATTGATCGTTCAACTGGTTATAAATTAGATAGCTTTGAGACAGATAGCTTTGAAACACCGATCAATAAACAGGCAAGAGAAGAGCACAGTAATGTTTTTAGAGATAATAATTATAAAGAGACCGTCTTAAATAAGAAAAATAATCGAATATATAAAGGCGCATTAAATAATAACAAACAGAGCAGTACGGATGCTCTAGTACGTTTGAGCTTTCAGCTAATGACTCGTGCTGAGCCGGCGAACATGGTTATTGATACTATTAAGTCGTTATTGGCAATCAAAGCGGACGACGATGAGATCTTAATTGTCGATAACAACAATACCCAAACGTCTTTATATGAGCCTTTGGCACAGTTTTGTGCCAGTCTCGATGCGCATCACAATGTGCATTTTTATCATATCAATGCGGTGGCAGGCTTTAAAGCAGGTGCGCTTAACCTAGCACTGGGTCTTATGGACCCTGAATGTAGTCATGTGGTTGTAGTCGATAGTGACTATCAAGCATTACCGCAGGCGCGTGTATCTATTGCAAAGGCCATTGAGCGTTACCCAGACCATGCGCTATTGCAGTTTCCACAGTTTTATCGTGATGCGGGAAAAGAAGATGTCCATAGCGAATTAAACCATTATTTCAACCATCATTTGTATCGTTCATTTAACCGTCAGCGTGCACTATCGACAGGTACTTATGCCGTTATTCGTCGTCGTGCGCTGCTAGCGATGGGCGGCTGGTCAGGTGCGTCGATTACCGAAGATGCACAGATGGGAGTGCTGATGCATGGTCGCGGTTTGCGTACTCGGTTTATACCTGAAGTCATTGCCACAGGTCTGTTACCGACTACCTTACATGATTTAATGAGTCAGCGTCGTCGTTGGATCTACGGTAATATGCAGGTGCTAAACACTTACTTTTCTACGGTATCAAATTCATCTACACCAAGCTCATCTACAAGTAAGAAACTTAGTGAGCGCCTAGCCTATATGGGTGCACATGTATCACAACTGAGCGCATGGGTGAACTTTACAGGGATATTTATTGTCTTGCAGTTGTTGACGCTACTTATCATTACAGGTGCGCTACTGTTCAGCACCAGTGTCAACATTCATGCTCTGCTTACGCCTCTATATGCAGTGTACGCAAGCTATGCAGTATTTTTGGGTAGGCGCTTATGGGCATATATGCAAGATAATGCTCCGCTGAATCAGCAAACTGACGATGGCGTGGCACCAAGCTTAGGCAGTCGACTTCGAGCTTGGGCGTTACATCTGAATTTCTGGGAGCTTGGTGCTTTGTCATGGTGGCCTGTGCTTTGGGGTCAAAAAAAGCCTTTTATCTGTACACCTAAGCAAGCGCTCGTACGTACACGCATGTCCGTTTATGCGGCTAACCTGATGGCAATGCCTAAAGTGCTACTAATGCTAAATATAACCACAGCTATCATTGTGTCGCCACTTTCATTGCTGTACTCACCGCTATTATTTGGCTGTGCGATAGTGGTTTGTATTTTAAAGATATGGGCGGCCAAAGTCATGCTGGTCAATTATGGTTATGAGAAGCGCTCAGTAACTAATAAAGCTGTAACGGTTAAGAATACCTTCGCTAAAAACCTGTCTCATTCGCGCATAGTCCGTCTTAACGAAAAAAAATCGTTTGAAGATGATAATACTGTAAATTTTTAGCGCCAGCTTATTCACATCTAGCCATTAGACATTGTCAATTTTGATGGTTATGGTTTTGTCTGCTGCTATAGTCGATTTATATCCCCTTAACTTATGTTGGACTCGTTATGCTATCTAGCCCTACTGTCGATATAACAAATATTACTGATGATAGTAATGCAAAAGCAAAGTACGCTTCCGTACTACGTATTGCGGTTATTGCGCATTCTTTATATCCTATTGCACAGCCTTATGCAGGCGGTCTTGAGATGATTACTCAACTGATCTGTGATGAGTTGGTGGCTCAAGGTCATGAGGTATTGCTTTATGCCCATACCGATAGTCAAACGAGGGCGACATTGGTGCCATTTATGACTCGTGATGAGTTTGATAACACGGTTTATCCCAACGAACATGATTCGTTAGGGATGAGCCGCGAAGAGCTATATCAGTATTTGGTTTATCAGCAAGCCATGCGCGATATTATTAGCCGTGATGAACAAGGTATGATCGATGTGGTACATAACCACAGCTTGCACCATATACCGATGACAATGGGTCAAACGTTTGGTGCACGCTTCTTTACCACCTTTCATACACCGATTTTTCCGCAGCTGCGTTTGGCATTATTGACGTTACGCTTAGGGACGCAAACCCAGTTTACGGCGATTAGTGGTCATCAGCAGCAGCTGTTTGATGAATTTGTACCGTCGCATGTAGTCTATAATGGTATCGATGTGCAGTCATTTAATGCCAATACAAACCCAATTGATGACGAAGTATATTTTTGGTACGGGCGCATTTGTGTTGAGAAAGGCACGCATTTGGCAATGGAGTACTGTAAAGCGGCAGGTAAGCGTCTTATTATTGCGGGACCTAAAAGCAATGAGGAATACTTTGAGGAATATGTAGCACCGCTACTAGAAGAAGACAAAAACGATGAGTCTTTATTCGATTACGTCGGTCATCTGAGTAAAGATCAAATCAATGAGCGCTTAAGTCAAGTCACAGCCATGCTATTTACCAGTACGTGGGATGAGCCTTATGGCTTGACACTAGCTGAGAGCTTAGCTTGTGGTACACCCGTGATTGGTTTTGATGTTGGTGCAAGTGCTGAGATTGTCACGCCAAAGACAGGCGTCATCGTACCCAAAATGGATAAAGATGCCTTTATTCAAGCCTTTGATGGTATCAAACACATATCACGCAAGGCATGTCGCGTTCGCGCTGAGCAGTTTTGTTCAGTCGCTGCGATGGTCGATGGTTATCTGCGCTTATATGAGCAAGCAGTAACGGTCGATGATAGCGACAGCATTCAAGAGGCGTTTGTCTAGTTCTTTTTATTCTCTAGTTACTATAGTCGATCCACTATAAAAAAACATAGCGCTACTGGTATAAATTTTCCTTGCGTGCTGCGTACCCAGAGGCTGCGCAAAATTTATACCAGTAGCACGCTGGCATAGCTGTATTCTTTTTATTTAGGATTAACTATATCAGTGACTGCCTTAACCTGTTAGGAACTTTTTATAATGCGTATCGGCTATTATGCTCATCACCATGGCTCGGGGCACTGCCGCCAAGCAGATAAACTGGCCGCCTTGCTACCATCAGAGTTGCGTCAGAAAGTGACGGTGTTTACAAGTTTGCCTAATGACGCTTATCACTTCAGTACGATAACTGATGAGCAAATCGTACGTTTGAGTGCTGAGGATGAGCTGCCAGATGATGTACTACCAGGGCGCGCTGGAAAATACTGGCAGCCAAACAGTTTGCACTATTCGCCAGTGGGTAATGAAAATATTCAAAAGCGCAGTTGGCAGCTGCTTGATGCTATTTATCAGCGCCGGATTGATTTGATGATTGTCGATGTCAGTGTCGAAGTCGCTATGCTGTGCCGTACCGTTAGCGTACCTTATTTGTATGTGAGGCTGGCAGGCGAGCGCGATGACATACCGCATTTAAACGCCTTTGCTGGCGCGCTTGGATTATTAGCTCCTTATCCAAAGATGCTTGAAGCGGCAGCAACGCCAGACTGGGTACGCCAAAAAACACTATATCTTGATTTTTTGCCAAACAAAGCTCAAAGTCTGCCCAGCTTTAGCGAGTTTATAGATAAGCTCATGACGCTCAGCGAAAATGACGCTACTAAACAACAGCTATGCTCGCACTCAAGTGCTGATAAAGCAATCTATGATCATGATAAAGCTAATGCTGAAAATAATCCAAAAACTAATCCAAAAACCAGTGTTAAAACTCATATAGCCACTGTGATTAAAGGTTATGGTGGTCATGAAGCTATTGATGCCAAGCTGCCAGAGCTGCGCCAACTGTTACCAGACACTATAATTGTCTCTCTTGGCCCTATTAATGAAGAAGTAAGACATTGTGTTGATATCGCCGCCCATGTGGATGATGTGACGCCATTTATCGCCTATAGTAATTTGCTGTTGATGGCCTGTGGTCTCAATGGTATCGCGCAAGTCTATGATTACCCAACGCCGCTTGTGGTGCTGCCTGATGTGCGTCCACATCGTGAGCAAGAAGTGATGGCAGAAGCCTTAATTGAGCAAGGGCGTGCTTTAAGTTGGGCACAGTTTATGGCTCAAACTTCCTATATAGACAGTCAGAATGGAACGTCTTTTTTATCAATGAGCGATAAAACCATTAGCAATGAGCAGACTGCTTTGGTCAAAAACCCCACTATGGCGGCGCAAAACTTTATGAATAGCATCGCTGACTATATTTCTGTGAACGCTTGGTTTGCAGAATGGCTATTGCCGCAGTTGGACTTAAAACCTGAGAAATAAGAAGTAACAAAGAAACTTATAATAATAAAAGTAAAGAAGATATTTATGACTACCATACCCCAAGTAGCAAACGCTGCACACAACACCATTCCCGTGAGTGTAATAACGACCTGTTACGGACGCAATCGGCATCTCTACAATCTACTTGGTAGCCTGGCGCAGGGTAGCGTCAAACCAAGCGAGGTTATTATCGTTAATGACGATGCTGAGGCTGAACGTCTGGCAGACTACGATTTAAATATTATTAAGATAGCAACGACTACAGCGACTGAGAAGGGACTGGCAAGTAGCACCTCGTTTGATATTGGTCATAATCGTAATCTTGGCGCTGCGCGTGCCACACATGAGGCCATGATTTTCTTGGATGTGGATTGTATCGTCGCCTATGACTTTATCGAAGGGTTATATGATAAATTGCAAACGTATCCTGATGCGCTACTGATGGGACAGCCACGTTATCTGACACGTCCTTTGACGGATGATGAGGGTAATCAGCTACAACAAGGTAAATTGGCAGTCAACTTTTTAGATGAGCTGTCCGTATTTAACCCTTATCGCGATAACTTTGATTTACAGCATCAGGGTCAATCTATTAAACAGACGCAAGATTATGGCGCATTTTGGAGTCTTTGTTTTGCTATTATGCACAGTCAATTTGAGCGGGTAGGCGGCTTCGATACCGATTATGTTGGCTATGGCGCTGAAGATACGGATTTTGCTTTTATGGCACGCGTGTTAAATATCGATTTTTACTTAGCTGACGATGTGACTTACCATCAACAGCATAGTGTCTATAGACCGCCGCTTAATCATTTAGATAGTATCGTTATCAATGCCAACCGTTTTTATGAAAAATGGCAACATTGGCCGATGGCAGGCTGGCTTGTAGAGTTTGCGCAGCGGCAATTGATTGATTGGCAGGAGGCGCAGACAGTGCCGATTGCTATTAATCGGCAACCCAGTAAAGCGGAGATTAATGCCGCGCATTGTCCAGATGCGCCTTATGTGTAGATATAGAGTCGATACTAAATAAAATAGATATACGGCATTGATACGCTAGACTGGTACAAATTGCTTTTGCGTGCTGTGCCTGCGTAGACAGAAGCTGCAAGAAATTTATCCCAGTCTCGCTACATCAGTTTTAAACTGAATCAACTATAAGTGTTTAATCTTATTAGTAGTGTTCTATTAGTATTGACGAATAATTTCGACATCTTTAGGCGGTGTGGCAAGTTCTTGTCTTTCAAACGCCCAGTTATGACCTTCCCAAAAATGCGCGGTTTTATCATCATTATTAAAACCTAACATCACTATTGATAGCAGCGTCTTAGCTTTCTGTTTTTGCTGAATATGCAGGCGTGCAGATAAAAGTAACCGATATAATAAAAACCCTGAAGTTGGCGCAGATGAATGAATATCAGCAAAGATAGGATAGTCTGCTACTACTTCATGTTGTTCTGACAATACGCGGCAATACTCATCACTGCGTAATAGTTTATCAAGCGCCTCTGAAATCTCTAACACTCGGTCAGCCGTTATGGGGTCATCATGAGGACTTGGGTCATCAGATGGCAATGGGAACTTATAGTCAGTGTTGCCAAACAAAATACCAAGTGGCGCTTGCTTTGCCATATCTAGCATCGCTGTTAAGTTATTACTACGCGGCGGCAGGCCAAAATGTAGCTTACTGTCACCGATTTGTCTAAAAAACAGTAGCTTTGGTAAATCTTTAGCTAGCGGATGATGGACAAAGAAGTCTGCATGAATAAAGTCATTGAATAACACCAGCATATCAGTAGGCTGTAATAGTGCTTCTAAGCTCGCTGTATCTATCGACGGATTGTTAGCTATCAATATGATCCGCTCACTTTGTAATAATGACTCTTGAATCATAAGCGGTAAGCTTGCAAAAGCCAAAGCCGATATCATATTTTCATCGGTAGCAATATTGAAATCAAAGTCACCTATAGAGTGATAAATGTTGTCGTACAATGAGTCTGTTGGCTGGGACGTATGTAGCATAGAAGCTTAAATGACCTAAATAGAAAGAAGAATTAACATTATAAAAAACGGAGAAACATTATAACGTATGTCTATTAAAATAACATCACCTAAGGTTATGATAAATATAGTAAAAAACCGAGTATTAGACAATGTTTTGTAATACATAGATGCTACATTTTGCAACCTTTTTACCTTAGAGTCTTTTTTATATATCCGTACCATAAGAGCAGCTAAATCATAATTAGAAGGATGAATTTATGAAAAAGACATTTAAGAGTTTTAAACTAACGACATTGGGTGCTTGCCTGACTTTGGCATTGACGACAGGGGCATTAAGTACTGCTGTTATTGCGGCAAACCATTCTGATGAAGTAAGTATGGCTCAAGCAACTAAAGTCAGTTTGAAACAGGCCGTTGCTACAGCAAGTAAAGAAGCTGCTGGTTCTTTGGTCAGCGCAGAGCTGGACGATAATGATAGCGATGCCCAAAATGGTAATAGTGTCTACGAATTAGAGTTCAGTACTGATACGACAAGCTACGAGATAAAAGTCGATGCCACGACGGGTAAGATTGTAACGTCTGAAACCGAGCAACTTGATAAAGAGGATATCGACGATTATAAGGTTCAGCAACAAGCCAAGATAAACATGACGGATGCCATTGATATTGCTGAAAAACAAACCAACGGTCATACTCTAGAGATTGAATTTGAGAGTGACGATGATGAGATGGACCATCCAACTTATTATGAAGTTAAGGTGTTAAAAGACAATCAAATATTTGAATTAAACATAGACGCAGAGACGGGTACAGTGTTTGAAAATTCAATTGATGATATAGACGCTACGCCAGATATGACGGCAGTCGAGTTATAACACTTTTAAAGTTTATCTACTGTATTAAATTTTGGTTAACTTCTATCGATAGACAATAAGAAAGCCCCAATCATTCAATGGTTGGGGCTTTCTTTAGTTATGCTAAGTGTCTATATAATTTCGCTATACTGTCTCGCGCCATTTGCCTTGTACCATGATACCTGCAATAGGGTTCAATCCTATTTGATACGCAAGGTCAGCGGGGCGGGCGATGTCCCATAATGCCAAATCAGCATCACAGCCTACTTCTATTTTACCTTTTTTGGCGAGACCTAACGCTTGTGCCGCATGAACAGTTGCCCCTGCCAACACTTCTTCAGTAGTGAGATAAAATAGGGTACAGCCCATGTTCATCGCCAATAACAGCGATGTTAATGGGGAAGTACCGGGGTTGCAATCTGTTGAAACGGCAATTGGAACTTGGTGTTTACGCAATTCTTCAATCGGTGGCAACTTAGTATCACGTAGCGTATAAAAAGCACCCGGCAATAGCACGGCTACCGTGTTGCTTGCGGCCATTTTTTTAATATCTTCTTCTGCTAAGTGCTCAAGATGGTCGCTTGATAATCCTTGGTATTCTGCTACCAAAGCACTAGCACCTATGTTTGAGAGCTGCTCGGAATGCAACTTCACTGGTAAGTCTAATGAACGAGCGACTTCAAAGACGCGCTTAATCTGCTCAGCAGTAAAGGCGATGTTTTCACAGAAGCCATCGACCGCATCGACCAAACCATCGCTATGCAAGATTGGTAACCACTGGCAAACTTGCTCTATATAGTCATCGGCATTGTCTTTGTACTCAGGCGGTAGGGCATGGGCGGCCAAATAAGTGGTGCTGACATGAATATTGTGTTTGTCACCGAGCGCGCGGGCGACTTTCAGCATTTTGCGTTCAGTGTCTAAGTCCAGTCCATAGCCAGATTTGATTTCGACACTGGTCACGCCTTCTTTGATGAGCGCGAGTAGACGTTTTTCACTTTGCGCAAACAATTCTTCCTCATTCGCTGCGCGGGTGGCGCTAACAGTTGAGACAATGCCGCCACCTTGTGCCGCGATATCTTGATAACTGGCACCTTGCAATCGCGCTTCGAACTCATTGCTGCGGTTGCCACCATAAACGATATGAGTATGACAGTCGATGAGTCCAGGCGTTACCCAGTTGCCATCAACATCTTTGATTTGATCGTTTTTATAATGGGTAAGGTGCGGTTTTATTTGCTCATGCGTACCAACCCATGCAATTTTGCCGTCTTTGATACCGATAGCGGCACTTTCTAATTGACCATAAGAGGTGCTTTTTTCTTGGTTTTCGCTATAAATATCAAACCCGTATTGCTCTGAAAAGGTGGCGAGATTGGCATTGATAATGATGTAGTCAAATGATATTAGGGCGGAGTCGTTTATAGGCGTTTGGTCTGTAGAATTTATTGTATTAGTCATGATGTGCTCCTACTTATTAGTATAGATTTAGTGCAGCCATCCATAGTCCGTTCACTTTAAAATAGACATTGTGTCGTTGGTAAAAACGCTTCTTGCTGTGGTGCTGCTGACAGAGGATGTGCAAAATTTACTTCAGTAGCCTTGTATGGTTGGTTTATTTTAAAAATGTTATAGCGTGACTGGTACAAACTTTACTCGCTTGTTGTGCGCAAGCGAGACAAAGGCTTCGCAAAATTCATCCCAGTCACTTGTATAAATATTCATAACACTTTTATTCTGTATCGATTTATTTATACTAAAAGTAAATGCTGCTCGATAATAGTTGCTAAGAGGCGAGCCGCGACTTTACAGCTGCGTCCATCAACATCAAAGGTCGGGTTAATCTCGGCAATGTCAGCCATTTTTACTTTGTTTGATGCCATAATACGTTTGACCGCGCGCTCAACGAAGCTCAGCTCAATACCATAGGCGGCGGGCGCACTGACACCAGGAACGACGCTCGATGGCAAGCAATCCATATCAATGGTTAAATAGACCACATCAACGTCGTTGATAAATTCTTCTATTTGAGCCGCAATTTTTTTCCATTTCTTATTGGTGCAATCTTCGTCACTGATAATGTGTACGCCTAACTGCTCAGCACGGTCGAAGAGCGCGGCTGTGTTGGAAAACCGGCTGACGCCGATACAGCAATAGTGAAATGGCTGACTCTGTTCATCAAGGTGCTCGGCAATCTGGCGAAAGGGCGTACCAGACGTCGCGACATCAGACTGACGAATATCTAGATGCGCATCAAAATTAATCACCCCGATGCTAGGCATTGTGCTCGCATGGCTTTTAACATGGCTTTCGACATTATTTTTGACATCATTTTCGACATTGCTAACGTCATCAATAGACTTATCGGTTTCTGATGACAGTGCCTGCCATAATCCTAAAAAGCTGCCATAAGCGATGGCATGACCACCACCAAGCCCGATAGGTAGCCCGCCTTGCTGGATAATATGACTAATTTTATCGGCATACTTTACTTGAGCTTGCTCCAGAGTACGCTCGGCAAAATCATCATTATCATGACAATGGATATCACCCGCATCACCCAGTAGGGTTGGCAATTGACCATCAAAGCGTTGTTGTAACTCAGCGATGACTGGTAGCGCCGCAAAAGCTTGACGAATCAAAGGCGGCGCAGCTCGTGCACCTACGCGTCCTTGATTACGTCTGACACCTTGGTCACAAGCGAACCCAACCAGTCCAATGCGCTGACCGTTTTGCTGACTGGTGCTATGAAAGGCATAAGGCTGGGCTATTTGATACCAGTAGCGGGCGCGCGCAGACTCAAACGGCTCTGCACGTCCTGTCCACCGACTCATATCAGCTGCAGTATGGCTTACGGCTATTGTCATTGTTGACCTCCTTTCATAATATAAAACCTGACTCTCAATTTAGTATGGCTTACGCCAATAAAGCTAGATGGTTGAGAGTGGGTTTTATATATAAAATTTTGCTATTTAGACTCATACCAATCACTACGCAGTGACTGCCAATATTCGGTGAGCGTACCATCTAATACTATTTGCTTTGCCGCTTCAATATCAGGGGCTAGGTAGCGATCTTTATCATAAAAAGTGACTTGCTCGCGTAGTTTCTGATGCGCTGTCTGTAACGGCTCTGAAGTATCTAGTCCACGATGGAAGTCGATACCTTGACCAGCAGCCAATAGCTCAATGCCGACAATGGTGGCGGTATTTTGCGCCATCTCGTATAGACGGCGTGCGCTATAAGTGGCCATCGATACATGGTCTTCTTGGTTGGCAGAGGTTGGAATGCTATCGACACTGCCAGGATGGGCGATAGACTTGTTCTCTGAGGCTAGCGCCGCTGCGGTCACGTGTGCAATCATAAAGCCTGAGTTTACCCCAGCATTATCAACTAAGAATGGTGGTAAGCCGCCTGATAAGGTTGCATCAATCAATAAAGCCACACGGCGCTCAGACATAGAACCAATCTCAGCAATCGCTAAGGCTAAAATGTCTGCGGCAAAAGCAACTGGCTCGGCATGGAAGTTACCACCTGAGATAGCAACTGGACCATCTTCATTGTTAAAGATAAGTGGGTTATCGGTTACCGCATTCGATTCAATTAATAAGGTTTTTCCTGCTTGGTTGATGATATCAAGGCAAGCACCCATGACTTGTGGCTGGCAGCGTAAGCAATAAGGGTCTTGTACTCTATCGTCCTGTTCGCCATCATGCGATGCGCGGATAGCGCTGCCTTTAATCAGCTGACGATGCGCTTTGGCAATTTCAATTTGACCATGATGACCACGCACTTCATGAATACGTGCGTCAAATGGGGCATCCGAGCCTTTGGCGGCATCAATGGACATGGAGCCGACGATGGTTGCTGTCTCAAGTAAATCTCGCGCTAAGAAATAACCGCGCAATGCCAGTGCGGTGGATACTTGGGTGCCGTTAATCAGGGCAAGACCTTCCTTTGCCGCAAGGGTAATGGGCTCAAGACCATGCTGCGCTAACGCATCAGCAGCAGGTACTTTTTTGCCGCCAACATAGACGTCGCCTTCGCCCATCATCGCCAGCGTCATATGCGATAAAGGTGCTAAGTCACCAGAGGCGCCAACTGAACCTTTGGCAGGAATGTTTGGTGTAATTTGATTATTAATTAAGCCAAGTAAGCTATCGACCACAGCGCGGCGGACGCCAGAGACGCCTTGCGCTAAACTGGCAACTTTCATCACCATAATTAGCCTGACCACGTTGTCTGGTAGCGCCTCACCAGTGCCCACCGAGTGAGAAACGATAAGGTTACGCTGGAGTAGCTCAAGCTGATCATCACTGATGCGGGTTTTTGCTAACAGGCCAAAACCGGTATTGATGCCATAAGCGCTCTTATCACGCGCAATGATGGTACGTACATCTTCGTGTGAGGCATCTATCGCTTCATAAGCACTGTCAGGTAACGTCAATATGACAGGTCGCTCATAAATATCGCGCAACATCTCAAAGCTTAATTGGCGCGGGTGTAGGGTTAGTTTTTTGATATCAGTCATGCGAGTTATCCTAATTTTATGAGCTATATTAATTGTATTTTTTTGTCTATACATTTTAGTTTATGCGTTGTTGTTTATAAACCGTTAAAAGCTATGCTTTCTAAATTTATTTAGCCAATTCGGCTAGTTTTAGTTGGTCTAACTGATCCAGCCTAAATATATCGCTAGATGTCCGAAAGGCGCAGCGATTAGAATGCTAAGCACCACGCGCTCAAACCAGATAATGACCATCTTAGGTACTGACAGCGGAATCTCAGTTGCCAATACACAAGGAATCATCGCTGAAAAGAACAGTACGCTACTAATCGAAACGACGCCTGCCACATAGCGGGTTAAGACCTCAGCTTCCGTTAGCAATAGGGCAGGCAAGAACATCTCAGCCAATCCCGCTGACATGCCTTTAGCAGCAACTAGTGGCTCGGGCATACCGGTTACCCAAGTGAATGGATACAAGAGCAAACCTAATGCATCAAAGACGGGCGTATATTTGGCTAGTAAAAGGCCTGTCAACCCTACTGCGATGATAGAAGGCACAATCGCTGCCGCCATCGTCACCCCATCGCGAAAGTTCGACCACATAATTTGTTTGAGGTCAGTCGCACGGCGTGAGGTAGCTAGTCCTAAATGATAAGCTGCTGCTAAGCGATTGCCTTGTTGGTTGTCCAAATCTGGACGGCTGGCACTATCATCAAAACCCCGGATAGGCGGAATACGGGCAGTAATGGCAGTGACAATAAAGGTAATAATCAGGGTCGACCAAAAGAACAGATTCCAAAACGCCATTAAGCTTAAGGTCTTAGCAACGATGACCATAAAGGCCGCCGATACCGTAGAAAACCCAGTAGCAATAACGACGGCTTCACGGACCGAATATTGCTTTTGCAGAAAGACCCGATTGGTAATAAGTAGCCCAATAGAGTAACTGCCAACAAAGGACGCAACCGCATCAATCGCTGATGAGCCGGGCGTTTTCCAAATCGGCTTCATAATAGGCTGCATGAGTACCCCAAACATCTCCAGCAAGCCAAAACCGAGCAAAAAAGCGAGGATTAATGCGCCAATAGGGACAATCATACCGACTGGTAATGCCAGTTTTTCAAACAAAAACGGCAACATGTCCTTTTCCATGATGATAGCAGGCGCCATATCAGTGATATACATGATGGCGAGTACTAGCCCGATAATCTTAAAGGCGGTTAATACCATATTGGTGATATTTTTACGCCATGAACCATCATAAATGGGCTTGCCAACGCCATAAATCATCAGTAGAAATAGCAAAAACACAGCAAGGGTGTGCTGCTGAGTGACTAGATAAGTTGCCCCATGATCAAATAAAATCGTGCTCTTTTCACCAATAGTGAAGGGCACAAAGAACATCACCAGACCAATAGCACTAAATACGATTAGCTGTATTAGCGCGACAGGTTTGGACAGCAGCTTTTCAAGCGGCGGGCTAGCAGGTGCTGGACTGTCTAGAGGGGTTCTAGGCACGGAGCTGCCTGGGGGCAAAATATCACGTTCAGACATATTATCGTCCTTGATAAAGTGTTGATGATGTCCTTATATCATTTGAGCATATAAGGACAAGGGCAAGCTATTTAATCATCGGTAGATTTAAGCCATAGTCTTTCGCTGTTTTAATCGCCAGCTCATAGCCTGCATCCGCATGACGCATCACCCCTGAGCCGCAATCATTGACCAGTACTCTTGCTAAGCGCTTGGCAGCGGCATCTGTGCCATCAGCGACGATGACCATGCCTGAGTGCTGCGAGTAACCCATACCCACGCCGCCGCCATGATGCAATGACACCCAAGTGGCGCCGCCTGCAACATTGAGCATGCCATTTAATAATGCCCAGTCAGAGACAGCGTCTGAGCCATCTTTCATGCTTTCTGTTTCGCGGTTTGGGCTGGCAACAGAACCAGTATCTAAATGGTCACGGCCGATAACGATAGGGCCTTTTAACTCGCCATTCTTCACCATCTCGTTAAATGCCAAGCCTGCTTTATCACGTTCACCAAGACCTAACCAGCAGATACGCGCTGGCAAGCCTTGAAATTGAATGCGCTCTTTTGCCATGTCTAGCCAGCGATGAATATGGGTATTTTCAGGGAACAGCTCTTTAATTTTTTGATCGGTTTTATAGATATCTTCTGGATCGCCTGATAATGCGACCCAGCGGAATGGCCCTTTACCTTGGCAAAACAGCGGACGAATATAAGCAGGGACAAAACCTGGGAAGTTAAAGGCATTTTTTACCCCTTCATCAAAGGCAACTTGACGAATGTTATTACCATAATCGGTCGTTGGGATATCCATTTCTTGTAGATCTAGCATGGCCTGTACGTGTACTGCACAAGACGCGGCGGCATCTTTGGTTAATGCGGCATGTTGGTCCGGATTTTCTTGTGCTGTTTTCCATTCTTCAACTGTCCAGCCACTTGGTAGATAGCCATTAATCAAGTCATGCGCTGAGGTTTGATCAGTAACCAAGTCAGGTTTTATCTCGCCTGCATTGGCACGCTTGACCATCTCAGGCAAGATGTCTGCAGCATTACCAAGTAGGGCGATTGAGACAGCTTCACCTGCATCCGTATGTTGCTTAATCAGCTCATAAGCATGGTCAAGATTGTCAGCTTGCTTATCGACATAACCAGTACGCAAACGGAAATCAATACTAGACTGCTGGCACTCGATGTTTAGAGAAGTCGCGCCGGCAAAGGTCGCCGCTAATGGCTGTGCGCCGCCCATACCACCAAGACCTGCGGTCAAAATCCAGCGTCCGCTCCAGTCGCCATCATAATGCTGACGACCTGCTTCGACAAAGGTCTCGTAAGTGCCTTGGACGATGCCTTGAGTGCCGATATATATCCAGCTACCGGCGGTCATCTGACCGTACATAAATAGGTCTTTGCGATCTAGCTCATTGAAATGCTCCCACGTTGCCCAGCGCGGGACAAGGTTGGAGTTGGCAATCAATACGCGCGGTGCATTTTCATGAGTTTGAAAGACGCCGACCGGTTTGCCAGATTGCACTAATAAGGTCTCATCGTCTTCTAGTTCTTTGAGTGACGCTAAGATTTGATCATAGCTTTCCCAGTTACGGGCTGCACGTCCGATACCGCCATACACAACCAAGCTTTTTGGGTTTTCGGCCACATCAGGATGTAGGTTGTTTTGAATCATGCGATAAGGCGCTTCGGTCAGCCAGCTTTTGCAATTTAATGTACTGCCAGTCGGTGCAGCAATGTTGCGACTCTCATCACGACGCGTAAATTCATTATTGTTGCTGGTGCCGTTGTTGCTTATTTCATTGTCGGTAGTCATGATCATATCCTTGTGATTATCTATACAGTTTGCTGGTGACATTTTGGTAGTAGCATTATTTGGTATAATGAATAAGTTGTATATACAAATTATCAAAGATTATTTTTTCATGCAAGCATTTTTTTATAAATAGTTAAATTATTTATGAAGTTGCTTTGTTAGATAGGCTGTTCTCATGGTGATTATGATAATGGTCATGATATTATGTCAGCACTTTTATAGCTGCATACCTGTATAGTTGCAGTCGGCGGTTAAAGACGAGCATGACAAAGGTGAAGCGTGACATGACAAAAACAGTTCCAGCATATCAGCGGATTAAAAACGCAATATTGGATAATATCCATTCTGGAAAGTGGCAGGCGGGCGAAGCTATCTCCACCGAAATGGCGTTGGCGGAAGAGTTTGGCGTATCGCGAATGACAGTAAACCGCGCCTTAAAAGAACTAAGTGAGGAGCGGGTGTTAGAACGCAGGCAAGGGTCAGGGACGTTTGTTGCACAGCAGCAGTTCAATCATACCTTTGTAGAAGTGCGTAATATTGCTCAAGACTTAAAATCAGCCAATCGTGACTATCAGGCACAAGTGGTGAGCAAACGCGCTATTACCGCGAGCATGTTAGATGATGAAATGCGCCGTAAATTTGGTATTGATGAAGCAGTCGTGCCCTCTAACTCTAAGGCCACTAATGCAAAGAACGTTGACTCATATAGCATTGATAGCAATACTGATAGCACTGAGGCAGCTGTTTTATATGAAGTAAAAATCATTCACTTTGCGGATGGTCAGCCGATACAGTTCGAAGAGCGCTGGGTTGATGCGACAAAAGTACCAGAATTCATTGAGCAAGACTTTAGCATGGTGAACACCAGCGATTATCTGATTGCCAAAAGCCCGCTTGAGCGCGGTAACTATACCATTCGCGCCTTAGCAGCACCTGATAAGATCGCTGATGCGCTACAAATTGCACCGCAGTCACCAACGTTAGTACTGCGCCGTCAGACTTATTCGGCAGGACGGGTGCTGACCTTTGTAAAGATGTGGCATGCAGGGGATCGTTATCAATTCTCCGGCAAACTTTAACCTTCTTACGTAAGGTCACTGTTTTCGTACGGTCATTCTTGCCAAGTTGTAATAAGATAAGTTATAAATAGCAGACGATTATCAACCATTAACGCTTGGTTCTATTGAATCACGTTTTAATACAAAAAGCTTATTCCAAAAAAATACTATAAAATGGTATTGAAAGACACAAATAATACCCTCAAATCGGGCAGCCAGAGTAGGATATTGCCAAGAGTGAGTTATATTTTGCGGCAACATCGATGGTTTGTTTAACTTGGTCCGCTCATTACATTATTTTCTTACCTTATAAGGACGCCTTATGAAACGTCGTAATCTTTTAGCCCTTGCTGCCAGTACCGTACTGCTTGCCGCTTGTGGTCAGTCACCTACCAATGAAGCGGAAACCAGTGCGACCGATAATGCTGCAACCGAAGGCTCCGATTTGCTACAACGTATCAATAACGGCGGCACGATCAATGTCGGTACAGAAGGTACTTACCCACCGTTCACTTATCACGATGAAAGCGGACAGCTAACTGGTTATGATGTCGAAGTGACTCGTGCAGTCGCTGACAAGCTAGGCGTTGACGTTGAGTTTAAAGAAACCCAGTGGGATGCCATGCTGGCAGGCCTTGATTCTGAGCGTTTTGATATAGTCGCCAACCAAGTAAGCTTGACGACGCCTGAGCGCCAAGCGAAATACGACCTCGCTCAACCTTATAGCTGGTCAGGTGCTGTCGTCTTAGCAGCAACCGATGACAATCGTTATAGCTCATGGGAAGCATTGAAGGGTCTGCGTAGCGCGCAATCATTGAGCAGTAACTATGGTGAAATGGCAGAGCGCTATGAAGCAGAAATCGTTCCTGTTGATGGAATGGCGCAAGCAATCCAGCTGGTGAAGCAGGACCGTGCTGATTTCACAATGAATGACCAACTTGCTGTACTAGACTACCTAAAAAAATTCCCAGACAGCGGCCTAGAGATTAAATTGGAGGCTCCTGCTAGTGAGCAGCGTGGTTCAGGTTTAATACTGCTAAAAGGTGATGATGCTGTCGTAGAAAAGCTGAATGAAGCGATGGGTGAGTTGCAAGCAGATGGCACGTTGACTGAGCTTAGCGAAGAGTTCTTTGGTGCTGATATAAGTCAACAAAAATAATGCTAGCGTCTATAACGTCGATGTTGGCTGATTTATTGGCATTGTTGCCGTTTATGAGTCCTGATCGGGCGCAAATCGTTATTGATTCTTTTTGGCCGATGCTAAAAGGCGGTATTTATTATTCGATACCGCTGGCATTGATATCATTTGCTATTGGTATGATGATTGCGCTGACAGTTGCGCTCATTCGTATTGTGCCGCGGACAGGCTGGTTTCATAAGATTATCTATAGACTGGCTCGCATCTATGTGTCTGCTATTCGCGGTACACCGATGCTGGTACAACTATTTATTATCTTTTATGGTTTGCCAAGCGTTGGCCTCAAGCTTGATCCGTTTCCCTCAGCGATTATCGCCTTTTCATTGAATATTGGAGCCTATGCATCGGAGACCGTGCGTGCAGCGATTTTATCGATTCCTAAAGGCCAATGGGAAGCAGGGTCAACCGTTGGCTTGACGTATTTGCAGACCTTTCGCCATGTGATCTTGCCGCAAGCACTACGGGTATCGGTACCACCGTTATCCAATACTTTTATCAGTTTGGTCAAAGACACCTCATTGGCCTCACTGGTACTGGTTACCGAGTTGTTTAAAGAAGCCCAGATTATCACCGCACGTAACTACGAGTTTATGCTGGTCTATACCGAAGCGGCATTTATATATTGGGGTATTTGTCTGTTCTTGACCTTTATTCAAGGTAAGCTTGAAACTAGGCTTGATCGTTACGTGGCTAAGTAGTTCATTGACTCATTCACCAGCAGTTTTAGTATTATTAGCACAACAGGAACCTTTATGATTCAAGTCACCAATATTCACAAAGCCTTTGGTCATAATCAAGTGCTCAAAGGCATCGACTTGACCATCGAAAAAGGTAAGGTAGTGGTGATACTTGGGCCATCAGGGTCAGGTAAAACAACTTTTTTACGCTGCTTAAATGCGCTAGAGATTCCTGATCAAGGTGTCATTGCTTTTGATGATGACAGTTTGACGATTGATTTTGCTACTAACCCTAAGAAAAAAGCACTACTGGCGCTACAACGCAAATCTGGTATGGTGTTTCAGTCTTATAATTTGTTTCCGCATAAGACGGCGATTGAAAACTTGATGCTCGGACCGACTATCGTACAAGGTCAGAGTAAAGCGCAAGCTCGCGAGCAAGCTTTAGCATTGCTAAAGAAAGTTGGTTTATCTGAAAAAGCTGACCTGTATCCCTTTCAGCTGTCTGGTGGCCAGCAGCAGCGTATCGGTATCGCGCGGGCGCTGGCGATCGAGCCGTCATTATTGTTGTTCGATGAGCCAACGTCTGCACTTGATCCAGAGCTAGTGCAAGACGTGCTTGAGACCATGAAGCAGCTGGCATCTGAAGGCTGGACGATGGTCGTGGTGACCCACGAGATTAACTTTGCTCGTGAAGTGGCAGATCATGTGGTTTTAATTGAAGACGGTTATGTGGTCGAAGAGGGTAGTGCCAAGCAGATGTTTGAGCTATCAACACACCCACGTACACAAGCGTTCTTACAGCGTATAGAGCAGTAGTGTCGCTAAAACAGCCACAATTATCTATTGAATTCTGACGGCTCAAAACCTTCTTTTCTAGTAAACGATGAAGTAATAGAAGTAACACCTCTTTAACGATAATATCATGGCTAAGGGTTTAGCTCTTTATCGACTATAAGCGCTCACAACTTTTAATCACTACACTTTTTGTCGTCTTTTTAGCCAACGCGGTACACGAGTCGTCGTACCGTTTAAGAGAGCATTTAATAAAGCTGCCAGCAAAATGAGTACCACGCCCACATACTGTATCCACGACAATGATTGATGTAGTAGTAGTATTGCTAACGCAATGGCAGTCAATGGCTCAAAGATAGTAAACACCGATGCTCGCGTGGCGGGAAGTTTTACCAATGCTTTCATGTAAAGTGCAAAGGGCGCCACTGTCCCAATCAAAGACAGTCCTAAAGCGTAGCCCCAGGTACGTAGTGGCAAGCTTAGTAATTGCTCGTAAGTTCTATAGGTCTCGGGCAATAAGAGCAATACGCTTGCACTGATGATGATAGAGGTAAAAAACACTAAAGGTGCGGGATGAGCGTAGTGCATAGCGCGTTTGCCAAGTACGCCATATAGGGAATAACACACACCTGATAGCAGTCCGAGCACGATACCCCAATTGATTTGCGCCTCATCACCAAGCATCGTTAATCCCACACCAAATACCGCCATGAGTGCCAGTAATGCCGACTGCCGTGTAATAGACTCGTTTAATAAAAAAGCCGAAAATAACAGACTAAAAACAGGTGCAGTATAAAGCAGAGAGACTGCAGGGCCAGCACCGACATAAATAACGGCAAAGAAATAACAGATCGACATACCCAGTACGCCAATCAACGATTGCAGCGCCAGTCCCAGCCACTGCTTTGGACGCAGTTTGATTAAATAGGGCCATAGTTTTGGTAGCATAACAAGAATAAGAAGAGCGGCAGTCACGACGCGCAAGATAGTAATCTGCCAGCCACTAAAGCCGATTTGATTGAGGTAGGTAGAAAATATTCCCAAAGTACCCCAACAGACAGCGGCTGTAATGATTTGGATGGTGCCTATCCACGATTGCCGCGCTGACATTATGCTATCAGTATTTGCCATATCGCTCTCTATTGTTATGTATTATCAAACTCGAAAAACAACCTCTTCAAGCTTTTTCTTCATTACCATGCTGAAATAATAAAAGACAACCTGATTAAAGGCTGCCTTTTGTTCGTCTTTTCAGTCTATCATGAAAGTGTGACTAACGCGCTAACACAAGTTGATAAGTCATCATTAAATAGATACCAGCGACGAGTGCGAAGTGGCAGAAAGTAAAGAGTATCTATACCAGTAGCGCGTAATTATACTTACTTAAAACAAACTACACTTGCAATAAAAAATTGGTAAGTAGCCGTTTGGCGCCTTCGGTGGCAAAGGACTCAGGGTGAAACTGCATGCCCTGAATTGGGTATTCTTTATGCTGCAATCCCATAATCTCATCTCCTGCAAGCGCTGACTCAGCCAAGCTTAAATGATGGTATGCATCATTTGCAATGACAGCTGTGACGCTTAAACACTCAGGCAAAGTATCTGCTCGTACCATAAGTGAGTGGTAGCGCATGATTTCAAGTTCTTGCGGCAAGCCTTGGTAGACACCTGCGTCATCATGGCGAATGGCTGAGACTTTGCCATGCATCGGTACGCTAGCTTGAACCACATCTCCGCCAAATACATGAGCGATACCTTGCATGCCTAAGCAAACACCCAGTAGTGGCACCGTCTTACCCAGTGTCTCAATTACTTCTGCACAGATGCCAAAATAGGCTGGATCATCGGGGGAGCCAGGGCCGGGTGAGATGATAATACGGTCAAGATTCATCGCTTGTACGTCAGGCAAAGTAATCTCGTTGTTGCGTTTAACGATGACGTTTGCAGCGTTAGTGCCGTCTTTATCATCATCCATGGTTTGCAAAATCTCGCCGATATATTGATATAAGTTAAAGGTAAAGGAGTCGTAGTTGTCGATAATTAAAACGTTCATAAGTCATAAGCTCTTTACTGAGATATAGGAAAGTTAGGCGGTCATAAAGCTGTCTAACACCACTTTCATGGCAGAAAGCTTACGCTGAATCTCAAGATATTCATCAGCAGGGTTGGAGTCGTAGACATTGCCGCCGCAAGTTTGCGCGTAAGCGGATTCACCATTGATAAATAGACTACGAATAGGAATAGCAAAAATACAATCGCCATTAAAATTAAACGAACCAAGCGCGCCGCCATAAGCACCGCGACCATCAGGCTCTAACTCATTGATGACCTTAATAGCCTCTACTTTTGGTGCCCCTGATAAGGTGCCAGCGGGAAAGTTGCTGGCTAGAGCGCTAAACATATCTTCATTAGGGTGCAAAATCCCAACGATTTCAGAAGAAATGTGCTGGACATGTGAGAAGCGTTTGATGTCCATTAGACTGCGTACTTTTACCGTGCCAAAGCGCGCGACGCGGCCGATATCATTACGGTGCAGGTCAACAAGCATATTGTGCTCGGCAATCTCTTTAGCATCATTTAGTAAGGCACGAGCAAGCTTACGGTCCTCCACTATATCGACGCCACGCTTAGCGGTGCCTGCGAGTGGGTAGGTCTCCATCTCACCTTGACGTAAGCGAAACAGCAGCTCAGGGGAGGCACCAATGATGCACTGCTCGGCAAATTTCATAAAATACATATGTGGTGACGGATTGACCGCCCGTAGCTTTTCATAAATCGGCATTTTGTCACCAACGATACGGTACTTTGACTTAAAGCCGACCTCGCACTGAAAAATACGACCAGAGATAATGTCTTCTTTGACCTGCATCACTACCTTGGCATGTTCTTCTGAACTCATGCCATCGCCCAAAAAATCAACTCTGGGCGCTTCATAGCTAGGCGCTGGCTCATCAAGTAGGGCTTTGATTTGCTCAATACGATTGTCTTGCTGAGCAGTCGGGTAATAAAAATAGAAGATTTCCCCGGTCATTTTGTCTAGCGTCAATCCATCTAAATACACGCCAAATTTAAAGGGTTCAAAATCGTCACTGGGCTTAGCATTAAGACTTGGCTCAAAAAAATTGACACTGTCATAACCTAAATAGCCGACCAGCCCACCGCTTTGGTCACGAGCAATGACATGCTGCGGCGTAATTTTTCGCAGCAACTGGTAAGGGTTGCCAGTCTGATAATGTTTGGTATTCGCTGTTTTATTATCAGTGATAGCCAGGGTAGTGCGGTCAATGGCTGCGATAGTCATAACTGGATCAAAACCGATGGCATGGTGACGTGCCATATGACCATCTTCGCCCAATGACTCGAGTAGATAACAGGTCTCAAAAGCACGCTCAATACGTTTAAATAGCGCGAAAAAATCGATATCTTGTGTCAGTTTGATGCGTTGTGGTTTGCTGGGAATATCAATCGCAGCAGGATGATCATGTTGGGATATAGAAGAGCTCATAACAATGTCCGAGGAGATTTATAAATATTGGCAAAAAATAGATTCAAGTTGTGTGATCTTATTTATTAAGCATCTTGTCTATGGGTCGCTAGTAGCGCACTGACATCATGACTTTGCATCACTTTGGCCCCACGCGAGACAGTGGCAATACCGACGCCTAATTGTTCAGATATCTCACGCTGAGTCATACCGTGTGCTAATAGATCAAAAATACGAATACGATTGGCGATTTCTTGCTGTTCTTTATCAGTCAATAACGCACTAAATAACACGTCAATAGCGGTACTGTCACTGCAATTTGCTAAATGAGTTAATAAACTGTGATAGGGATCAATGCTCATGGTATTTAATCTTTATGATAGTAGGATGAATAATATACTGTTTCAGTATTCTAGTGCAATAGTACATGGAAAACAAGTACAGTTATTGATTGTTTTACCAGTACTTGATCAAAGAACTACTTTATTATGATTCAATTTGCTATAAAAACAAAAAACCAGCTAATGGTTATTAGCTGGCTCTATTATGGAGTAGTATGTATTTATAGCGCTTATTACTCAAAGTTACCTATCGTTCTGGACGAATAAACGGCATATGACGGTTCACATCTTTATAGAGTAAGTATCTAAACGGTCCAGGACCGCCAGCGTAGCAAGACTGTGGGCAGAACGCACGCAGCCACATAAAGTCACCCGCTTCAACTTCTACCCACTCAGCGTTTAAGTGGTAGACCGCTTTACCTTCTAGTACATATAAACCATGTTCCATCACATGAGTTTCATCAAATGGAATCACACCACCTGGCTGGAAAGTAACAATGTTTACATGCATATCGTGACGCATGTCTGATTGCTCTGTAAATCTAGTGGTTTTCCATACACCTTCTGTACCTGGCATTTCAATCGCTTCGACTTCGTGATCGCTGGTGACAAAGGGTTCAGGCACATCAATACCTTCTACAAATTGATAAGCTTTACGTATCCAGTGGAATTTAACATGCTTGTCGCCATTGTTTTTCAACGACCATTTGCAACCAGGTGGTAAAAATGCATATCCACCCGCTTCAAGATGATGTGATACGCCTTCTATGGTCATGTCCATCTCACCTTCGACGACGAATATGACACCTTCAGCCTTTGCATCTAGCTCAGGTTTTTCTGAGCCGCCATTAGGTTCAACTTCGACGATATATTGTGAAAAAGTTTCAGAAAAACCTGTCAGTGGGCGTGCAATCACCCACATGCGCATACCTTGCCAAAACGGTAGGTAGCTGATAACAATATCAGTGAGCACACGTTTGGGAATGATGGCATAAGCTTCAGTGAATATAGCGCGGTCAGATAGTAATTGCGTTTGCGGAGGCAAGCCGCCTGTAGGGGCGTAATAAGTACTTTTTGTTGACATAATTGATGTTCCTTAGCAGTTTTGTGTCACGATAAATTTGTATTTAAACTCATAGAGCAAAGAGGAGTTATATCTGTAAAATTATGAATCATCTAACTTCTAAACAGTATTAGCCTTTGCTCTATTTGACCTAGCTTGCTCAGTAGCGACATCAATGCAAACTTCCCAATCATCAATCTCAAATTCATGGCAGTTATTGCCCTCACCATTAATGCGATCGATAACTAAAAAGTCACAATCAGCGTTTAGAGCAAGTAGCGGATGATGCCAAACGTTAGCGTCATATTGAACGCCCTGATGCGAATAAGCATAAAAAACTTCTAAATCATCAGCTGATTTAGGTGGATCGCCTGGTTTGGCCACGACGACTAAATAGTCTGTTGAATTCATAGAAAAAAAAGCTTGTGTACCAAACGGATGATATTCCATAACTGATAGAGTAATAGGGCAATCACGTCTTTTAGTACGGAATATACTAAGACCAACCTCTCCGCCGTCAAGAGCAACTTTTGTGATGGAGTCATGACGACAAGCATAACCGCGATTGATATCCCAGCTATTTTCGGGGGTTTTTTCTTCATCGCTATAAGGCTCAATCACTGAGCCATATGGCTTAAATGCAGCTTTAGTTAAAGGCTGAGCAATTATCGTAGTTTTCATAAGTTCACCTTTATGACAATTAACAATGTCATTCATTATAGATTACATCCAATTAGCAGTATTGTCATCTGTGGCAGGATGATTTTCGTACCAATGTTTGGCGATTTCATCGCGGCGGCAGACCCAAACATCAGGCTTGCTGGTGATGTATTTTAAAAATTGTTTGAGCGCAGTAATACGGCCAGCACGGCCAATAATACGGCAATGCAAGCCAATGGTTAGCATTTTTGGTGCGTTTTTGCCTTCTTTGGCACCTTCTTCATAAAGGGTATCAAAACTGTCTTTTAAATACTGATAAAAGGGTTCAGCATTGGTAAATCCTGGACTTGACGCAAAACGCATATCGTTGGTTTCAAGGGTATAAGGAATAACCAAATGCGGCTTGCGGGTTAGCTGACTGCCTTCTTCTACCTTCACATTGAGCCAGTAAGGTAGTTCATCAGCGTAGGAATCAGAGTCGTAGATATAGCCACCTTGCTCAGCGACCAGCTCACGTGTATTAGGGCTATCACGCCCAGTGTACCAACCTAGTGGCTGACCACCGAGCATGCGATTAAAGATTTCAGTTGCTCGGCGTACATGTTCACGCTCCGTCTCACGATACATGTATTGATAAGTGATCCAGCGTAGTCCGTGGCTTGCCACCTCATGCCCGTCTTCTAAAACACGCTCAATAATGTGCGGTGTCTTTTCAGCAGCAGAAGCACAAGTAAAGGTGGTAATTGGTAGACCATATTCTTTAAAAACATCTAACACTCGCCAAACGCCCACACGGCTACCGTATTCAAAGGCAGACTCGATAGACTGGTGACGGTTGTTAAATTCTGGTGTCCCTAAAACATCCGATAAAAAGCGCTCAGACTGACCATCGCCATGCATGACACTGTTTTCTGCGCCCTCTTCGATATTTAGGACGAACTGCACCGCTATTCTTGCACCGCCTGGCCAGTTTACTTGTGGCGGATTGGCACCATAGCCTTTTAGATCGCGGGGGTAGGCATCATGATTAAAATCGCTGGTAATCTTTTTTGTCATTTTGTTTAATCCTTTATAAAAACAGAGCAGTATAGTCGCTCGAAACTTACTAACTAAAAGAGGATAAGAACGCGATAAAAATATAATAGAGCGTTATCGCGTATTTATTACGAGTTGAATGTTATCGATTGAGCGTTATGAGTAGGCTTCATTAGTGATCTAACCGTTTTGATATTGTAGCAACGCCTATTGAGCAAATAGTCAGTACAAAGATAAGATCGTTTGTACTGACTTTTACAAGCAGGCTTATTTTTATACTGTGGTTCTCATTCTACTATTGTGTCAGGATCTACTGCATAAGAGCGCATCAAGACCCAATATACGACACCCCCTAATGCGGCACCTAACAAGAAACCATAGCCTTCAAGCTTGGTAAGCGCTGGTATCAGCACCGTGGCAATAGAGAATAAAGCACCGATGGCAAAGGCGATAAGCGCACGAATGTTCCAGCCTTTGTAGTAATAATAAGCGCCTGTTGGCTGATCAGAAAACAAATCATTCATATCGATATGTTGACGTTTAATCAGGTAGTAATCGATTACCAAGATTCCAAAAAATGGAGCGATGATGGCACCGACAGCATTGACAAAACCAACAATACCGATCTTACTGATGAATGATAACCACAGTGCGCCAACAAAGAAGGCGATAATAGCAGTGATTAAGCCGCCCCTACGAAAGTTAATATGTTTAGGGAACAAATTGGCCAAATCGTAAGCTGGAGGAATAAAGTTTGCGACCATATTGATACCGACCGTAGCAGCAAAAAAGGTCACCGCCGCAACAATAGTCAAGGAGAGGGTGTCCACTCTATCAACAATGTCCGATGGATTGGTCAACGCTTCACCAAATATGACCAAGGTACCAGCAGTAATGACCAAAGCGATGAAAGAGAAAAACACCATATTAATGGGTAGACCCACTAAGTTACCTAAGCGCATATCACGCTCGCTGCGTAGAAAGCGTGAGAAATCCCCGAAGTTGATGACGACTGCGGCAAAGTAAGCAACCATCGTACCGACGATAGCAGTAAATGCTTGGATGGAGTTTCCACTGTAATCACTGCCACTTGCAAAGATAGAGTTGATGGCTGGTAGCAACTCAGAACCTGACTGATACCAAATAACCGCCATAAGGACGACCATCACAACATAAACCAGGGGACCTGCCCAATTTAAAAAGTGCTTGATTGGCTCAATACCTGCCCAAAATAGCAGAATCTGAAATACCCAAACAATCACAAAAGCAATCCATGCGGTACTGTTTAAACCTAAAAATGTTGTATCCGGACTGCCTATAAAGATTGCCAATAAGATGGCGACTGCGGTCGAGGCAAAGTAGGTCTGCACCCCATACCAGAAGATACCGATAATAGCGCGTAAAATAGCAGGTAAATTGGCACCGTTGATGCCCATGCTGGCACGTATCAATACAGGAAAAGGAATACCATATTTGACACTAGGCTTACCAGTTAAGTTCACCATCCACATGACGATAAAGCCTGAACAGATAATGGCTGCCATAACCCACCAACCACTCAAACCATAGCTCAAAAACAAAGACGCAGCAAGGGTATAACCAAATAAACTTTGGATGTCATTAGACCAGACATTAAATATCGCAAACCAGCCCCAGTTGCGCTGTTCTGGCTGTAACGGTGCTAAATCTTCATTGTATAATCTGGAGCTTTTACGCTCGGGATTAAACTTATTACAGTCATAGAGAGCCGTGTTCTTATGAGTATTCTGCTGACTTCCTTGTCGCTCATTATTAGACATCCTTTTCTTCCTTTAGATTAGAGTCAATCGTAACTGAGATTGTTAACACTTAATAATATCCATTGTTAACACTTTAAGGATGTCTAAGTCATTGGTCAAGATAATTTTTGACTTAACTGAATGAATAGCGACAACGTTGTAAACGGTAAGTAATCATGAGCTTAGCATTATTACTTACACCATAAGAGTCGGTATTTGAAAACTACAAACCTGAAGTGTAAGCGACGATCTGCTGACGTTCTTCATCCGTTAATTGCGTAATGTTGCCTAGAGGCATATAGCCACTTTGTACTGCAGTGACGATTTTGGCTTTGTGAATTTTCATATCTTCAGGCGTTTGAAGGATGATGCCTGCTGGCGGGGCAGCAAATCCTTGTTGAGTCGGCTGCACGGCATGACACGTACTACAGCGCGTATGCACGACAGCCATGATAGCATCGTCAGCTGAGGCGGTAACTGGTACAGTTTCAGCAGCGCTACTATCATTAGCACTGTCAGTAGTACTGGTCGTGTCAACGGCTGCAGCATTTTCTACTTCAGTATCTGTACTAGCAGTCGGTGGCGTGCTGTCAGTCACTGCAGGTGCAGCAGCGACTGGAGCTGTAGCAGCAGGCAATGGCTTAATTGGGGCTGGACGCATCCAAATAATTAATAATAACGTTAATAGCGCAGGAATCCATAAGAATTTTGTTTGAGTATTACCTAAATGCTTTTGGTTAAAATAGTGTCTTACAAGGGCTGTGATAATACCTACAAATACTAAGATTAACCAACCATGCTCATGAGAATACATCATCGGATAGTGGTTACTAATCATGGTAAAAATAAGCGGTAAGGTAAAATAGTTGTTCATCAGTGAACGGTTTTTTGCTTGTAGAGCTAGATCAGCAACTTCTTTACCTGGTTTTTCACCGCGCCGCACACAATCTACAAGTGCTCGCTGAGCTGGCATGATGCCAAAGAATACGTTACCTGCCATCACAGTACCTAAAATGGCACCAATATGAATAAAGGACGCGCGATCGCTGAACAGCTGATACGAACCCCACGTTGCAATAATTAATAAGGTAAAGATAGTCGAGCTAAATACAAAGGCATTTTTGCCTAGATGACTGCGAACAATCACTTCATAAATAAAGTAACTGCCAAATAAAAATAGTAAGCTTGTTGATATGGCACCAATGCCACTACCAAAAGCGATTTTGCTTGGGTCGATGAGATAAGCGGTGGCGTTGGCATAATAAACAATAGAAAGCATCGCCATGCCCGTCAACCATGTCGTATAAGCTTCCCATTTAAACCAATGCAAAGTTTTGGGCATCTCTTCAGGTTCAAGCTTATATTTAGCAATCTCATAGAAACCGCCGCCATGTACAGCCCATAAGTCGCCTGAAATACCTTTGTCGGTTTTCCATTGTGGTGGCTTACGAAGGCTAAGATCTAACCAAACAAAATAAAAGGACGCACCAATCCATGCAATTCCAGCAATAACGTGAAACCAGCGAAAAAATAAAGCGACCCAATCGAGAAGATATGCACCCATATGGCAAATGTCCTTTTGTCCAATGTTCTTTCATTCAGTATGTTCTTACACTGAAATGTAATAATTTTTACGAACCGCGATAGGTACTGTAGCCATGTGCGCTTAGTAATAGCGGTATATGATAATGACCATTGTCACTTATCATAAAATCGATAACCACTTGCGGATAAAAAGCTGTTAGCTTTTGTGCGTCAAAATAAGTTTGAGTATCAAACGTTAATGTATAACGACCAACATCTAAATGATATTCGGCAATGTCAATAGTCGGGTCAAAAGACCAGCTATCTGGTGCTACGCGACCATCAGCGTTGGTGACCCCCTTGGCCAATAGTGATGCCTCACCGCTTGCGTTTACACGATGGAGCGTCACAGCGATGTCAGCGGCAGGTTTGCCAAGATGGGTGTCTAAGATATGTGATGAGAGAGTACCTGACATGATAATTCCTTTTATTTATTGTACAAGTAAGACGAAGTTTAAGTTAAGCTGTGCCCAGTAGTTTTTGTAGGCGCAAACGCGTAATTTTGTTTTGCTCATTAGCAGCATTAACCAGCTCAGTAGCGCGATCGTTTGGTAGGCGTGCTAACAATAGGTCCAGCATTTGCTGTGCGCTTTTACCCGTGGCAAATACGATAAAGATAAAACCAAACTTATCTAGATAGTCTTGATTACCTTGAGCCAGTGCTGCAATCACATCATCCTCGGCATCATTTGCGCCTGATTGTTCATGCGCAGCGCTATCTTGAGTATTGCGGTATTTTTCTTTTAGTGAGTCGACATTACCGATTTGCGGATGACCGTCAAAGGCCTCAAGCAGATTTGCTTCAGTCGTTTGAGCCTGTTGCCATGCTTCATCGCTATAAGTGAGTAAAGCATCTATATCTGTAAAAGGACGAGCATTCGCCACTTTCTGTGCCCAGCTGGTGCTCGTGCAACAGGTTAAGAGACATGAGGTCGCCTTTTCTTGCGAGAGAGTATTAAATTGCTGTAAAGTTAAGCTCACAACGAAATCCTTTTCTTTTTATACAAAAGTAGTATTACTTAAGTAGTTATTGCTTTAATATTACCTATTCTGCTTAAACCTGACCATTTGGTCAACTACTTTATGCGAAATACTTGTATTTATCTTACTATGTTCTATAAAAACTAAAAATTGTTCTATAAAAACCAACAATTCAACTCATTTGTTCACCAGAACATAGCTACTCAACAATAATACCTAATGGTTTAAAATATGGCTCATCAAAATCAAGAAAACATCTCATCCGCCTTTGAAGCATATACTCATCGTAGTCAACAAGATATACGCGCGCAAAATCAGGCACTGATTTTGTCAGCGGCTGAAGAGGAGTTTGTTCTACAAAGCTATCGCGGTGCCACCATGCAAGGTATCGCTGATCGAGCAGGGTTACCAAAAGCCAATATTCATTATTATTTTAAAAATAAAAAAAATCTGTACAAGGCTGTGCTGCATTCTATTATTCAAGAATGGAACGAGGGGCTGATTACCATGACAGTGGATAGTGATCCCAAAGTCGTTATCGAAAAGTTTGTACGTACCAAGCTGCATCAGGCATTTGCCAATCCAAACCGACATAAGCTGTTCGCGCTTGAGGTCATCGGCGGTGCACCGCACCTCCATGATTTTATGTCGACTACGATGAAAGAGTGGGCACTGGATAAAACGCAGGTAATGAAGACATGGCATGAACAAGGCAAAATAAGCGTTGTTGATCCATTACAATTGCTGATTCTGATTTGGGCGACAACTCAAAGGTATGCTGAATTTGAAACAGAAATCGTCGGTCTAATGGAGAAAAATGCTTATGATAAGCAAGATGAAGCACGAGCGGCTGAGTTTTTGGTACCGTTTATCTTGAAAGGCTGTGGTCTTTAATGGCTTGTATAGTCAATACGAAAAACCCTATTAACAATGGAGCTGTATGAGTGCTTTATCGTTAAACAGGTACTAAAAGTACAGCAAGCCCTTCTTGCTGTACTCAATTAAATGAAGGGCAAATTATAGCGCCTGTCTTTCGACCTCATTTTTACTCTGAGGTGATTTGTGTACAGGTTTCAAGCCATCCTCATGATGCTGCTCATCAGTATCGTATTCAACACCGAAGCTCTTCGGTAAAATCATATCAAGCATAATAGCTACTATACCTGACATCGTCACTGCTGAACCAAAGATATTGCGGAATAGCTGTGGCATTTGTGCGAATACATCAGGTACAAATGCAACCCCCAAGCCAAGGCCTAAAGATGTGGCAATGATTAAAATGTTGCGATGAGTAAAGTTCACTGTTGATAGAATACGAATACCAGCGGTGGCCACGGTTGCAAACATTAGCAAGGTTACTCCGCCAACAACTGGTTTTGGCAGCTGAGTAAATATAGCGCCCAAGATAGGAAATAAACCCATAAAGAATAAGATACCAGCGACATAGAAGCCAACATAACGACTGGCAATACCTGTCATCTGAATAACACCGTTGTTCTGACTAAACGTAGTGACTGGGAAGCTGTTAAATATGCCAGCAATGGCGGAGTTGACACCATCACCTAATACCCCACCTTTAATACGTTTTTCGTATATTGGACCTTTAATAGGCTCGCCTGAGATCATTGAGGTCGCAGTTAAGTCACCCGCAGTCTCAATACTAGTAATGATATACATAAAGGCAATAGGAATAAACGCCTGCCAATCAAAACCAAAACCAAACTTAAAAGGAATAGGTACAGTCAATAGTGGGGCTTCAGCGACTAAAGAGAAGTCGATACGACCCATAAATGCTGCTATCAGCAAGCCTAACATCAGACCAATAAAAATAGCGCTTGAGCGAATAACTTTATTGGGTACGATACTAATAAGCACTACGCTCACTAAGACACCGCCACCTAGTAACAAGTTTGGTATGCTACCAAAATTTTCAGCACCAACACCGCCTGCTAGATCGGTTAGACCAACTTTAGTGAGTGACAGACCGATAGTGACAATGACACAACCAGTGACGATTGGGCTCATCAGGGACTTAAGTTTAGTGATGAACTGGCTTAAAAAGATTTCAACGAATGCTGCAAGGAAGGTGATACTAAAGATGACCGATAAAATCTCTTCAGGACTTCCCCCTTTGTTTTTGACTACAAAACCTGCCGCCAATACGGCCGCTAAGAAACCAAAGCTGGTACCTTGTAGTGCCATAAGGCCTGAGCCTACAGGGCCGACCTTGCGAGTCTGAATAAAGGTAGCAACCCCAGATACCATCAGGGCCATACTGATAAGGTAGGGAATATGTTCACCCAGACCTAAAACACCACCAATGATTAATGAGGGAGTAATAACGCCGACAAAAGCGGCTAAGACGTGCTGTACGGCACCTAAAAATGCTTTTGTAGGGGCGGGACGATCATGCAGACCGTATAATAAATCAGGGTTTCCTTGAGTGGTCTTACTCATCTGGGCTTCCTCCTAGAGTGACTTTTTAGTCCAATCCTTATCAGAAATATTTAGTAATACAGGAAGTGTGTAAGCTAGAACTCCCTATTCGCTTAAAACTATATAACGAATCGTATTGCCTATCTATCCAACAAAGAGTCGCACTGATCCTTGTGCTAATTAATAAAACCGATTAGCCATTATTAATAGTTAATTTACTATAAAAGAGTTATAACAGTCGCTTGCTTAAAGTGTTACGCAACCAACTGTATGTAGCTGATTTATAACTTCTTTAAATAGCACTAACTATGTCAATAATCATCTATTTATTAATGTCATTAACTATAATACCTAAAAAACCTGACTATATGGTCAGATATCTTAGCGTATAACGAAAAGGTAGCTAATTGCAATGTTTTTCTAATATTAAATTCTCATATTAATTATTGCCAAAATGTTATTACTCCGTTATCATACTTGCCATTATTTAAATGTTAATCATTATCATTAACATTTACAATATTCTTATTATATGTAATTAACTGATTACGATTGAAGCTTTAGTTGTTGTAAAACCAATCTTGTTAAAAGCAGATAAGTATTTAAAAGGTGAGTTAGGGTAAAAACCGTTGATAAACAGTTTTTAATAGTAATTCTAAAAATATAATTTTGACCGTCATTAAAGTGAGTGTGTTATGCGTGAAGTAAAGTTATCAATCTCATCCAACCCATTAACCGTATTATCAATGGGTGTGGCAGCCATATTATGGACACAAGCGGCCAGTGCGGCGGCAGACAATACGCCTAGTACGACCTTACAAACCATTACCGTTACGGCCAATACGTCGGTCAGAGATAAAGTACAAGAAGACAGCGTTTATATCGAAGATTATACGCCCGCCAAGCAGGCCAGCCATTTGAGCGATTTTTTAAACGTGGTGCCAGGGGTGACAGTCGGCGGCACATCCACAGTCAATCAGCGCATCCGTGTGCGTGGCCTTGATGATACCAATTTAAAAGTCTCAATCGATGGCGCGCGCCAAGAAGGGCCACTGTTTTATCATATGGGCGATGTCACCATCGATCCTGACTTGCTCAAGCAAGCTGAGGTGTCCGTGGGCAACAACTCAGTCACGCTTGGCAATGATGCCTTGGGCGGTGCAGTCGCGTTTGAAACCGTTGATGCCGCAGACTTGCTAAGACCTGGTCAAAAAATTGGCGCAAAATTAAAAGCCGGTTATGCCAGTAATAATGACGAGCTACTCACATCAGCGACGGTCTATGGCGCGCCAACTGATAATGTCGATTTATTGGCCTACTATGGCAAACGTGATACAGACTCAGGCGAAGATGGCAGCGGCCGCGAATTGTTTGAAGACAGCGAAAGCGAAAATGTCTTATTAAAAGCTGGTGCTTATCTCACGGACAATCACCGAGTGGGTGCAAGCTTTAGCCGTACCGACAAAGAAGGTGTTTTCCCATTTCGTCCGGATTTTCCAAGCTTAGGTGATGACCCAATACCGCAACAGGTAAAACGCGACACTTATACGCTCGACTACAATTTCAATCCGCTAAATAAGCTGGTTGATGTTGATACCACTGTTTATCAAACCGAGACAGAGATTTCTCGTAATAATAATGCTGAGGTAACATCAGACTATGACTGGAATGCAAAAGTAAAAACCACGGGCGCTAAAGTTGAAAACACCAGTGTCATTGATACCAATGCAGGTCGCCATAAGCTAATCGCAGGCGCTGAGCATTATAAAAAAGAATCTGAAATGGCGCGAGATGGTGCTCAGACTGGTGATGACAGTGCCAATAACACTTCAGTCTATCTAGAAGACCAATGGCAAATGGGCAAATTGACCCTGACGCCAGGCGTGCGCTATGACCGTTATAAATCGCCTGAATTTGTGGCGGGTGGCTCCACTTATGACAATGTCGTCGGTGCTTTGGCGGCCAGCTACGAGATTGCCCCGCGCACGCAAGTATTTGCTAGTTATACTCAGCTGTTTAATGGCCCAGATTTGGCTCAAGCCGTGTTTAATAAAAACGGTGAAGGACTTTATGTCAATAATGATCTCAAGCCAGAAGAGGGTTATAACTCTGAAGTTGGTGTGGCTACTACACTACGCGATCTAACCGTCGCTGATGATGCGCTACAACTGAGTGCAAAATACTTTAGAACCAATATCGAAGACTATCAGCTGTATATGCGTACGGGTGATCGCCCAGGCAGGTTTGGTCTGGACTGCGAAACTGGCGCGATAGGCGGTGAGTGCCAAGGTATGTACAACAGTGATGAAGACTATAAGATAGATGGTGTTGAGCTGGCGGCCAACTATGCTGTTCAAGACTTTGGCATGGGTCTGAGCTATTCGCGTGCCCGTAGCGAAGGCGATAAGACTGGCGATAGCATTCCCTCAGTGAGCGGCGGTAGTGCTGACTCAGGCGATCGCTATATGGTCAACTTAAACTATGCACCAAATGATATGGTTGGGCTTGGCTGGCGCAGTACTTATGTCGCCTCTATCACTGACAATCAAGGAGAGACTAAGCCAAGCTATGACGTACACGATATCTATATGGATTACGCGCCGCGTCAGCTTGATAATGTTACTACAACGCTTGGAGTGTATAACTTGTTTGATGAAACCTATGCCAGCCATGCGTCACGCTTCAATGCCATTGAAGATGAGAGTACTGACTTTGAGCCAGGTCGCAACATCAAAGCCTCACTCACGTATCAATTCTAAACCTTTTTTGGTATTTTAAGTACAAAAAAGCCAGCTGTCTGTATGAGAGCTGGCTTTTTTTATCGTAATTTTAGATCCCACTAAGATACTGTATCTTTTTTAAAGTGGGTCAACGAGACAGTTAAAAGGAGCTGAAAATGGCCAAACCTAATCCAAGACTATTGGAAGTAAAAGGCATCGCTAATACCACCCCAAACATGCGCCGCATTACGCTTGGCGGTGAAGGCATGCAAGGCTTCCCAGCAGATCAAGAAAGTAGCTATATTAAGCTGATGTTTGCAGGAGAGGTAGGGCAAAAGCCTATCATGCGTACCTATACCATTATCCAGCAACGCGCTGATAAGATTGATGTCGATTTTGTGTTGCATGGTCTCAATCACAAAGGCGCTGAAGGTCCTGCCTCACATTGGGCCAAAACCGTACAGGTCGGTGATACCATTATGATCGGGGGACCAGGCCCCAAAAAGCTTATCAATCATGAGGCGGATTGGTTTTTATTGGCAGGTGATATGACCGCCCTGCCAGCCATCACCGTCAATTTGGCACAGCTGCCTAAAGACGCTACGGGCTATGCAGTGATAGAAGTATTAAGCGAAGACGATATTCAGCCGCTACAAAAACCAGAAAACATCACGATCCATTGGGTGATAAATCCGGTAACCACCGATAGCCACTATCCGTTATTAGATAAAATTAACACGCTGGACTGGCTGGACGGTGAGGTGGCCGTGTGGACGGCGTGTGAGTTCAATAGTATGCGCGCGCTACGCCGCTACTTTAAAGAAAAAAGCGTGAATAAAGCCTATTTTTATATCTCCAGTTACTGGAAGCTAGATAATAGTGAAGATGAGCACAAAGTCATTAAGCGTGAAGATGCCGCGTTAGCGTTATAAGTCAAGCATAACAACCAAAGAGAAGTCCGTCCCAAGCTGTATGTCCTAATAAGCCTCGATGTTTTAGATACCAACTATTAGGTAACAGTGCCTTTTAAGCGACAGTTTTAGTTTTTTGCCTACCTTATCTTAAACCGTATCAACAATCACTGGACGGCCCTGATGATTGAGCACAGTTACATCGACGTTGTATAACTCTTTCATCGTTTCTTGCGTGATGACATCGACAGGCTGACCAACAGCCATCACTTGGCCTTCTTTCATGGTGACTACGGTGTCAGCGAATTGTGTGGCTTGATTGATATCATGCAGGACAATTACTACAGTTTTTTGTTGACTGTGGCTTAACTCACGCAGCTCACGCATGAGGCGGCCCGAATGATACATATCCAAATTATTTAATGGCTCATCGAGCAGCAGATAGGGCGTATCTTGGCAGACAATCATAGCGATAAGTACGCGCTGACGCTGTCCACCTGACAGTGTCGACAAGAAGCGCTCGGCAAGTGGCTCAAGCTCAAAGCGCTCAAGGATTTCTTGCACTTTTTGCTGATCATCTGCGGTGGGTTGTCCTTGATGATAAGGGTAACGACCAAACATCAGCAGCTCATGTACGCGCAGGCGTCCTTGTACATGATTGTCTTGCCCGAGCATAGCGACAGTCTTGGCAAGTGTCCGTGCTTGACAGCTGACAATATCATATTCACCGAAGCTCACTTGACCGGATTGTAGCGGCTGCAAGCGGGCCATGACAGAAAACAACGTAGACTTCCCAGCGCCATTAGGGCCAATCAGAGCAATCACCTGTGCTGTTGGTAAGGTCAACGTAATGTCATGCAAGATCTGTTGTTTACCGATATGGTGAGAGATATTATTCAGTTTAATCATAATCGTCTTATTTTAAAAAATCTTAGGGTTTTCTTGATGAATCGTATTAACTAAATGAATAGTGTCAGCTAAATAGTCATAAAGAACGACGTTGAGACATAAATATCAATGCCAAAAACATCAATCCGCCCGCTAGCTCTATCACTACGGACAACACGCCAGCCATACCGAGCAGTTGCTCAAATATCGTTTGACCCAATACCAAGCAAATCATGGCGATCAGACTGACGAGTATCAGCCGCTCACTATGATACATATGACGCGCCAAACGGTTGGTCAAGGCGCAGACCAGTAGCCCAAAGAAAGTCACCGGACCCACTAGCGCGGTGGCGGTGGCGACCAATACAGCGATGACGATTAACAGTCCAAATGCCAAGCGTTGATAATTGATGCCAAGGTTAATGGCCTGCGATTTACCGAGCATCAACACATCACACTGGTAACGACAGCGCCAGACAAACAGAGCGCTTATCACGCAGATAACCATACTGATGCCCAGTAGCTGCGGATTGACGGTATTGAATTGCGCGTAACTTGCCGACTGTACCACCACAAAGTCATCGGGATTAATCAGCCTCGCAATTAAAGCTGATAAGCTACGAAACAGCACGCCAAAGATTACGCCCACTAGTATCAGTCGCGTCAAATCCTGACTGCTTTTAGAAAACAGCAGCTTAAATAACAATAAGGAGGCGCCAAACATCAAAACGATCTCAAGGGTAAACTTGGCAATGGGGTTGATGCTGGCAAAGCTCATCGCCCCTAAAAAGAACACCAATAGACTTTGCAGCAGCACATAAAGCGAGTCAAAGCCAAGTAAGGAGGGCGTCAAAATCGGATTGTGCGTTAGCGTCTGAAACAGGAGCGTCGATACCCCAATCGCATAGCCGACCACCACGAGCGCCAGCAGTTTTTTGCCGCGTAAGGGTAGCGCAAAATCCCAATAACCATTGACATTGAGGGTCAGAAACAAAGTCATTGATATGAGTAGAATGATAGCTGCTATGGATTTTGGATATGCAGCTATGAATGCCCAAAATTTTGCTAACTGACTTTGGGTAGCGGCTGAATACTGACCGTCTGTTGAAGATAAGTTATCTATCGCTGTGCTGGTTTTGGTAGCACCAATCTTTGTAGAAGTAAGCTTAGTTGATGAGAACATATAAAACCCCTATGGTGCCAAGCTTAGCTAATAAAGCAAAAACAAACGACAGTAAATGAGTGCTGAAAATGAATACAAGTTAGTAAACATAGTGCTACTGTTCAGCTGGAGCACGCAATAACAGCCATAAAAACAGCACCGTACCGACCACACCGAATACCGTAGCGACAGGCACTTCAAATGGGTAGCGAATAGAACGCCCAATGATATCGCACAGCAACACAGCAGAAGCGCCAAGTAGCGCGACCGCAGGCAGGCTACGCCGTAATTTGTCCCCCATGATACGGCTGACGATATTGGGAACAACCAGACCGATGAACGGAATCATACCAACCGTCACCACGACCATCGCACTCATCATGGCGACCATACCAACGCCAATCCAAGTAACCTGACGCTTACTAATACCCAAATTCAATGCGATATTGTCACCCAAGCCGACGATGGTCAGCTTATCCGCGATAATATAAGCAATGACGCAGAGGGCGCCCGTCAGCCAAAGCAGCTCGTAACGACCAGCTAATACGCTTGAGAAATCACCAAACTGCCAGACGCTGAGCATCTGCAAGGTCTCAGTCTGATAGGCAATAAAGGTGGTAATCGCCTCAATAATACCGCCAAAAACAATACCAATCAGCGGAATCATCAAAAAATCCGTCGGCGGGATACGGTGGATGAGCGCCATAAACACCATCATGCCAATAAGCGCGGTCACGGTTGCCACGCTCATTTTGATCAATAAGGTGCTGGCAGGAAACAGCAAACTGACCACCAATAGCCCTAACGCGGCGCTTTGGGTGGCGCCTACCATGGAGGGCTCCACAAAGCGGTTTTTGAGCACCACTTGGATAATCATGCCTGCCACCGCCATCGCAATACCGGTCAAAATAATGGCAATGGTACGCGGCAGACGGCTGACCAGCATCAGCGAGCTGTCTGCATTGGCGCTATGATTCACTAAGCTTTGTAGCATACCCGACCAAGAGAAGTCAGCTACCCCAATGGATAAGCTTAATAACACCAATAAGCTCATAACCACTAAGCTGCCACCATTGATGAGCCACGGCGGCGGGGTGCGCTTGCTGGTAGGGCTGCGAGCACCATATCCTGAGCGCCAAGATGAGACTGCTGTTAAGCTCGCCGCGCCGTGAGTCGCATGATAGGCACTACTGTTATTACGTTTAGAAAATAATGACATAACGGCTACTGGCTTAAAAGCTGTTGTAGGCTGAATGAGAAATCAGCCTACGCTAGAGTATTTGAGGTATTATTTTGCATTACTAAAAGCGGTCTTAATCGAGGTCAAGTCTTGCATCCACTGATTATAACCACCAAATGCCAGGTAGGAGTCTGGGCTTAGGTACACCACTTGGTCTTTTGACCACGCATTGGTTTGCGCCACTAGCGGATTATCGAGTACCGCTTTTGCGCCCACGCCATCTTCACCGATAGCCGCGCTGCGGTCGATGACAAACAACCAGTCCGGATTGGTTTTTTGCAGGTACTCAAACGAGATCGGCTGGCCGTGACGCGCGTCCTCGATTTGCTTATCTGCCATTGGCACGCCAAGCACGCTATGGATAAACCCGAAGCGCGACTTATCACCATAGGCGGACAGCTTATTACCATTGACCATGACCACCAAGCCGGTACCGCTGTCTTGGCTCAAAGCTTTGGTTTCATCAATCAGTCCGTCGATGTTTTGTTGCAGCTTTAGCGCCTCATCACTTTTGCCAAACAAGGCCCCCAAATCATGCAAGCGCTGTTTGCTGGACTCGTAAATATTGGTGGTATCGATCGTCATATCAAGTGTGGGCGCGATGCTTGAGAGCTCATTGTATTTTTCTGCCATACGTGAGCCGACCAAAATCGCTTGTGGCTGCATGGCGTTTAGGGCTTCAAGATCAGGCTCAAATACCGTACCCACCTCTTCTGGATCCGGCTGATTTTTGGAGTACAAGTTATCCAATTTTAGACCACTTGGGATACCTGTGACTGCGACATCAAGCGCCGCCAAGTCCTGCAATAGGGTCATGTCGTAGACCGCTATTGGTGAGGGATTGATCGGTAGGCTGACATCCCCTTTTACTGTATCAATATCGATAGCATTGACAGAAACGGCATCATTATTAGCGACGTTTGAAGCCGCATCCGCTGTTTTATTCTCAACCTTAGTGTCGTCTATTTCCGTCTCATTTGAGTCAGGTGACGAGCAGCCAGTTAAACCGATACTGACAAGCATTGCTGCCGTCATCGTTGCTAATAATGGACGTTTAAATAAAGTAGTAGCGGTCGTAAAATTATTGTTAGCCATAAGGAACTCGGTATATCAGCTGAATGAGCAGTGTATAAAAAAATGTTGATCAGCGTCTTAAAAGCCTCAACGTTAGTCTTAAATACAAAAATAGTCGTGACACTACTCATCTAAAACAAGAAAAATTTGTCTTGCAGGATTAACTACATGGGGCGGTACACAAGACAAAGCTCGGTGGTATTTTTTATCATTTATGCATTCACTATCTACAGGCTTATTGATGTTATTGGTCTAATTAAGCAGTCTTAGCGCATAGATAAGCGGTCATGATAAATTAATTGAGACTCATTATCAATATAAACGATAATGGTTTTTATTAACGTATATTGAATATTCTTTTATTTTATTCAATTAAAACCCCTTATTTACGACCTATAAACTTCCATCTGCTTATCATCTAACAGGCAATTATTTAATAAAATTATCATAATTTATTATTGATAATAATTATCGTTTGCATTATTATCTACACCATTATATCTTAGTTAATGCATATTAGAGTGTTATGAGTTCAACGAATTTAGACGCACCATCCTCCAAATTAACACTGACAGCTGTCGCGGCTGTCATTGGCCTACATGTGCTGACTGCTGTAGCCTTGATTGGGATGAAAGCACCTGACATAAAAGTAGCACCAAAAAACCAAATACCGCCTATCGAGATAGAGCTTGTAACATTGTCGCAAAAACAGCCTGTGGCAGCGGTGGAGGAAGTGGTTCCTGATTTGCCGCCAGCCACACCGCCCAAACCTAAAGCGTCACCAGCCGTCAAGGCTCAGCCGAAACCGCGTAAAGAACCTGTCATAAAAGAGCAGAAACCTGAGGTCGCACCGCCCAAAAAAGTAGAAGAAAAAAAGCCTGACATCATTAAAACAAAAACACCAATAGCTGAGCTTAAAGTCGATACTCAAGTGGTTGAAGACCAGCGCAGAGCCAAAGAGCGCCGCCAAGCTGAAGAGCATCGTAGAATAGAGCAAGCACAGCAGAAGGCTGAGCAAGAAGCGCGTGATAAAGCTGAGCAAGAGGCTGAGAAGCTGGCCACAGAACAAGCTGTTAGAGAAGCTGAAGCAAAAGCTGCTCAACAAGCGGCAGCACAAAGAGCAGCACAAGCAAAAGCAGCTAAAGAAGCTGCCGAGGCGGCAGCACAAGCGAAAGCTGCAGCAAGCAATACGCCTGTGAGCTTTACTGCCAGTAATGCAGATTGGGCATCTGCACCGAGATTGAGCTTTCCTGAGCGTGCTGCTCGTAATGCTCGCTCAGGTGATACCTTTAACGTGGTACTAGTGTTAAGAGTCAATAAGCAAGGCGGCATTGATAGTGTGAGAGTGGCACAGTCGTCAGGCAATCCAAGAGTAGATAAAGAGGCGCAGCGTCAAGTACGCTCTGGCAAGTTTAAGCCCTTTACACAAAACGGCGTACCTGTGGTAGGCGATGTAACCTTACCTGTCAGCTACGCTGTACCCTAACGCTGGTGATTAACTAAGATATTCTAAAACATATTTATTTTAAATATTCGTGATAACGAAAGCTGTAATAAAAGTGGCGTTATCCTGTAATGGTATTAAACATTAAGGAGTCTGACATGGACTTTATGCACTACTGGCAAATTAGCGATATGGTGACCAAGACCCTGTTCTTTTTGCTATTGATTTTGTCTATTGTCTCTTGGGTGACGGGTATCATCCGTGTGCTACAAAGTCGCAAATTGGCTGCTACAGTCGCGGACGACTTGAGTCAGCAGATTGCTTCCAAACAGTCTGATCTACTAGAGTCTGATGCGGTCACTCGTCGTTCGGTTACAGAACAGACGCTACTCAAATATATCGGTCGCTACCGCTTTGCTAGTGAGCGCGGACTGCCTATTTTAGGTACGACAGCCGCCATCGCACCCTTTATCGGGCTATTTGGTACGGTATGGGGTATTTTCCATGCGCTACATAACATTGGTAGCACTGGGCAGGCAGGACTTGCGCAAGTAGCAGGGCCTGTGGGCGAGGCACTGATTATGACGGGTTTAGGTATTGCTGTCGCGATTCCAGCCGTTATATTTTATAACCTTGCAGTGCGTATCAATCGCCGCGTTATGTATCATGCCAATGACCGCGCCCATGATTTATTAGCGTCGTCTGCCAAGCAAGCAGCCACCAATAGCCGTCCAAGTACCATACCAACCGCGCAGCTAGCAAAAGATCAGCAAGTTGCCAAAAAAGACGCACAGCACGCCGCGCATTATCATAGCTCAGCACCATCACAGGGGTAGTAGCCATCCTCTAATAAGGTCGTTAAAACCGACGAAGGTTATGATCAGATAATAGATGTAAGTGGTAGTGTGAATAACCAAATGAATCAAAAGCAGCATGTCGAGGGTAATTATGGCATTTCAACTGGGTGATGATGACGTTCAAGGTATGAATGAGATGAACCTTATTCCGCTGATCGATGTCATGTTAGTGTTGATGATTATTTTTTTATTGACGGCGACGGTATTAAACCCCACAGTGCCACTAGATTTGCCAAAAACTAGTGCCACAGTTAATGAGACCCCGCCTGAGGTGATTCAGATCAGTATTGATGAAGATGCGGGAATATTTTGGGATGATAAAGCCATTAGTCTAGAGGCTTTAGAGGTACGTTTGCAACAAGAAAGCGCTAAGGGTCAAGAGCCTTCAATACAGCTACGCGCGGACAAAGATAGCAAGTACGATACCGTGGCGCAAGTATTGGCAACGGCTAGTGAAGCAGGTCTGTCCAAAATAGCTTTTGTAAATGAGTAGTTTTTATAGATAGGCTGTATTGAAAGGTTGGCCCTTATAGTAATAGGCTTGCCAAAAAAACCAATAAACCCAGCAATAAAAATATAATCAATACAATAAGAAGAATAATTAAAATAATAAATTTTTTCTCCAGCCTTACTTGGGTAACCTTGTAAGGTTTCTTTATTGTAGAATGATTTTAAAGTGTCAATGTTATTTAACAATGCCAGTAAAGTTCAAAGCTCGTTGTAGTGGTTACCAGCCATAGCCAAATGGACGATAACCATAGCCAAAGCGATTAGGTCCGTAGCCGAACGGATAAGGCGTGCGTAGGTAGTCGAGGTCACGCTGACGAATGTAATAGTAGCGACCTTGCGAGTAAGCTTCCTCTAACTTTTCGATGTTATCTAACGGGCAGACAGGTTGCCAGTCATAGCCTTCGCGGCCAAGCTTGTAAGCGTTCAGCTCGGTACAATAATTTTTGAGACCTTGCTGGCGTCCCTGTTCCCATCGGATACGGTTAGGGGTAGCGCCGTCAACGCTTGCACATTGATTGGTATAGTGACCAAAATAAGCCCCTGAGCGGCCGCGGATACCATCTGCATAGCCGACTTCTTGCCAATTGCTGGCTTGGCACTGCTGCGGCGTGAGGTTTTTTGTCGTGGCACAGCCTGATAAGGCGAGTACAGCCGCGCCCATCAGCCCCAATGCTATACCCGATTTATTGACTCGTATATCGTTTACTTTGTCGCCAAAAGCAGCAGCCAATGAGTGTTGTTTAAGAAGATATTTCATAATAAACCTGCGCGCGTTTAAAATTATGGTTTATCATAGCATTTTTTGTACGAATGACTTTTATATCTTGTTATCGGGTTGAATTATTATCACTTTTTAAGTAGTTGATATAGAAGTGTTTGTTTGCCTTTTACTGATAAAGAGCAGAAGCTTGTGCTTGAATTTTAAGTATAAGACCGCGATATTAGTCTGCACATAGCATCTTGAGAGTGTCTCTTTATTGGCTCATAGCACATTGGCTTAATATATAGTGCATAAAAAAGAATTGGCCATATCTGATAACGATAGCTAGCAAACAAGTACCATTTATAATGTTAATAGATGCTTATTAACCAAACGATAAGGCAAGTTTTTCATGGGGCTATGGATCGCAGTCGTCATTGTACTATTTGTATTAGGGAGTATGATGGCGCTTAAACCAAACGGTATTGATCAGCGTTTAGATAAGCTGCGTATGACAGCGCGTCGTCTACAACTTCATCCAAAGCTTGTGGCTTGTCCTGATTGGATCAAAGGCCGTGACAATGAGTATGGTCGCGGGATGCTTGGTCAGTACTGCCTTGTGTTAGAGGATACACAGCTGCCGCATATGCGTTATCAAGTCATTGATGGCCAATGGCGACCAGACAGCAATTTTATCGATACGAGTACAGATAATAGTAAGCTTACGATTCCAAGTGTGATTCGTAATCATCAAGCTAGTAACAGTACGGTACTCAAAAAATCCAATTTTGCTCTAGATAAGGCGCCGCTGGATTTGCCTGTTAGTATCGAGCCATTTGTAAAAGGTCTGCTGACTAAATCTAACAGCATTGTTATATATTGGGAAGATATCGCTTATGTTCGTCCATTGACCAATCCTAATTATCAATCAAAAATGATTGAAACTGACTTACTTGCACTCAAAGAAAACCTTGAAAAGTGGGCCTTAACCATGCGAAAAAAGCCATAATCATATAAAACGGTCATGAAGCTGGTAAAGGGTTTTTTCATCTCCATTAAGGGATATTGAGCAGACGTTTTTGGCAAACTCTAAATTATTTAAAGTTGACAGTTTCACTATTAGCAGTGTAACGTCTTTATAACCGTATTTTTGTTTTATGGTTATTGTTTGTTAAGTAAACATTTTTAATGGCAGCTATTACTACAATAAAACGCTGAACTATTATCATTAGTCAATAAAATTGCCATGCTGCTGAATTTATCCTTACTTTTAATCTACTTATATTATGGTGTCGTCACATATGGCAAAAACTACAACTAAAAAGAAGGCAACTGCTGCTGATAAACCGAAAGGTAAGTCTTTAGTTATTGTCGAATCACCAGCCAAGGCCAAAACCATCAATAAATATCTTGGCGATAGTTTTATTGTTCGCTCAAGTATTGGTCATGTCCGTGATCTGCCTGTCAGTGCCAGTAAGAGTGCCAAAAAAGCTACGACGGCCAAAAAAGATGAAACGCTAAGCAAAGAAGAAAAGGCGCAGCAAGCTCTAGTACGCCGTATGGGTGTCGATCCAGAGCACGACTGGGCAGCAGTCTATGAAGTACTACCGAACAAGACTAAAGTTATCAAAGAGCTGAAAGCTCTGGCCAAAGACGCCGATAAAATCTATTTGGCAACGGATATGGATAGAGAAGGGGAAGCAATCGCTTGGCATCTAAAAGAAGTCATCGGTGGCCCTGATAATAAGTATCAACGTGTGGTCTTTAATGAAATTACCAAGTCCGCTATTCAAAATGCGTTTAAAGAACCATCGAAGCTTGATATCGATCGCGTCAACGCCCAGCAGGCGCGGCGCTTTTTAGATCGGGTCGTCGGCTTTATGGTGTCGCCGCTGCTATGGCAAAAGGTCGCTCGTGGCCTGTCTGCAGGACGCGTGCAGTCGGTTGCTATGCGCTTGGTCGTTGAGCGCGAGCACGAAATTCGCGCTTTTATACCAGAAGAATATTGGCAAATTCATGCTGATACTCACGTTACCAATAGTACTGCCAAAAAACCTACAGACGCTGAGCAAACTGCTTTGCGCTTAGAGGCGACCAAGCAAGGTGGTAAGACGCTTAAGCTTGTCAATAAAGAGCAGACTGACAAAGTCTTAGAGGTATTAAAATCAAGCGACTTTATCGTAAAAGAGCGTGAAGAAAAGCCAACACAATCACGTCCAAGTGCGCCGTTTATTACCTCGACCTTGCAGCAAGCTGCTAGCACCCGCTTAGGGTTTTCAGTTAAAAAGACCATGATTTTGGCCCAGCGTTTATACGAAGCGGGTCATATCACCTACATGCGTACGGATTCGACCTTCTTGTCTGGTGACGCATTAGCTGCTGCACGTGGCTATATCGAAGACAACTATGGCGCAAAGTATGTACCAGAAAAGCCAAACTTTTATGGTAACAAACAGGGTGCACAAGAAGCGCATGAGGCGGTTCGTCCCTCTAACGTCAACATGAAATCTACTCAGCTAAAAGGTGTGGAGCGCGATGCCATACGTTTGTATGAGCTGATTTGGCGTCAGTTTGTCGCTTGTCAGATGCCGCCAGCAAAATATTTGTCGGTAAACCTATTCGTTGGTGCCAGTGATGTCGAGTTAAAAGCTCGTGGCCGCACCATGACCTTTGATGGTTATACTAAAGTGATGCCACCAGCTAAAACTGACGATACTTTGTTACCCGATGTCAAAAAAGGCGATCAGCTCACCTTAGATAAGCTTGATCCAAGCCAACATTTTACTAAGCCACCACCGCGTTATACTGAAGCAAGTCTCGTTAAAGAGCTTGAGAAAAAAGGTATCGGACGTCCATCGACTTATGCCTCAATTATCTCAACCATTCAAGATCGCGGTTACGTCAAATTAGAAAACAAACGTTTATTTGCCGAAAAGATGGGTGATATCGTCACCGACAGATTGACAGCAAGCTTCCCAGACTTGATGGATTATACCTTTACCGCAGCATTAGAAGATAAGCTTGACCATGTCGCAGAAGGCGATCAAGACTGGAAAGATGTGTTAGACAACTTCTATGGTGACTTTAAGACCAAACTTGAACATGCCAAAGATAAAGATGGTATGCGTCCTAATGATCCGACGGATGTGCCAGATGTACACTGTGATATTTGCGATCGTCCGATGCAACTGCGCACGGGCTCAACGGGTGTGTTCTTAGGTTGTACTGGCTACAACTTACCCCCTAAGGAGCGCTGTAAAGGTACAAAAAACTTAATGCCAGTCGAAGCTTTTGCTAATCTTGATGATGCCGAAGGTGACGATGAAGCGGCCGAAGTCAAAGATTTGATGGAAAAAAAGCGCTGCCCGAAGTGTGGTACAGCCATGAACGGTTATATCGTCGATGGCGGTCTCAAGCTACATATCTGCGGCAATAATCCTGATTGCGACGGCTATATCCTAGAAGAAGGTAAGTTTGAAGTACCGGGCTCAGATGCGCCAACCATCGACTGTAATAAGTGTGATGGGCAGATGGAATTAAAGACGGGACGTTTTGGTCCTTACTTTGCTTGTCAAAAATGTGATAACACGCGTAAAGTGCTCAAAACGGGAGAAGCGGCACCGCCGCGTATGGACCCAATTCATATGCCGGAGCTCAAATCGACCAAGCATGATGATTATTTCATTTTGCGTGAGGGGGCGGCTGGGATGTTCTTAGCAGCATCTAAGTTCCCAAAAGTACGCGAGACGCGTGCGCCAAAGCTTGCTGAGCTACGCGCAGTCAAAGACAAAATGGAAGACAAGTTTCAGTACCTGTTTGAAGGACCAGATGAGGATCCTGATGGTAATCCAACGATTTTGCGCTGGTCACGTAAGAAAAAAGAGCAGTATATCGGCTCTGAGAAAAACGGCAAAGCCACGCGTTGGGGTGTGTACTGGCGCAAAGGCGAATGGGTAGAAGAATAAGCTTCTTTTACCTTTACTATAAATAATTTTAAGCTATAAAAAAACCTCTTAGCATCCTAAGAGGTTTTTTATTGTTGATAAGAGTTAAGCTAAACGTTATTATTTCTTTTCGATGATACCGCAAGCGATACGGTCGCCAGCGTTACCTGCTGGTTGACTGGTATAGTCATCAGCGCCAGCATGAACGATAAAGGCACGGCGATTGACACTGTATTTACCTGTTTGAGCTGCTGAAATTTGCTTGTTCACATAGTTGATAGTGGCAACACCATCTTCGTTGGCTGTTAAGTTAGGCAAGTCACCTGCATGACCGTTCATATCATCTGGGTTAGAGTGGGGGAAGTTATCAGGATTAAAGTGACCACCTGCTGCTTTACCCATATCAGCGCAGCTACCAGTTTCGTGAATATGTAGCGCTACTGTTTTACCTGGTGTCATATTCATAAGCTTACCGTAAACCTGTACACCGCCATCAACAGGGCGCAAGAACACTTGACCAACTTCCTTATTACCATCAACCGTTTTAATCGTTGATTTTAGAGCAGGTTGACTAAACGGATTACCTGTTTGGAGCTGATCTTGTACTGTTTGGCAACCTGTCATTGCTAACGCTGAACCACATAATAAAACACTTGCAAGCATCGTCTTTTTCATTGTTTTCTCCATTTTATTCGGTTATTGAACGTTTTTATTGATAGTTAAGCCTACTATCTATATAGGTTTGTTCTGTACTGTTCGCTCTGTACTACTTACAGACATCACAGTCAGTATAGACAAACATTCGTCATAGTTATTCACCATAAGCGCAACAATCGGTTAATAAATGTAAATAACGTATGGGTTTGAAAAATGAGAACATGAAGTAAGAATAAAAAATATAAGCTACGGTCATTACAGTAGTATCAAAGAGAATAAGTAGGCTTAGCTAAGTAGAAAAGAAACATAAAAAAAGACCGTAATTGATATTACGGTCTTTTTGCATTTATTGACTATTTATAACTTTACAGCTTAATTGTGCAGCGCTTTACCTGCCGTTTTATCAACGGTCACTTTTGCAGGTTTTAGTGGCGTTGGCATACTGACCAGAGCGACCTTTAATATCTCATCAATTGTCGCTACAGGCTGAATGGTTAAGCCTTCTTTGACGTTATCAGGGATATCAGCCAAGTCGCGCTCGTTACTCGCTGGAATCAATACGTGCTTGATACCGCCGCGATGGGCTGCGAGCAGCTTTTCTTTAAGACCACCAATGCGCAAGATTTTACCGCGCAGTGTAATCTCACCTGTCATCGCAATATCTGGACGAATGGCAATACCAGTTAAGGCAGAGACTAGGGCGGTCGTTAACGCACCACCAGCAGATGGACCATCTTTTGGTGTCGCACCCTCTGGCATATGTACATGAACGTCAGTGGTTTTGACAGTCTCATAGTCAATACCTAAGCTATCACCGCGAGCACGAACGACACTCATAGCAGCGCGAATCGACTCTTTCATCACATCACCTAGTGAGCCAGTGAAGCTAAGCTCACCTTTGCCTTTCATGGCTACCGCTTCGATGGTTAATAACTCACCACCGACTTGTGTCCAAGCAAGACCAGTAATACGACCAATTTCAGGGTCTTTTTCGGCCAATCCATAATCGTATTGATGGACACCTAAATAGTCATCGATGTTTTTATCATCGACTACGACCAGTTGACGCTCATCTTTTTTCGGTGCGCGTGCGCCATGGTTCTCAACCGAACCGCGTACGACTTTACGGCAGATTTTATTAACTTCACGCTCAAGGTTACGCACACCTGCTTCACGTGTATAGCTACGTACGATACTGTGCAACGCCGCTTCTACGATTTCAATCTCGCCTTCTTTGAGCCCATTTTGCTTGATCGCTTTTGGTACAAGATATTTTTGCGCGATATTGACCTTTTCTTCTTCGGTATAACCTGGCAAACGGATAACTTCCATCCGGTCAAGAAGGGCAGGCGGGATATCCATGCTGTTAGCAGTACAGATAAACATCACTTGTGATAAGTCTAAGTCCATATCTAGATAATGGTCGTTAAACTTGTCATTCTGCGACGGATCTAACACTTCTAATAGCGCTGATGCTGGATCACCACGGAAGTCTTGTGCCATTTTATCGACTTCATCTAGCAAAAATAGCGGGTTTTTCACCTCTACTTTGGCTAAAGACTGGACGATTTTACCTGGCATTGCACCGATATAAGTACGGCGATGACCACGGATTTCAGCTTCATCACGGACGCCACCAAGTGCCATACGCACAAACTTACGACCAGTTGCTCGCGCAATCGATTCACCCAATGAGGTTTTACCCACACCAGGCGGACCCACGAGACAAAGAATCGGACCGCGCAATTTTTTCACACGCGATTGGACCGCTAAGTATTCTAGAATGCGATCTTTCACATCTTGCAAGCCATAGTGGTCTTCATCAAGCGTGGTCTTAGCTTTTTCTAGATTGATAGAAACTTTGGTGGTCGCATTCCATGGCGTGTCCAAAATCCATTCGATATAGTTGCGTACGACCGATGACTCACTCGATGCAGGCGGCATCATCTTAAGCTTTTTAAACTCTTGCTCCGCCTTCTTACGGACATCATCGGGTAAGTCAGCATCTTCTAGACGCTTTTCAAGTTCAGCGACATCATCATCGCCATCGAACGCGCCGTCATTCATATCAGACAGCTCGTTTTTGATGGCTTTCATTTTTTCGTTTAAGAAGTACTCGCGCTGATTGTCTTCCATTTGCTGACGTACCGCATCTTGAATATCTTGTTCGATATTCTGCTCGGCACTTTGCTTAACCAAATATTCAGTCAAGGTATTGATGTGAGCTTTGATGTCATCATTTTCTAAAAACGACTGCTTGACATCAAGATCCATCGATACCCGAGTTGAGATAAAATAGACCAACTCAAGCAAATCATCAATGCGCTTTGCGACACGAGTAAGCTCACGAGCATTACGTAAGCGTGCATCAGCGTAGCTTTCAAACAAGCTGGTTAAAGCTTGAATGGTATTTTTTTGTTGGCTCTCATCCATTTGTACATCAAGATCAGCGCGCTCAAAGCTTGCCATCAAGACATGGTCATGACTTTGGATGGTATCGACACGCGCACGATATTGACCTTCGATAAGGACTTTAATGCAATCCTCGTCGCTATCATGTGGCATGGTGCTGACGATGCGACACACCGTACCGTATTGGTACAAGTTGTCCTGATCGATATCTTCGGTCAATGAGTCTTTTTGTGCTACGACCAATACTTTATTACCATATTCAGCTTGCGCCAGCTCAACCGCTTGCACGGATGGTGCACGACCGACGAATAGGGCGATTTGCATGTGCGGATAGACCACCACATCTCTAAGGGCCAGAAGTGGCAAATAGTCGTCCTCAGCACTATCGTCTTTGACAACGTCAGATGACGCGCTCAACTCATCTACAGATGAGTTATCTGTTTCGTTATCATGGTCAATAGCAGATGATACATCGATGTCGATGTTGTCTTTATCAATATTATGTTCACTCATATATTTTTCCTCGTTAACCAGACTTGTAAAGTCAAGTTCGTGGTTCATGTTTAGATAAATGGAGTCCCCATAAAAAATTGCAAGGCCTTACTATAGTCAATGCTAAATAAAATCAAGACATCAATAACCATGTAAAACTAAGGCAAATTCTCTTACTTAAACACAGATAATACCGCTTACTTATTTCTCCTTTAGTGAATATCTACTTCATTATCAGAATAGGTTTTACTTGTAAAATCAGGTAAACTGACGCCCGTCTAAAACTGTACTGTCTAAAGTAGAGCGTTTGAGGTACTAGAGTGTTATTTATAAGTTATATAAATTTGTAGGTTTTAAGACATTAACCAGTCTTTATCAGGCTAAAGCAAAGAGCAAAAGGGGTAATACATGGCAATTAACGCAGTATTATTGGCAGTAGTCATTATGCTTGGTCTGTCACTCGCGCGCGTGCATGTGGTGCTAAGTTTATTAATCGGAGCACTGGCAGGCGGACTCATCGCAGGTCTTGGCATTACCGATACTTTAGAGGCCTTTCAAGAAGGCATCCGTAATGGCGCACAAATCGCTCTATCCTATGCGCTACTGGGTGCTTTTGCGGTAGCGATAGCTCATTCTGGTTTGCCGCAGTCACTAGCAGGGACAGTTATCAAACGCATTGACGCGGCGGGCACTGGTGGCATGATTAAGTATATGCTGTTTGCAGGCTTAATCGTCATAAGCTGCTTTAGTCAAAACTTAATTCCTATACACATCGCCTTTATTCCGTTGCTCGTGCCGCCGTTATTACTCGCTTTTAACCGCATGCAAATTGATCGACGCCTGATTGCTTGTTTGCTGACCTTTGGTTTGGTCACCACCTATATGTTTATCCCCTATGGTTTTGGTGATATTTACCTTAATCAAATCATGCTAAAAAACGTCGGTGAAGCAGGTATTGATATCGCTAACATTTCTGTGATTCAAGCAATGGCGATACCCGCGTTAGGTATGTTCATCGGTTTGTTGACAGCAGTCTTTATCAGCTACCGTAAGCCGCGTCAGTATCAACAGGTCGCTATCGATAAAGAAGCTCGCGATACCGCTATCCAAAGTGAAGGGTTAAAAGATGATGAGCTCAGTAAGACAACCGCTGGTGCCAAGGCGCAAAGTAAGTTAAAGACGCTGGTCGCCCTGGTTGCTATTGTGACTGCTTTTGTGGTGCAATTGTATACGGACTCGCTGTTGCTCGGTTCAATGTTTGGCTTTGGGGTCTTTATGGCGACAGGCGTGGTCAAGTGGCGTGATGCCGATACGGTGTTTAATGATGGTATCAAACTGATGGCGATGATTGGCTTTATTATGATTACCGCGCAGGGTTTTGCCGAAGTCATGAAAGCAACAGGAGAGATTGCGCCGCTCATTGATGGCGCGACTAACCTTTTTGCTGGCAACAAAGCCATTGCCGCTTTGGTCATGCTGGGGATAGGCTTGGTGGTCACGATGGGTATCGGCTCGTCATTTTCGACTATTCCGATTATTGCCGCGATTTATGTACCGCTGTGTATCTCTCTAGGGTTTTCGCCTTTGGCAACGGTTGCGATTATCGGTACGGCCGGCGCGCTTGGCGATGCGGGTTCGCCTGCGTCAGATTCGACATTGGGGCCAACGTCTGGTCTAAACATCGATGGGCAGCATGACCATATCAAAGACAGTGTGGTACCGACCTTTTTGCATTACAACATTCCGTTGTTGGTCTTTGGTTGGATTGCAGCGATGGTATTGTAGGCGAATTTTTTTCACATTATGTACATAGTTTAGATACTTCAAAAAGAATGTAAGGCTGCTTGGTTGAATGTCTCACAGCCTCAGGTAAATTGTGCTATGTATAGAAAACCATATACAAAAAATAGACTAAAACGGAATTTCTAATCATCATGTACTTACGTCAAAGCAAGACTAAAATTTTTAGCACACTGCTCGCTATTTTTTGTCTTACACTATCATTACCTAGCAGTGCAGCAGACTCATTGATTGATGCTATCAAAAATGCTGAAAATGAATTAGATGCTCGTATCGGTCTAGCTGTGCACGATTTAGAGACCGAACAACGCTGGGAGTATAAAGCTGATGAACGTTTTCCTTTGAGTAGTACCTTTAAAACTCTCGCTTGTGCTAATGTCCTTCATAACGTTGATATGGGCCAAGAAAAAATAGATAGAATCGTAAGGTTCTCTAAAAGCAATCTGGTTACGTACTCTCCTGTCACAGAAAATCAGGTAGGCAAGAAAGGTATGTCTCTTGAAGCGTTGTGTCAGGCAACGCTGTCAACCAGTGACAATTCAGCGGCTAATTTTATTTTGCAAGCCATCGGCGGACCTCAGTCTCTCACTCAGTTTTTGCGTTCCATTGGTGATGATAAAACGCGACTTGATCGCTGGGAAACCGAACTGAATGAAGCAAAACCTAAGGATAAAAGAGATACCACCACACCAATAGCAATGATCGCGACACTTGAAAAGTTAGTGCTTGGAAAGGCATTGTCTACAGAGTCTCGGCAAAAATTGCAATCTTGGCTAAAAGCTAATGAGGTAGGTGATGCGCTTTTTCGTAAAGGGGTTCCAAGTGATTGGATCATAGCAGACAGAACAGGTGCTGGCGGCTATGGATCACGTGCGATTACGGCGGTCATGTGGCCTCCAGGTCGCAAACCTATTGTCGCGGCTTTATACATTACAGAGACCGATGCCTCGTTTGAAGAAAGGGATGCTTTGATTGCGAAAATCGGGACAGAAATAGCAAAAACAGTGTTAGTAGAGCGTCCTCTTAAATAATCTATTAATAATAAAAGGTGAGTATAGATAGCAATCATGCTCACCTTTTAGCATTTTCATTCATTGTTTAAACGGCACATTTTTTAATACTCATCATCAAAATCCTTAATTTCACTATTTAAGCCTCGCAAAAACTCATCACTTTGCGCTAGTAACTCATTCAAACGCGCCTCATTAATGACCCTTGCCAACTCATCACCGCTAAACACCTGTTCTTGACTGTAGTACAGTATTTCCCTAGCGTCATCACTCCCTAATTCTTTTAAGTACGTATCAACCGTATCAGCGCTAGATGTTTTTTCCCCAACGCTATCATTAGCTTTTGCATTATTACTAAACCACCTTATACCGCTTGGCGTTATCAAGCCATCTAACGGCACATCCCAAGGTTGTCGCTCGAGCTGTTCTACTACTTGAAAATCATAGCACCAGCCGATTTTTAAAGGTCTTTTTGAGCCTGAGCGGTAGCTGTTGCCAAGGGTGGTATCGTAAAAGCCGCCGCCCATGCCCATACGATTACCACTTTTATCAACTGCCACTAACGGACAGATAATGATGTCTAATTCGCGCTCCCAAAGTAGCCTGCGATGATGGTTTTGTTTCATACCTAAGCTGTGAATCCTTGTCGGCACGTTTACCAGTTTAGAATGATAAATCGGTACAAAGCGCAGGTGTTTATCAATATTGCCTGTAGCATCACGACCAAACGAACCAACGACTGGCAAATAAGGTAGATAGCCTAAGCGCTCGCACCAAGAGAGTAGTGGCTGAGTCGGCAACTCTCCAAAGCCACTATAATATAAGCCAATACGCGCACGCGGAGGCAAGCGCTGTTGCAACTTGACTAAGTGCAAGCTTGCCAAGCGCGCGTATTGTCTGCGCTCGCCATCTGTTAACTGGCGACGCTGGCGGGTAAATTGCCGTCTCGGTGGATTGCTAGGTTTAGACTGTTTCGATTCAATATTTTTGGATTTAGGATGCATAAATATACTATCCGGTAATGTATTGATTTGATGGTAGTTGATACTTTTAGACGCCAGTTAGACTTATGGACTTGGAGAAATTTGTCTTAAGTCATGCTATCATAACGGCACTTTAAAACGTATTCTCCTTTATGTGCAGCGTATTTTGCACTTTTTTCGAAGCAGCTATACAACAAACCATCAAAGAGGGTAGTTATGTCGACACAGAATCAGGCAACTCGTACCGAAAAAGATACCATGGGCAACGTGGAAGTGCCAAGTGAGGCTTATTGGGGCGCGCAAACTCAGCGTAGCCGTGAGAACTTCAAAATCGGTGGCGAGACCTTGCCGCGTCCGATGATTGAAGCGATGGCTTTAGTCAAAAAAGCCGCTGCGATTACCAATGCAGGTCTTGAGCGTATCGAAGGTGATAAGCGCGACCTAATCGTGCAAGCCGCTGACGAGATTATCAACGGTGGTCTAACGGATCAGTTCCCATTGGTGGTATGGCAGACGGGTTCTGGTACGCAGTCAAACATGAACATGAACGAAGTACTCGCCAACCGTGCCAATGAAATCGCTGGTTCTGAGCGTGGCAGCTACGCACCGATTCACCCAAATGATCATGTCAACCATGCACAGTCTACCAACGACAGCTTCCCAACGGCGATTCGTGTGGCGGCTGCTCGTCAAATCAACAGCTTGCTTATCCCAGCGGTAAAAGCACTACGCGATACGCTAGATGCTAAAGCCAAAGAGTTTGATAGCATCGTCAAAATTGGTCGTACGCATTTACAAGACGCCACACCTTTGACCCTAGGTCAAGAGTTTAGCGGCTATGTCAGCCAACTTGACCATGCATTAACGCGTATCGACAATGCGCTACAGGGTCTATATGAATTGCCACTAGGCGGTACAGCGGTTGGTACCGGTCTGAATGCCCATCCTGATTATGCAGTAAAAGCTGCTGAGCAATTATCAACCTTGACTGGCCTACCGTTCGTCACTTCACCAAATAAATTTGAAGCGCTAGCGGCTCGTGATGCCGAAGTATTTGCTTCAGGCGCACTCAAAACCCTAGCAGGTAGCTTGAACAAAATCGCTAACGATGTACGTTGGTTGGCATCAGGCCCGCGCTGTGGTCTAGGCGAATTAACCATTCCTGAGAACGAGCCAGGTTCCTCTATCATGCCGGGTAAAGTCAACCCAACACAGTCAGAAGCGATGACGATGGTTGTTGCTCAAGTGATGGGTAACGACACGACTATCAGTATGGCTGGCGCGTCAGGTAACTTTGAGCTCAACGTTTATAAGCCTGTTATCGCTTTTAACTTGTTGCAATCTATCCAACTATTGGGTGATGCGTGCAACAGCTTTAACGATAATTGCGCCGTTGGCATCGAACCAGTCAAAGAGAAAATCGATGACTTTTTGCACAACTCATTGATGCTGGTTACCGCATTGAACCGTCATGTTGGTTATGAAAATGCGGCAAAAATCGCGAAGACAGCTTATAAAGAAAACAAAACTTTGAAGCAAGTGGCGGTTGAACTCGATTTAATGACCGAAGCACAGTTTGATGAGTGGGTCACGCCAGAAGATATGGTACATCCTTCTTAATGTAAAGTTTATCTGGATAAATAAAAAGACAATAACCTAAATCGGAGTAAATAATGATTACCCATGTACCTGATGTGACTTTTAAAACTCGTGTTCGTGATGAATCTATCGGAGGAGACAATCCCTTCACATGGTATGACCTAACCACAGATGAGTTATTTGCCAATAAAAAAGTGGTTGTGTTCTCACTACCAGGTGCCTTTACGCCAACGTGTTCGACCAGCCATCTACCTCGTTATGAAGAGCTTTATGATGAGTTTAAGGGGTTAGGTGTAGATGAAATAGTTTGCATTTCTGTCAATGATGCTTTTGTCATGTACCAATGGGGTCTCAAGCAAAACCGCGAAAACGTATTCTTGCTGCCTGATGGTAATGGTGAGTTCACTCGTAAAATGGGTATGCTTGTTGATAAGAGTAATCTTGGCTTTGGTATGCGATCATGGCGTTATTCGATGCTCGTCGACAATAAAGCCATTAAAAAAGTGTTTAAGGAACCTGATTTTGGCGATAACTGCCCAATCGACCCCTTTGAAGTATCAGATGCAGACACTATGTTAGAGTATTTGAAAAGCAAAGCTTAGGGTCTGTTGAACATTCAGTTAGTAGGTTGAGTTAGTAATAGCGTAACCCACCGAGTGTATTTGAACAAAAGAAAGTATTTGAATAAAAAAGACCTTGCCATCCTTTATAAATGGGTGTGCAAGGACTTTTTTTGTCTATTAATTGAAGTACCTACACCATGCGAAACAATGTCTTACCCTTGGTTAACAAGCGCACCCATAGTTATAACAACCCAAACTAAAATTTTGGTTAATATAGTCATATAAACAGTACGAATAAATAGCAGTTTTTGACTTTAAATCGTTCAATAACAATAAAGACTGTAGGCGTAAGCTAATTAGAACAACTAAAACAGCTCGCTTATATAATCTATAATCCCTGCTTACAGTTATCTGTCTATAAGCATTCTAATCATTTAATTGAGGTCTATTATGAAAAATTTAACCGCAGCAGTATCGTCGGCCGCTATTATGATGGTGGCGTTAGGGTCAGGTTCAGCGATAGCATACTCAGACAATGTGATGGAGCCAAGCGAAAGCTATGATACGGCTATCAAGCACAGACAAGTCAACTACACTTGTCAAAACAATAAGAAAGTCAGCGTAACTTATGGTTTTAACAAGCAGTATCTACCGACCTTTGCAGAGGCCAATCTAAATGGCAAAAAAAGATTTTTACCAATTAACTTAGGTCGTTCTGACAATGTCGGTACGGTGTTTGGTGACGAAGAAAACTTTAGTATCATGACAGGACCTTTACGTTTAAATAATTATCATAAGTCCTCGGCCAATATCCAAAACGCTAAGAGCGAGATACTCTATAAAGGCTGTGATGTCGCCTCTATCGTTAAGCTTAAAGGCTAGTTGCGGCAGCTTGATACATTTACGACAAAAGCTAAATTACAAAGTCTCGTTTTTATAAAAAAAGGCACATGAATCATCATGTGCCTTTTGAATTTAACTAGCTTTCTTATTAAAGCTTATCTGGCTTTATTTAATTTCAAGCTTTTTGCGCTCTGAGCTGGTCTCTTTTGGTAGTACCAGTTCTAATATGCCGTTTTCATAAGAGGCTTCTGCTGCATCAACCTTTACTTTGGATGGCAATTGGAAGCTACGCGATACTGAGCCAAAGTAGCGCTCGCTGCGTAGTATCTTGTCGCCGTCTTTTTGCTCGTCGTGCTGCGCAATCTCAGCGCTGATAGAAACGATATCTCCGGTAATAGACAGGTCGATATCTTCTTTGGCAACGCCAGGTATCTCAGCGTTTACATGGAACGCATCATCTTTTTCACTAACATCAATCTTGATTTGGCTAGCATTAGGGAGCGCTTCACCATGCAGCGGACGCATCACAAAGCTAGGTGCCATCTCATCAAAGAAGTTGTCAAAGATTGAATTGCGTGTAACAAGTTTACTCATAACAGTCTCCTTATCATTGATTGTTTACTGTGTATCTAACCTACTATATATATAAAGGTAGGCTATATAATTTCAAGGGTTAATTTTAAGATGTTATGGTCTAATATATTAATGAGGAATTTTGTCTTTATCTATTCTTCTAGAATAGATATTTAACGAATTACCAGCGACAATAAGCAAAATGCCTATCAATAAGGCAACGCTAAAACTTTCAGAATATAAAAGCACGCCAACGATTGAAATTAGGGGTAACCTAAATAAATCCATAGTCACGACGAATGTGACCTCTGCGTATTGCATAGCTCTAGTCATACAATAATGTGCCGATAGCGCCGTTACACCTATAATTATTAGCCATGGCCACTGAATACCTACTGGCGTCGTCCACCCGTCGAGAAATAACAGCAGTCCCAAAGGCGCTTGTATAAAACACATCATAAAAATAATCGTGATTGGGCTATCCGTATTAGATAACGATTTTGTGGCCACATGAGAAAAGGCATAACAGATGGCTGCACTCAACACGATTAGTGACGCATAGTGAGCAACATCTAAGCTAGGTTGAACGATGACTATTATCCCAAGAATGCCTAATAGTACGGCAATAACTTTTTTTACCGTGATAGATTCTTTTAAGAAGAAATACGAGATGATTATCGTCCAAAAAGGGACAGTGAATTCAATAGCAAAAACGGTAGCTAGGGGCAGTAGTCCTATGCCTAAGAACCAACCGTATTGTCCCGCGAAATGAAATAGGTTCCTTACTAGGTGTAGTTTGATACGTGTGGGAAATGAGAAACGCGCCTTCTTCAACAGCAGTACGATTGGCAATAGTACCAATAGGCCGACGATACTTCGGAAGAATAAAATCTGAAAAACACCGATTTCACTATTAAGCTCACGAGCACCAATAGCCATTAAACAAAATGAGGTGAGTGCTCCAATCATCCAAAGGGTAGCGTGGAACATAATGGTGCAATCCTTTATATAAAATCAAATCTAGAGTTTATCTTATAGTTAATTTACTCTAAGGATGTTACGGCGAGGTTGATAGATATCTTCGCAGCCTCTGTTTGCGTAGTCACAGCAAGCAAGTAAATTTCTATCAACCTCGCATTCAGATAAAGTACATGACACTTTTATTTTGTACGAACTATATAGGCTAGTGTCTCATATCAACGAATTAGCACAATAAAAAAGCCAAGCAAAATGCTCGGCTTTTTCTATCACATTTCCAAAATTCTAAAACTTATAAAGCAAACCAAGCGTCGTACGAGACTCAGTGCGCGAGTCAACCATCGGGCTGTCGTATTGCTCATCCGATAGATAGCTTAAGCTCTGATTGGCAAAGCCTGCCCAGCGCTCATTAAAGTCATAGTTGGCACTGATGTTGATGTAGGGGTTAAAGCTTGAATCAGGTGAGTATGAGTCAACCCCAGTACGTGCTGATTCTTCATCGCTGACACCATAATAATATTCATTATAGTCTTCGTTATTCCACTCAATACCGATACTTGGATAGACCGTCAGCTTGTCTTTGCTATATTTGGCAAGGTAAGTTAAGCGGCCAAATGTACCATCACTACGATCTAAGACGTCAGTGGCGATTTGCCCACGCAAGCCACCGATAGGTGTACGGCGTAAATAAGTGAGACCCGCAGCGGCTGAAGCTTTACGTTTATCGAGACCTTGAAGCGCACCATTGGCGTCATCAGGATCAAACTCCATACCTGCCAGCTGCGCATAAGCTGATAGCTGGTTGGTCCCATCATTGATGATATACGCACCAGCTTGAGCACCGCGTGCATAAATCTTATTGTTATCATAAAAAACGCCTGGCAATACACGTACTTCGGTATTGTCGTCTAAGTCATAAGCTGAGTTTACCGCCATGACATTGACCCCAACGCTTAGTTCAGCGTCTTGGTCGGCAGGTAGATTCTTAAAAGGAGCCGCACTGGTCAAGCTAGCCACACTAAGTAATGCAGTCGCTGTTAAAGTACTAAACAGAACTTGCTTAGTGTTATTAGAAAGTGCTGCAATTTTGAACATAATGGAATCTCGTTAGTGAGTGAAAATGATCGGATAGAAAAAAGCGAGTAGGGCAAACTATATTAATCTGCTGCTTTTGTGAGCTATCTAGCAATAATAAATAAGTATGACAGTTTACTCAATGGTTTTTAGTACTTGTAATATTTGCTGATGAATATCTTGCCACCACCAGATAAAACCTGCGCTAATAAGTAGCATTATAAGCCATGGAAGTAGCTGCCATATCAGCGCAGGTTTAGTAGGAGTTTCTAGCGAGATAGAGTAGCTGCCAGATGGTTCATGGTTGATAGTAGTATTTATAGGATCAGCGGTAGCAGGATAGACAGTATTTGTATCCTGAGTATCGCCATACTCAGGCACGTCATAAGTATGAGAGTAGGTCATCGGTGCCATTGATGAAGTCATACGTTGACGATGAGCAAGCGCAAATCCAAAGGCGATAAGCAGTCCAGTAATAGCCCCACCAATATGACCGGCGTTATCAATACCCGGTACCGCAAAACCATACACAAGATTAATACCCATAATAAATACTAGGCTTCTTAAATTGAGAACCATACCGTTAACAGATATTTTAAATAGCGCGGCTATCAAGAGTGCAGCGCCGATACCCATGATACCACCAGAGGCCCCAGCTGATAGACCCGGTTGTCCTGTACCATCCAAAATACCTTGCCACGTCACGTAATTGTTTAGCAAATTACCACCGATGGCCGACAGCAAAAATAACGCCAAAAATCTGGCTGAGCCAAACATCGGCTCTGCAACTTGACCAAAAAAGTACATAGCAAATCCATTAAACAGTAAATGCATGAGGCCAATGTGCAAAAACGCACTACTTACCAGCCGCCACGGATCATCAACCATGGTTAATGGCAACGCATTGGCACCCCAGTTTAGCAGCGCTTGCGTCGAGGGATTATTGGCATCAACACCCGTCAACACTTGCACGATAAACAGTCCAATGAAACTGACTAATAATAAGGTGCTAACGGGCGCGGTCTTTAACAATTGCTGTATGGTCATAAAACGAAGTATCAATTAAAAATGATGAATAAAATGGTGAGTATACGAAGCTAAGCGCTACCAGCGTAACGGTGAGATATAAGGCTGAGATGATTTGAGCTGCTCATAAGTGCCTTTGACTAAAATATCGTCAGCCACCTGATTAATATTAGTATGACCGCAGAATGCCATGCTGATATCACATTCTTTATAGATGATCTCAAGGGCGCGGCGCACTCCATCTTCACCATAAGCACCAAGGCCATACAAGAATGCGCGCCCAATCATGGTGCCTGTTGCACCCAGTGATATAGCTTTTAATACATCTTGGCCCGAACGAATACCGCTATCAAGCCACACCTCGATATTACTGTTTTCGGCACGAACCGCTTGGACGATATCGCTTAAGGCAGCGATGGAAGAGGGCGCACCGTCTAATTGACGGCCACCATGGTTTGAGACCACCAATGCATCCGCGCCGCTACGAGCCGCCATGATAGCGTCTTCAGGATCCATAATACCTTTGATAATCAGCTTGCCGCCCCACATGTCTTTAATTCGCGCCACATCATCCCAGCTTAAGCGTGGATCAAACTGCTCTTCTGTCCAAGCGGTTAGAGACGACAGATCGTCCACACCTTTAGCATGACCGACGATATTGCCAAAAGTATGACGTTTGGTGCCCAGCATATTCATACACCATTGCGGTTTGGTCATGAGATTGACGATATTGGCGAAAGTAGGTCTGGGCGGCGCAGATAAGCCGTTTTTGATGTCTTTATGGCGCTGACCAAGCACTTGTAAATCAGCCGTTAATATGAGTGCTGAGCAATTGGCATCTTTGGCACGTTGAATGAGATTGGACACATATTCTTGATCGCGCATGACATAGAGCTGAAACCAAAACGGCGCGCTGGTATTTTCAGCGACGTCTTCGATAGAGCAAATACTCATGGTTGATAGTGAGAACGGCACACCAAACTTTTCAGCTGCACGCGCTGCATGAATCTCACCATCCGCCCACATCATGCCAGTAAACCCAGTTGGGGCAATGGCTACTGGCATCGACGCCGGCGTACCTATCATATTGGTTGCAAGCGAGCGTCCTTCCATATTGACCAGCACTCGTTGGCGCAGCTTAATACGGTCAAAGTCGCTCTCATTGTTGCGATAAGTGGTCTGCGTCCATGAGCCTGAATCGACATAATCATAAAACATACGCGGTACTTTACGCTCAGCGACTCGGCGCAAGTCTTCGACTTCTGTTACTTTTTTTAAATCTTTCATAGGTCTCTCATCCATAAGATCTGATGATAAAGTTACAGTTATTAGTGTTGTTAATTGGAATAAATCATTTATAGGTAAGTAACTGCTGCAAATCCATGACTGAAAATGGATAGTCTAATCGTTTTGATGATGTCAAAATTACTGGAATGCTGGTGGCAAACTCCATCATCAAGTCCTCAGGAAAATCTGCAATATCAACATACTGATACTCAATAGGTTGTACCGCCTGAAAACGCTTTATCAATTGCTCAGCGACATCACATAGATGACAGCCAGAAGTACCCAGTAACCACCAGTTATCAGAGTTTTTAGCGCAGTCAAGACTTGGGTCCGCATTAATAACGCGTGCACGCAATACCTGTATAGGGCGATCGTTATGCATAATTACTCTCTTAATTACTCGCTTAGCTTTATACTTGTCACAAACGACTTATTCTAAACGTGATCATCAACCATAATATGTTTTAGCAATCAACACATAATAAAGAAAAAGGGTAAGTAATGACAGCGATTGTGAGATTAGGTAAGATAGCTTGCTACTAATCAATAGCTGACAACTTTTATTATTTCTCATTATTTGGATATTTTGCGCATGGCAAGTTTTGGCAAGTTTATTAAACGATTATTACTGGCGCTGATGTTGTTGGTGGTAGCGTTCCATGTACTGGTGGCAGGTTTACTATTGATTTGGAAAACGCAGCCAGTCAATAACAGTATGTTTATGCTAACCCATCGACTCACAGGCGGCGCAGTGACGCAAACTTGGGTAGAGTATGATGACATTGCCAAATCTGCCAAACAAGCGGCGATTGTCAGTGAAGATTCGACATTTAGTCAGCACAATGGTTTTGATCTCAAAGGTATAGAGGCGGCACGCAAAAAAAATGAAGAGACAGGTAAGATGTCCGCTGGTGGCTCAACGATCAGTCAGCAACTGGCAAAGAACTTGTTTTTGACCTCGCATCGCTCCTATATTCGTAAAGGCGAAGAGGCAGTCGTGACTGTTATGATAGAGAGCTTATGGGATAAGCAGCGTATTTTGACCGCGTACCTAAACGTGGCAGAGTTTGGTAACGGTATTTATGGTATCGAGGCCGCAGCGCAGCACTATTTTGATAAATCCGCTGCCAATCTGAATCGCGATGAGTCAGCATTACTCATCAGTATGTTGACCAATCCCAAATACTATGAAGACAATCAAGGCGATAGACGTCTACGTAACAAGCAGCGGATTATCAAAAAACGTATGAAAAATGCTGTCTTGCCGCAAGCAGCATAGCTTAATAAAAGCAAAGTCTGACTATCAATGACAAAGCTTGCTGGCAATGACAAAGCGCACTGGAATAAAGGTTTAGCCACCATAAATAACTATAAAGGACTGCGATATGAGCACTGCCAACCATGCATCAAACGTGACTATAGAACGCGACAATAACGATAAGCTTGAACGAACACAAGATCACAGTCTTACTCAAATAGCTTGGCAACGCTCAGAAGACGGCAGCTACTCACCCAGTAGTTATATCAATCGCGACTTGTCTTTATTACAGTTTCATCTACGGGTGTTAGCACAAGCGGCAAGCCCGCGACATCCATTACTTGAGCGCTTGTTTTTCTTGATTATTTTTTCATCAAATATTGATGAGTTTTTTGAGATTCGTGTTGCCGGTATCATGCAAAAGCTCAATATCGGAGATGTCTCAACGAGCGCTCATGGCATGCGCCCAAGTGAAGTTCTCAATGAGATATCAGCCATTGCACACGAGGCTATCAATGAGCAGTATCGTATTCTTAATGAAGACATCCTACCAGCCCTTGCCAAAGAAGATATCCGCTATTTAAAACGTGATGAATTAAATGCAGAGCAATCGGCTTGGATGAAGCGTTATTTTACGGAGCAAGTATCGCCAGTACTAACGCCCATTAGCATCGATCCTGCCCACCCGTTTCCGCGACTGGTTAATAAGAGCCTAAACTTTATCGCAACATTAGAAGGCAAAGATGCTTTTGGTCGTGATATCAATCTGGCTATTGTACCTGCGCCGCGTAGTCTGCCGCGTGTCATTCGCCTGCCTGATGAGCTGACTGGCGGCAAAGAGCATCATGTCATGCTCTCAGCTATTATTCATGAGCATATTGGTGAGCTATTCCCTGGGATGAATGTGACAGGCTGTCATCAGTTTCGACTGACGCGCAATGCAGATTTGGACTTGGCAGATGATGTCGAAGATATCGCCAAAGCGCTTGAGGGTGAGCTTGAAAACCGCCGTTTTGGCGACAAAGTGCGGCTTGAAGTCACCACCGATTGCCCAACGCCCATCAGTGACTATTTGCTCAATGAATTTGAGTTACATGACAATCAATTGTACCGTGTCAATGGACCAGTAAACCTAACGCGTCTGCTCTTTGATTTTAATATTCCAGCGCTGCGTTATCAGCCGTTTACCCATGTCGTGCCAAAGGCTTTTCGTAGGGAGGCCGACAAACTTGAAAAGGCGACGAGTATGTTCGCTGCCATGCGTAAAAGTGATGTCCTAGTGCATCATCCTTTTCATGCGTTCTCGCCTGTGGTAAATCTATTGTGGCAAGCTGCCAGCGATCCAAAAGTCTTAGCGATTAAACAGACTTTGTATCGTTCAGGCACCAATTCAGAAATCGTACAAGCGCTCGCAGCTGCTGCTCGTAACGGTAAAGAAGTGACCGCCATTATCGAGTTGCGGGCACGTTTTGATGAGGCATCTAACATTGCGGTTGCAAATTATTTGCAAGAAGCAGGGGCGGTCGTAGTCTACGGTATCGTCGGTTACAAAACTCATGCCAAGCTGATGCTCATCATACGCCGTGAAGAGGACAAAATCCGTCGTTATGTGCATCTAGGGACGGGTAACTACCATGCCGCTAATGCCAAGGTCTATACGGACTACGGTTTGTTTACCGCTGACGCTGATATCTCAGAAGATGTGCACAAGATATTTCAGGAGCTGACGGGGATGGGCAAACCTGCCAATCTCAAAAAGCTGTTACATGCCCCTTTTACTTTGCATGAAAAGTTGATGAGCTTTATTGATGATGAAATCACTCATGCCAAAGCAGGCAAGCGTGCGCATATCATTGTCAAAGCCAATGCTCTGACCGAACGTCGTTTGATAGGAAAGTTATACGACGCCTCGCAAGCAGGGGTTAAGATTGAGCTGATCTTACGGTCTATGTGTTGTCTGCGTCCGCAAGTACAAGGGCTGTCTGAAAATATTACGGTGCGCTCAGTCATCGGACGCTTTTTAGAGCATACCCGCATCTACTATTTTTATAATGCGGGTGATGAGCGGATGTATTGTGGCAGTGCAGACTGGATGGATCGCAACTTATTCCACCGGGTCGAAGTTGCGTTCCCTATTGAAGACAAAAAAATATTTTCTCAAATTTATCAAGACGGCTTACAAAGCTATCTACAAGACAACGTACAAGCATGGACGCTTGACGGCAAGGGACGCTGGAAGCAAGTCCAGCCAGCAACAGACGAGCCACAGCACATTGCTCAAGAGCATTTATTAAAAACCATCAATCACGTTGGTGAAAAAACCTAACAATCCCTACCACATCAGATCATCTGGGATCACATAGGCTGCATAAGGGTCATCATCATCCTGCTCAGTGTCTGACTTGTCGTTGGACACGACGATAAACCCTTCCAATTTGGCATCTATACGATCTGCTAACGGGCGGGGAAGTAGCGCATATCCCTCTTCTAGTCGTGCAATGACCACATGACCAGCCACTATTTGGTCATACAGTTTTTGGGTGACATGGATCTTTTTTATTTTGGACTGATCAACGAATTGATAGCTAACGTCATTTTCCGTACCCGTGACCGTCTCTTTGATTTGATGCTGTTTAATCATTTGAATGATATTAGCATGCAACGTTTTTTGTTCTAAAATCTGCTGTTTTTCTTGATTAAGCTTCTGATCTTTTTCTATCTTTTTTGCTTGAGCTTCTGCCAATGCTTTTTTAGTCTCAATATTTGATGCGTCACCAGTACGTTTGGCGTGTTGAGACTGTTTGCTCAATTTTTTAGCTTTTTTACTATCAACCAAGCCAGCTTTTAATAGTTGAGCTTGTAGGGCATTTTTGGCCATAATTTGATTACCTAGACAATAAATAATGAGTCACTTTTTTAAGGATATATGGTTTTTAAAAATATATGGTAGCAAATTTTGTTAGCGCGTGTCGTGAGTTCTGCCAAATTGCATAAAATATACATAAGATGTGAATAATTAAATAGTTAAACTATATCAATCGTCCACTGACGAAGGTTACAAACTGTCTTTTAATATCACATTTATTCACACATTGATACGGCAGTACACTAGTGCTATCACTAATATGGGACATATAATCATTGTAATGCTGAACAATAAAGACAACTTTATAAATCAATAACTTCGTATACCAATAATAAAATTTATAATCTCATCATAAAAGTAGGAGCTGACTATGAGCGACATGAGCAAAGCTGTTTCAGATATTAAGCAAGCTGCAGAGCAGGTAGATAGCCAACAGATTGATAACAACTTAAAAAATACCTCTCATTCTAATATTGCCGAAGAGCTGAGTGAAGAAGAGCGGACTCCTTTTATCGAAGATGAGCTACGTACTGACAAATAATCTACGTTTTAAAGGAATAAGCATATTAGTGCTATAAGCTTGGTATCTTAAGGATATTTTTAAATTGTAAATATAAAGGACATTTCATGCCAAACAATACTGATCCAAACAACGAAAAAGCGGTGCCGATGAATGATCCTGCGACCGTACGTTCTGAGAATCCCAAAGACAGTTATGAAGGGCGTAAGCATGAGCCAAATATAGATGGGCCAGAGCAAGCGTCTCAGGAAACAGATGAAGTATATGTCGATCCTCGTAAAGAAGAAGACTTACCTCCAGGAGGCAAGAACGTTGGTGACCTAAACGCTTACGATTTAAGTCAAAAGAATAATCCGTAGATCATTGTTAGTCCTACAATTATCGTTTGACCGATTTAATGTATTTATAATAAAGATATAAGGAAAAACTCATGGAAACGAAAGATCCTGCACTGACAAAGACACTCATGACAGATGATGATTCAGCTAATACTGATTTACGTAATAACGATGTAGAGCGTAATGATTTAGACAGCGATAATATGAACAATCAGCCATTGTCAGAAGAATCAGCCAAGGCTAACGAAAAAGAATTTCATGACAGTCGTGATGAAATTGAGGCCACTACCTCAGTCAATAAAGGGACTGATACCTTTGGTGAAGAGGTGGTTCACTCAGAGCATGTAAATGATGGTGACAATCCAGCACGCCAGCCTGATCGACGTGATCAAGAAGGCAGTACAGCATTTGATGAAAACGTTAATGAAGAAACAGTTGGTAGTACAGCGCCTAAAAGCGAAGAGGTCACTGATGAAAACCGCTATGCGAGTATCGCCAATGCACAATCTCGTACTTTAAATCCAGATGAAAAGAATTCAATTCGATAAAAACTGTCAATGAGTGCAATGATAATTGGCAATATTCGTTGTATAGTCAATTCGCTATAAAAACGATACACCAGTTGCGCATTACGTTACAACGTATCGATTTTATTTGGTATCGATTATATTTACAAGTGCTACATATAGTGGTCTGGATATAACTTAGATGTTCATAATAAAAAGGAAGACTAATGAGTACTCCCAAAGATAATGATGTTAATAAAGACTACGAGTTGAAAGATGCAGACGACAATAAAGGTATCGTACCTGATGATGCGCTGCAAAAAGCGAATCCAGCTGCTGCTGAGCGAAAGAGTGAGGATCATGATCCGCACCATATTGCAAAAGATGCCAAGCAATACGATAGTCCACTCATGGAAGATGACAAATAGCGTCTTTTTTACAAGCTATAAAGGTAAAGCAAGTAAATAATAGACCAAAGTAAAAAGGTACTATCGCCAATCAAGTGATAACTTTGATCAGCAATAGTACCTTTTTGCTATATCTATAGGACCATATTTTATAGGCCGTTCCGTTATGGTATCGGTACACCGCTATGAAAGCGTAGCTCAGTGTCTGGACTAGATATTAACTCTGCTTCTACGTCTCTAAATAATGCCACACGTTCATCGATATTGTCATCACATAATGACTGTGCGAGGGCCAGATAGTCCTCGAAGTGACGGCTTTCTGATTTAAGTAAATAACGATAGTATTTGGCCAAGCGTTCATCGTTAATGACCTCAGCAAGAGCAGCAAAACGCTCACAAGAGCGCGCTTCTATAAATGCGCCAATGATCAATACGTCTACCATAGCAGCTGGCTCATAGGTACGTTTATGCTTTAACAGACCTTTAGCATAACGGCCAGCACTAAGATATATCCAGTCTTGACCACGCTCATTCATAATACCCAGTACTTGCTCGTAGTGCAGCATCTCCTCACGTATCAGCTGTGCCAATTTACGCTGTAAATCATAAGAAAACTCGTAGCGAAACAACAAGTTCATGGCAGTCCCTGCTGCTTTTTTTTCGCAGTTGGCATGGTCTTGAATGATAAGTGGCAAGTTCGTGATGGCAGCGTCTACCCAACTTTGTGTGGTTCGACTACCCAAGAATTCGTAAATAGGGGACAGATCTACCTTTATAGGTGTTCGTAGTTGAGTCACATCAATACTATCGTCGTTTTGATTATCAGGGTCCTGCAAAATATCATTGTCTATATTATTTGGTACATCACTCATGAGGTTCTCGATTACTGGCTATTAACATCTCAATTTTATTTTGAACTGACTGTAGTTAGCGCTATTATAGCTAGCACTAAGCATGCATAAAAAATCAGCGATTCAACCTGCTGGCGCGCATAGTATAACAGTAGGCTGTCCTTACATGAACCACTAACCCCTAACGCAAATAGCAAGGCTGCTAAGCCTAATAACACTAAGATTTTATTTTGTAATTATTGCTTACAGTTTATACTTACCCTTGAGTCATCTTCTTGAGTAGTATCAGCTATAGCGTCTAAGGCTTATGTCCTCTACAGTATCATTCTTATACAACTCAAATATTTATTTGGTGAATGTCTCGTTATTGTTTATTTCACTATTTGATAGTAGGATAATATTTTATCTTAGAGACACTTTACTCTAACATTGACTGTCAGCACTACTATATAGGTAGCGCTACCTTAACTGTTATTAGTTGGGCATGACCAAGCTATATTGTTTATAGCAAGCTCTATAATACTTACTTAGCACAGTATTCATATCTGAATCAGATATTAGGTGCTAAACATCTCTCAAGCGTAACCGCTATTATAATAAATCATCATTGAATTCCATCATCCACAGATAAGGACACCACTATGAACCAGACTTCTCACTCTAATCGTATCCAAAAAGGTATTCTCGCAATCGACCAGGAGATGTACGACTTTATTGAAAATGAAGTACTACCTAAAGTTGGCGTTGATTCGGATAGTTATTGGTCAGGTTTTGAAAAGGTTGTCAAAGAGTTTACTCCGCGTAATAAAGAGCTACTAGCTATCCGTGACAAAATGCAAAGTCAGATTGATCAATGGCATTTGGACCATCCTGCTAAAGATGGTGAGATTGACTATCCTACTTATAAAGCTTTTTTAAAAGAGATCGGTTATCTATTACCAGAAGGCGAAGACTTTAAAGTAAGCACCCAAAACGTCGATGACGAGATTGCTCATATTGCAGGGCCACAGCTGGTTGTACCTGTACGTAATGCTCGTTATGCACTAAATGCTACTAACGCACGTTGGGGGAGTCTCTATGATGCGTTGTACGGCACTGATGTGATTAGTGACGACAATGGCCAAGAAGCCACAGGTGGTTACAATCCTACTCGCGGCGCTGCAGTCGTCGCTTATGCCAAAGACTTCTTAGATGATAATTTTGCATTGGCATCCGGTTCTTATAGTGATGTCACAGGATTCAAAATAGTCGATGGCAACCTTCAAGTTGCGATGGGTGAGAGCAGTACGCAATTGCAAGATCCAGCAAAATTCGTCGGTTACGTTGGTGAGGCTGACAGTCCATCAGGTGTTTTGTTAAAAAATAACAATTTACACGTAGAGATTCAGATCGATGGCAGTCATCCAGTAGGCAAAGACGATCCTGCATATATTAAAGACGTACTGCTAGAGTCTGCCATTACCGCTATTCAAGACTGCGAAGACTCCATCGCTGCTGTCGATGCAGAAGAAAAAGTCGAGGTGTATCGTAATTGGTTTGGTCTTATGAATGGCGACTTACAAGAAACCTTTGAAAAAGGCGGTAAGACTCGTACGCGCAAACAAAACCCAGACCGTGAATATACCACGCCAGAGGGCGGTAAGCTGATCCTACCAGGTCGCTCACTGCTGCTTATTCGTAATGTCGGTCATTTAATGCAAAACCCTGCCATTTTAGTCGACTTAGGCGAGGGGTCTGAAGAGATATTTGAAGGGTTAATGGATGGTTTAATCACGCCGTTATTGTCTTTAAATGACATCAAGGGCAGAAATCAGCTGTCAAACTCGCGCACAGGCTCAATGTATATCGTCAAGCCAAAAATGCATGGTCCTGATGAAGTCAAAATGGCCAATGACCTGTTTAACGCCTCAGAAGACTTGTTAGGCTTAGAGCGCAATACTATTAAAATCGGTATTATGGATGAAGAGCGCCGTATGACGGTCAACTTAAAAGAAGCGATTCGTCAAGCCAAAGAGCGCGTTATCTTTATCAATACAGGCTTCTTGGATCGTACGGGTGACGAGATGCATACCAGCATGAATGCAGGAGCATTCGTCCCTAAAAGCGAGATGAAGTCACAAGCGTGGCAGCCAGCCTATGAGCAATGGAACGTTGATATCGGGCTAGAGACAGGTCTGCAAGGTCATGCTCAGATTGGTAAAGGCATGTGGGCAAAGCCTGATGAAATGAAAGAGATGATGGATACCAAGGCGGCGCATCCAAAAGCGGGTGCTAATACTGCATGGGTTCCGTCTCCAACTGGCGCAACCTTGCATAGCATGCACTATCATCAAGTAAGCGTCGCTGATGTCCAAGACAGTCTAAAATCGCGCCAGCGTGCAAGCTTAGATGATATCTTGACCATTCCATTGGCCAAAGATACCAACTGGACAGAAGAAGAGAAGCAACAAGAGCTTGAGAACAACGCTCAGGGTATCTTAGGGTATGTCGTACGCTGGGTAAACCAAGGCGTTGGCTGCTCTAAAGTGCCAGATATCAATGATGTGGGTCTAATGGAAGATCGTGCTACTTTACGCATCTCAAGTCAACACATCACCAACTGGTTACATCATGATATCGTCAGCGAAGAGCAAGTGATGAATGCGATGAAACACATGGCAAAAGTTGTGGACGAGCAAAATGCAGATGACCCAGATTATCAGCCAATGGCTCCTAACTTTGAAGATTCTTACGCATTTAAAGCGGCATGTGATCTTGTATTCAAAGGACGCGAGCAGCCAAGTGGCTATACCGAGCCATTATTGCATCAAGCTCGTTTGGACCTAAAAGCCAACGTATAACCTCATTAAATAGCAAAAAATAGCAAAATTGGCCATTATTTACTCTATAACGGAACATTCTTTATCAAAATACTCACTATTTTTATAAAAATTAAGAATATTTTTTAGGGTGTTTTGAAAGGTTTTTAGAGGTTATTAGGCTGTCAATAAGTAGCTTTGCTAATCATGGTTATAAGCATGACCACTAGTCTTTTCAAAGGCTGGTGGTTTTTTTATGAATATTCATTTGTTGTTACTAAATAATTCTCGAATTTTGTGCTATAAATATTTGAGCAACATTCTGTGATTAAGCAGTAAAAAAGATGTTGCAAATTATGTCAGAGTTGTTATGCTTATAGGCGAAGTATGAGTTTGGTAACGGATGTTACACACTAGAGCGTTAAAGACCTAAGTTTACATAGTGGTTACGCGGTTAGTATCAGTTATGTAAGTCATGGTTTTTTTCATCTTACGGTAATAGAACTTCGCCACACTTGTTTCTGACTAATCTCGGTAGCCAGTTACACATTATATCTTTGAGGATTTGTGACGATACCTTTTTGAGCATTAGCTAATAACAGCTCGCTCATTACTAAAATTGTAAAGTGGAGATACACCCATGAAAAAACTACTTTTAGCTTCAGCAGTTGCTGCTCTATCTGTATCTGCAGCTAATGCCGCACCAACTCTATATGGTAAAGCTTTTTTAGCCGCTGACTACGAAAACGCTGAGTTTGATGGTCCTTCTGGTAACATGTACGACGAAGATACGTTAGAGATTAACTCTCATGCTTCACGTATTGGCCTTAAAGGTTCTGAAGCCATGACTGCGAATACTGATGTGATCTATCGGTTAGAGTATGGCACAAGTATTGATGGTGATAATGCTACCTTCACTAACCGTGATACCTATCTTGGTGTGGTCAACAAGCAATTTGGTGAGTTCCGTGTTGGTAAAAACCAATCTAGCCTAGCGCGTATTGACAACGTTGTAGTGAACCAAGGTTACTGGGATAACTTAGGTCAAACTCAAAATGAAAGTGAGGTTGTTGAAGCGTTAAATATGGCTGATAGTGGTCGTATCAATAGTTCAGTTATCTGGACTGCACCAAAGTATGAAGGTCTACCAGTACAACTGTCTGCTATGTACAGCTCTGACGATGCAAATGGCAATGATAACGAAGGTTTTGGTGTAGCAGCGCTATTTGATCAAGGTACTGGTTTTACCGCTGGTATTGCTTATGACAAAGATCAAAACATCGACGGTGACATCATCCGCGGTACAGCAACTGTAGATCTAGGTAAGTACATGGCTTATCCAGTCAATCTAGGTGCCTTATACCAAGTAGGTGATTACGATGGCGGCGAATCAAAAGAAAAAGGCTTTGTAATCAGTGCTGAAATGGGCTTAACTAACTTTGCTCGTCCAGCGTCTGTATACACGCAATACAACAATACGTCAAACCTAGGCGGCTTTGATAATGCTGATTCAGATCAGATTGTTGTTGGTGGTAAATACTTCTATAAAGATAACATCATCGCTCATGCCTATGCTGGTATGAATAAAGCTGATAACGTACCATATAATCCAGCTGAACTTGAAGTTGCACCAAGAGGTGACGCGGAAGTAATCGTAGTTGGTACTGGTCTAGAATACTTATTCTAGTATGAACTAGAATTTGCTTCTAAAAAACTCATCCTTCGGGGTGGGTTTTTTTGTTGTGTTAATTTTGCTTTAGAACAGACAGAAAAAAACGTAAAAACGCAAGGCCATTCTAGGCTTTGTGCATTTAATACCCTGCTTAATGAATGACCAAGTATTAGAGTGAATATTTATGATGAAAAAACTCCTTTTAACATCAGCGATTGCTATTGTATCTGTACCAGTTGCGCAAGCAGCCCCAGAAATCTATGGCAAAGCATTCTTGACCACTGATTATATTAATGACGAGGCGGATTACACTAATCGTGTAGATGATGCCCCTGAGGACTCTGATGTGGACTCAGTACAAATTAACTCAAACTTTTCACGACTAGGTCTCAGAGGTTCTGAAGCGATTACTGCAAATACTGATGTAATATATCGATTAGAGTATGGCATTGATATCGATGGCGATGACAGTAATACTTTTACAAGTCGTGATACTTATCTAGGTCTAGTAAATAAAGACTACGGCGAGTTTCGCGTTGGCCGTAATACCTCTGTATTAGGGTATGTGTACGATCCGATGGTTGCAAGAGCTTACTGGGATAATCTAGGGAAAAGAACCCTGAATGACAATGGCGGAGTTGCTGCACTAAATATGCTTGACTACACGCGCTCTGATAGCTCGGTGTTGTGGATTGCCCCTGAATATAAAGACTTGCAGCTGGTAGTGCAGTATGTGGCTGATGAGGGTTCTGATGACAACAAAGACAAAGATGGCTATGGGGCTGCACTCAAGCTAGATAAAAATAGTTACACTGCTGCGATCGCTTATAGTAAGGATATCGAGGCAAGTGGTAGTATCAATACCTTAGACTTTGTCACTGATGATAATGCTGAAGGTCTTATAAATTATGGCGGTGATGCCTTTCGCGGTACGATAACCGTCGATTTAGATGAATATATAGATATGTCAACTCCCTTAACCTTAGGGGCAGTATATCAGCAAGCTGACTATGACTTTGTAGGCTCTCATAAAGAAAAAGGCCTGATAGTTAGTGGCAAAATGGCATTAGAGAACTTTGCTCACCCAGCTTCTGTCTATCTTCAATATAACAAAACAGACAATCTAAACGGTATCGACAATAATAATTCGGATCAGATTGTATTGGGCGGTGAATACGAGTTGAAAGATAATGTGATCGCTCACGCTTATGTTGGTCAAAACTCAGCCGATTATACCAGTCCTTTAGATCCTACCAACTCTGTCGCAGATATTAAGGTCTTCGCCGTTGGTGGCGGTTTGGAATATCTGTTCTAGTGGCTTTTATCTAAGTAGTCTGTATTGTAAAATCGTCCAAGTGATAGCTAAACATCATAACTATATAATGTTAAAGGACTCATCCTTCGGGGTGGGTTTTTTCGTTGTGCCAACTTTAATAGGGTAACAGCCAGTAAAACCTAAGAGTTTAAGAGACTTTGAGTTTTTACCCTATATTTTATGGCGTATTTTTAGTAAAATCCTCTTTTACCAATTACCGATAGAGTACTATGACCAAGTTTATATTTGTGACCGGTGGGGTAGTGTCCTCACTAGGGAAAGGTATTACCGCAGCTTCCCTTGCCGCGATATTAGAAGCGCGCGGTGTGAGTGTAACCATGACCAAGATGGATCCGTATATAAACGTTGATCCAGGGACGATGAGCCCGTTCCAGCATGGTGAAGTTTTCGTCACTGAAGATGGGGCGGAGACAGATTTAGATTTAGGCTATTATGAGCGTTTTTTACGTCATTCTAAGATGAGTAAGAGCAACAACTTTACCAGTGGTCGCATCTATCAAAACGTGCTGAATAAAGAGCGCCGCGGTGAGTATCTTGGTGGTACGGTACAGGTGATTCCGCATATCACTGATGAGATTAAAAGTAAGATTCTAGCCAGTGGCGAAGGCTATGATATCGCTATTATCGAGATTGGCGGTACGGTCGGTGATATCGAATCACTGCCCTTTATGGAAGCGGTACGTCAGATGCAAGTAGAGCTTGGTCGTAATCGCGCCATGCTAATGCATTTAACGCTCGTGCCCTATATTGCCAGTGCAGGTGAAACCAAAACCAAACCCACTCAGCATTCAGTGAAAGAGCTGCGCTCTATTGGGTTGCAGCCTGATATTTTGATTTGCCGCTCTGACCATCATATCTCTCAAGACAACCGCCGTAAGATTGCACTATTTACCAACGTCGAAGAGCGTGCGGTCATTATGTGTGAAGATGCCCAAAGTATCTATCAGATACCGCGTACCCTTCATGAGCAAGACCTTGATGATTTGATTTGTGAGCGTTTTGGTCTTGATGTACCTGAAGCGGATCTGAGCGATTGGGACAAGGTGGTTGAGGCTCAGCTAAACCCTGAATCGACTGTTACAGTAGCAATGGTGGGTAAATATGTCGAATTGCCTGATGCTTATAAGTCTATCAACGAAGCATTGCTACACGCTGGTATTACTCATAAAGCAGATGTCAAAATCAACTACATTGATGCTGAGCATTTAGAAGATGATGAGAGCTTACTGACACAGTTAAATGATGCTGATGCCATCTTAGTGCCAGGTGGTTTTGGAGAGCGTGGTACGAATGGCAAAATACAAGCCATCACCTATGCTCGTGAAAACAACGTCCCATATCTAGGCATCTGCCTTGGTATGCAGCTGGCAGTGATTGAGTATGCTCGTAATGTAATCAAAATTGATGCTAACTCTTCTGAATTTGATCGCAAGACTGCAGAGCCTATCATTGGTCTGATTACTGAGTGGTTAGATGAGCGCGGCGAGTTACAGATTCGCAGCGATGATTCAGATCTTGGTGGGACGATGCGTCTGGGTGCACAGCAAGCTGAACTGGTTTCTGGTAGCAAATTAAGCCAAATCTATGGTGCTAGTAATATCACAGAGCGTCATCGTCATCGTTATGAGATGAATAACCGTTATATCGAGCCATTAGAGCAATCAGGCATGACTATATCAGGTTATTCAGCCAAGCAGCATCTGGTCGAGTCGGTTGAGATTAGCGATCATCCTTGGTTTATCGCGGTACAGTTCCACCCCGAATTTACCAGCTCGCCACGCGGTGGTCATCCACTGTTCAACAGCTTTGTGAAAGCTGCGAAGAACTATAGCGAAGCTAAATAGGGTTTTAGGCTTTTGTTACAGCTATTATATTAATTAAAAGACTGATCTTCGGATTGGTCTTTTTTTATGAGCTGATAGTTGGCTGAACTTTCACAATATTTGTATCTGTCCATCTACCATTTGTCTGTGGCCTCTAATTACGCTTAGATACTTTTTTTAATTGAGCCATCGGTTACAATAGCGGATAGAGATATCGATAACTATAAAGAGGATCACTGTTTCATGGATAATTTATCTACAGCTCAATCGCATATTCAGCTTACTACTCCTAACAATAATACGATTAATATTGGTAACGATCAGCCGTTTGTGTTGTTTGGCGGTATGAACGTCTTGGAGTCTAAAGAGTTGGCATTTGAGATTGCTGAGCAGTATGTCGAGATATGCCAGCGTTTAGGGATTGGCTATGTATTTAAGGCCAGCTTTGATAAAGCCAACCGTTCAAGCTTACACTCATATCGTGGGCCTGGATTGGAACAAGGTATCGATTGGCTCGGTCAAATTAAAGAAAAGTTTCAAGTACCGATCATCACTGATGTGCACGAGCCGTATCAAGCAGCACCCGTCGCTGAGGTTGCCGATATTATTCAGTTACCGGCGTTTTTATCGCGTCAGACTGACTTAGTGCATGCGATGGCAAAGACTGATGCGATTATTAATATCAAAAAAGCGCAGTTTTTAGCGCCGCATGAGATGCGTCATATCGTTAATAAATGTCTTGAAGGAGGTAACGATAAACTTATTCTATGTGAGCGTGGTAGTGCTTTTGGTTATAATAACCTGGTCGTCGATATGCTCGGGTTCGATACGATGAAGCAGATGAATATACCAGTGTTTTTTGATGTGACCCACAGTCTACAGCAGCCAGGGGCACGTAGTGACAGTGCAGGCGGACGCCGTGAGCAAATCACAACCCTTGCACGTGCTGGTATGGCAACCGGACTAGCAGGGCTATTTTTAGAGGCGCATCCAAACCCAGAAACGGCAAAGTGTGATGGGCCATGCGCCTTGAGAACCAGTCAATTAGAGCCATTTTTGCGTCAGTTAAAGCAAGTGGATGATTTAGTAAAAAGCTTTGAGGTGTTAGATACTCATTAATGGATAAGTAACAAAGAGGGCAGCACAATGGCGATTCAGACAGCACAAGTGAGTATTGAGAATATCGATGACGCTGAAGGATTAGACAGTGTCATGATAGCGTTAAAGAACATCACAGGGGTCACTGCGATAGATCTTGATGCAGCGAGTAGCATCGCAACCGTGCGCTACGATGATACCGATACCAGTATTCACGCCCTAACAGCTGCGATTAGTACGGTCGATTATGTGACCCAGCCATATCCTATTGATGCACCGCAAAATCCAAATTATGATAATTAAATAACCTTATCATGTTAGCAAAAAGCTATTATTCTTTAATAAAGTGATAACCAAAAGGTGTTGTTGTTAACGATGATTCGGCTTATGCTAGTCGAACGTTGTTTTGATAAGTCTTTAATAGTTAATTACTAGATTTTCATACAAGCAATTCATTAATTTATAATAATAAGGAGCTCAACATGGCAAGCCAAACACGTATTATCAAAATCGACGGTATGACTTGCGGCGGTTGTGTGGCAAGTGTGCATACTGCGACTGACAGTATTGATGGTATAGACACTATTTCTGTCGATCTTGCTGACAATCTAGCAACGGTGACTTTCGACGATAGTAAGACCAGCGCAGAGGCTATTGCGTCTGCTATCGATGAGGCAGGATTTGATGCCACAGTCGCCAACTCTTAAGTTTTTTTCTACAGAAAAACCAGCTATCATAGCTGGTTTTTTTAATGGTCGTTTATTATCTTTTTAGTAGTTTTTAACGATTATAATTTGTAGCTGGTCACTATGATTTATCTATCATCTATGTTCATGCTGTTTAATTGAATGCCCTTGAAATGTTAGTGACCACAACCATCTACTATGTATATCAATATGTATTTTAGTATAATAATATGTAGGTTATTCGGGGCTACAGATCAGATATCTATGCTGAGACCCAGTTAAACTACCAGACTGATTAAGCTACCTGATACGCTTAAAGTTTTGCATAACAGTTAGCCTTTTTTATAGCTCATAACAATCTATAAATGCTCTATAAACGCTCTCCATAAACATTGTAACGAGTTTTATTTATGAATGATTCTATCCGTACTGCCGATGACCAATCCTATGATGTCGATACTGACATTCAGTCCAATACGCTGCTTGAGCCTCAGCGTGCGCACTTGCAACTAGCCATTGATGGTATGACATGTCAGGCCTGCGCATCTAGAATCGAGAAAGTCCTTAACAAGAAGTCCTCAGTTTATGAGGTGAATGTCAACTTCGCAGGTGAGACTGCCAATGTCGATTATGATCCAGCGCAGACGACGCCTGAACAAATCACAGAGTGGGTAAGTAAAACAGGTTTTGTCGCAAACGTGCAGGCAGGAGATAGATTGTTTGCCAAGACGGATACAGACACCGCGACAGAGTATCCATGGCGATTGATTGCGCTATGGGTCTGCTTGGTGCCTTTTTTGGTCGGTATGGCGGGGATGCTCTTTGGACAGAGTATGGCGTGGATGCCGCCTGTTTGGATTCAATTTATCCTTGCAACCATTGTACAATTTGGCTTGGCGTTGCCGTTTTATAAAAGTGCTTGGGCGTCCATCAAGGGCGGTCTTGCCAATATGGATGTGCTGGTGGTCATTGGTACGGTCACTATTTGGGCATATTCAACGTATCTATGGCTCACGCATGGCGATGGTACGTTAAACAGTCTATTGCAAAGCGGTCATGGTAGTGGACACGGACCAGCTGTATATTTTGAAGCAGGGGTGATGGTCATTGCTTTTGTCCGCACGGGTAAGTATTTAGAGGAACGTACCAAAAAGCATAGTCTTAATAGTATCGATCTATTGTTGTCATTGACGCCAGATGAAGTCGAACAACAACAGTCAAATGGCGACTTTCACAATGTCGCACTGCAAGACGTGCAGGTCGGAGATATCCTGCGTGCCAAACAAGGCAGTCGCGTTGCCACCGATGGCGTGGTCATTGATGGTAGTGGCTGGTGCGTTGAGAGTCATTTAACTGGCGAGTCTGTGCCCCTAAAAAAAGAAGAAGGAGGTGAGCTGCTTGCAGGCGCTTTGGTCGAGAATGGTAGCTTATTATACCGCGTCAGTGCAAAAGGTAGCGATACCAAACTTGGTGATATGGTGCAAGCGCTTAGCGATGCGCAAGGCTCCAAAGCCAATTTGGCGCGTCTGGCTGATAGAGTAACAGCAGTATTTGTCCCAGTTGTTGTGGCCATTGCTATCGTCACCTTTGCGCTGACATGGTGGCTGACCGGTGCGATCGATACGGCCTTAATGCATGCAGTTTCAGTATTGGTGATTGCGTGTCCCTGTGCCCTTGGTTTGGCGACGCCGGCGGCTATTATGGCAGGTATGGGTGTCGCTGCGCGTCATGGTGTCTGGTTTAAAGACGCGCAAAGCCTTGAGGCAGCAGGTAATATTGATACTGTCGTTTTGGATAAAACCGGTACCTTAACTGTTGGCAAACCGACGATCGTTGATCAAGTGATGGTCGATAAATCTTTACCAATAGATGATGTGTTGCAAATTGCTGCAAGTGTTGAAGCACATGCCAGTCATCCGCTGGCAACGGCGCTTATCAATGCAGCAAAAGCGCGCAAGCTGTCGTTGTTGACGGTCACTGATATTAGCGTCATTAGAGGTGCTGGTATACAAGCAAATATAGAAGGTCTTGGTTTGGTTAAAGTCGGTACGGCAGAGTTTGCCAGTCTAAATTTACCTAAGCTGATGCCAAAAGTGTGGCAAATCGCCAGTACGGTTGCTGTCAGTATTAATGATGAACCCTTAGGCGCCTTTGCCCTTGCTGATGATCTAAAGACGGATACTCCGCAGGCTATTACTGCACTACAAGATGCTGGTATCAATGTTATTTTGATGAGTGGTGATAAACAGTCTGTCGTCGATCATGTGGCAGGACAGCTGGGTATTGGGCAAGCTTATGGCAAGATGAGTCCTCGTGATAAAGCCAGCCAAATTGCTGTACTGCAAACGGCGGGTCATAAAGTGGCGATGGCAGGAGATGGGGTTAATGATGCACCAGCGATGGCAACCGCTGACGCCAGTTTTGCCATGTTTGAGGGAACAGATGTGGCTCAGCATAGTGCGTCTGCACGTTTGATGGGCGAGTCGCTCATGCATATTGACGCTGCGCAAAAGATCGCTCAAGCAACCTTACGCAATATCAAACAAAACTTGTTTTTTGCCTTTATTTATAATTGCTTAGGTATACCGCTTGCCGCTTTTGGTTTTTTAAACCCTATGATCGCTGCTGCTGCTATGGCGCTGAGCTCTATTTCAGTATTAATGAATGCGCTACGATTAACACAATTTAAGACAAAGGTTGAACTGAATAACACCGTATCTGCGTCTAATATGAACAGCCAGAACCCAGCAAAAACGTAAATAATATATTTTTTTAATAATATATGCACTTAAACGAGACAATGATGCCAAGCGTTATATAAATGTTTGGTTTTATGGACGCCAGTTGGTGTAAGATAAGGGAAGTTTAACTAAATATATGCTATGATGCCAAGCACTATAGCCGAGTATTATTGTAACGAATAGACCTTCAATGACTTTCAAAAACAGCTGGTTGTATGATGGTTTATCATTGTTGCAAATGCATGAGCTATCAGATATTTTTCTTTATTTTTTGTATTCTAGTTGCCGTTTTTTATCCCACAAACTTGGCATGACCAAAGGAATTAACAGACATTATGTACGCTGAAGAAATTACCAACGTCACCGCAATTAAAGACATTCGCGCTCGTGAGATTTTAGACTCGCGCGGTAACCCAACGATTGAAGCCGATGTTATCTTGGCTGATGGCACTGTTGGCCGTGCTGCTGCTCCAAGTGGCGCATCAACTGGCTCACGTGAGGCGCTTGAGCTACGTGATGGCGACAAAGATCGCTACATGGGTAAAGGCGTCAAAAAAGCCGTTGCCAATGTCAACAGTCAAATTCGTAGTGCATTAATGGACAAAGATGTCACTGAGCAGCAAAGCATCGATGATGCGATGATTGCGCTAGATGGGACAGAAAACAAAGACAATCTAGGCGCTAATGCCATGTTGGCCGTCTCTCTAGCAACTGCTAAAGCTGCTGCTAAATCACAAAATTTGCCATTGCATCAATACATCGCTGACTTGCGGAATCAGACTTCTTTAACGATGCCTGTACCGATGATGAACATCTTAAACGGTGGTGAGCACGCGGATAACACAGTTGATATCCAAGAGTTTATGATTGAGCCAGTTGGTTTTACAAGCTTCTCAGAAGCATTGCGCGCTGGCACTGAGATTTTCCATAGCTTAAAATCTGTCCTAAAATCACAAGGTCTAAATACAGCGGTCGGTGACGAAGGCGGCTTTGCACCGAATTTACGTAGCAACGAAGAAGCCATCACTGTCATCATGCAAGCGATCGAGCAAGTTGGTTATAAGGCTGGTGACGACATTCATTTAGCTTTGGATTGCGCCGCTACTGAGTTTTATAAAAATGGTCAATACGTCTTAGCAGGCGAGGGCAATAAAGCCTTTGATAGCCAAGGTTTTTCAGATTATCTAGTAGGGTTGGCGCGCCAGTATCCGATTATCTCTATCGAAGACGGTCTTGATGAGTCTGATTGGGATGGCTGGAAATATTTGACTGAGCAAATCGGTGATAAGGTTCAGTTGGTCGGAGATGACTTGTTTGTGACCAATCCTGCCATCTTGCAAGAAGGTATTGATAAAAATATCGCCAATGCAATTTTGATTAAATTTAATCAAATCGGTACGTTATCAGAAACTCTAGATGCAATTTATCTGGCGAAGAAAAACGGTTACGCAACGATTATCTCGCATCGTTCAGGTGAAACTGAAGACAGCACCATTGCAGATTTGGCAGTAGGTACAGCGGCAGGACAAATCAAAACAGGCTCATTGTGTCGTTCAGATCGCGTAGCAAAATACAACCAGCTATTACGTATCGAGCAACAAGTACGCGCAAGCTATCGTGGCCGTGAAGAGTTCATCGGTCTACGTGGTTAATGTTTAAGCTATAAAGCTATATTAAGTGTTAGTGCTAGACGGTATATAGAAATTTATATATTGTCTAGTCAGCTTAGTTAGTCTTTCTTTTATCCTCTTTAGATTATTTGGCGTTATTGTTTTATGAAATACTTCAGCCAATTTATATTACTCGCTTTAGCTGTGGCAGTGCTGTTAGGGTTGCAATATCAGTATTGGTTGGGTGAAAATGGTCGATTTGAACATAATAAACTGCTTACTCAAATTGAAGATCAGCAGCGCCTAAACGACAATCAAGTGGCGGCAAATAACTTGTTACGCACTGATGTACATGACCTAAAAAATGGTCTTGAAGCAGTTGAAGAGCATGCTCGTTTAGACCTAGGCTTAATTAAGCCAAACGAGACCTTTGTACAAGTATCAACTGCACCCAACACTCATAGTCGTCAGTAGCTTTTTTGATATTTCATCAAATCCTTCTTATATAACGACGATTCTCTTTATTTCTTTAGTAACTTTCAAGCTTTGTCTTTTTTAAGCAACGTTGTGATGGGCTTAAATCATGAGTAGCACGTTATGAATACCAAACCTAGTGTACACGCGATGATTGTCGCTGCAGGTCGCGGTAGCCGTTTCGGTGCATCTGTCGCTAAACAATACACAAAATTGCAAGGGCAGACGCTACTACAAAACAGCGTTGCAAGGCTTGCTAGTAGTACCTATATTGATAAGTGCTTATTGGTTATATCAGCAGATGACAGCACGGCACAGACTTTAGATTTTGCGCTTCCTATCGATTATGCTATAGGCGGCAACGAGCGTTGGCAGTCAGTACAAGCAGGCGTAGAGGCTATTGCTAACGCGGGTGCTAAGGACTCAGATCTGGTTCTTATTCACGACGCTGCGCGTCCTGCTGTACCACGTTCTGATATTGATAAAGTTATTGAAGCGGCAATGCTGGAGCCTTATGGCGCGATTCTAGCCACTCCTGTGGCTGATACGCTTAAAGTGTCTACTGACTCTAACGATCAATATGAACCCACAGATAGACCTGTAAGTACAAACAATCAGCACTCTTACATCAAACGTACGATTGATCGTAGTCATATGTGGCAAGCGCAAACGCCGCAAGTATTTCGCATAGGTCAATTGCAGCAAGTATTGGCTTATGTGTCTGAACATCAGCTGGTGATTACAGATGAAGCCAGTGCTTTTGAGCATCTAAACCTTCCTATTCGATTGGTTGATGGCAGTCGTCAAAACATCAAACTTACTTATCCTGACGATATTATATTGCTAGCCGCTATCCTAACTGCTCAAAACTAATACCCTCCTTCTTTTTACATCACTATGACTATCAGTAGCAATCTTAGTACGCTACTGACTTTTCTAATAATACTCATTTTCGTCGTTATAAATATTTATCGGCATAGAGCAGTAACAAAGAGAATGAAGTAGAACGTTTTTATTCTACCTCTTTTTTGATCTTAAATGACTTTAGCCCTCTATATATCTGCATTCGCGAATATAAAGCAAAATACAGAACATTGTCTGGTTACAATTCTTTGTTGCCATGTTACATATTAAGTTGCTTAGTTGACCAAACTGCCTTATTATGTAACCAAGTTCATACAATAAATAATAAAACTTATAATATCAATACTATGACAATGTATGAAGTCTTGTTTTTTATCATATTTTTTTATTTTAAAAATAATAGGCGTTCATTCGCTTGACTTTAAGGGGCAATTGATTGTCAGACGTTACTACTATGAATACATCAGAAGAATTAGAACTCTATCAGTTTGTATATGTTAGCCGAATTACTTCTACTGGATTATCAGGCGCGAGTACCCTAAATGATATCGCTGAATTTTCTATAAAGAATAATAAGAGCGATAACATTACTGGCGTACTCTGCTATGGCAACGGTTATTTTTTTCAGTGTGTGGAAGGGACGGAGCAAGTATTAACCAACTTGAAAAACCGTCTTTTGTTAGATGATAGACATAAAGATATACAGACTCTAGACTTTTCGGCGATTAGTGAGCGCGGATTTACTGGCTGGTCGTTACGCTCCATCATCCTTGAACGTTGGATGGTTAACGATCCTAAAGCGAAGGCACTTATGCCTTTTAAGCCCTACAATTGGGCCCCTAATGAATGGAAGCAATTCTTGAAAATTTTAAAAGGTTATTATAAAGAGCAAGAGGGAACAGGCGACATCGATGCTCAACCGATTAAGTACAATGCACTAGGTCTGACATTAGGGAAAGTAGTGGGGCAGCATCAAGCCTTTTTCCTAATCCAAACTGTATTGGGTGCACTTATTATATTGGCATTGTTATGGTTTATGCTCTCTGATAAATTCTAATAATAGATAAATCTTCAATGCTTTACAAAGAGCCAGCGTCCTGCTGGCTTTTTATGTTTTATGTTTTATGTTTTATGTTTTATGTTTTATGTTTTATGTTTTATGTTTTATGTTTTATGTCTAAAATAATAAAGCTATTAGGGTAAAAATAGACATAAAAAAAGCCCATAAAATCTATTAGATTTTATGGGCTTAAAAAACGCTAAATTAACTGCTATAGCGTTTTAATATGTGGCGTCCCCAGGGGGATTCGAACCCCCGTTACCGCCGTGAAAGGGCGGTGTCCTAGGCCTCTAGACGATGGGGACTAGGTACTACGCTTCAGCTGCTTTCACCGTTTATGCTGAAGTGGTGCACATTTTAATGGCGTCGACGCTTTGTGTCAAGCCTTTTTCTTCGTCTTTTTAAAATTAAATATCTTTTTTTGATAGCGCGGCGGGGATGCAAGTCTTTACTTTTTAAATGATGGCGAATCCACAGTGATGTGCAAGCACTAATAGTCACAGCCAATAACATATAACCAAGAATGGTAGCCCATAATTTGAATTGTGGATCCATTATAAAGTCCCTCCGTTGTTCCTATATAAGGTATCACATACGCGGTATAGAATATGAGCAACTTAGATCATCTATAGAAAATTTCTATATTGATATGGATAAGAATAAAAAAGAGAAGTGAACCTATCAATTGTGTTTATGCCGTGAAATATATGAACCTTAATAGACAGTTACCTTTGTTATGGATTATAAAATCAAGATGGTAAAGTCATCTAAATATTGAAATCAACTCACTGGCTCATAAAGGTAACAATATTCGTCCGTTACTGTTTATTCGTCATCGTTGTCATTCAACTCTACCTCTGTTTGCTCAGTATGTAAAGCATTTGGCAACATAGGGTAGTGGTTTAGAATATGGCAAAATAACTCAGCAGTCTTTTGGGTATCATAGAGCGCTGAGTGAGCATGATTGCCATCAAACTCAAGTCCTGCGGCTTTACAAGCCCGTGCAAGTACCGTCTGACCAAAAGCCAGCGCTGATAAAGTGACTGTGTCAAATACTGAAAACTGGTGAAATGGATTATGGTTTTTGTTATTAGTACGCATGACTGCGGCATTTAAGAATGCTAAGTCAAAATGAGCATTGTGACCAACTAGCACACATTGACGACAGTCTTCAGCACGGCGCACTTCTTTTAAACCTTTAAATATACGACGCAGGGCAGTTTTTTCATCTTCTGCAATCGCTTTACGCATAGGATTGTTAGGATCAATACCGGTAAAGGCCAATGAGCGTGGCTCCAAATTGGCTCCTTCAAAAGGTTCAATATGAGCATTAAGCGCTTCTCCTGGATAGAATACTTCCTGCTCGTTTAACAGAATTGGAATACAGGCAATCTCAAGCAGCGCATCGGTTTGTGCATTAAATCCAGCCGTCTCGACATCTACAATGACGGGTATAAACTTACGAAAGCGCTCTTTCATAGTCATGGGAGCCAAGTCTTGCTCGGTCTCCTCATGGGTTTGGTTGGCATTAGAGTCAGTAGGTAAGTCTATACCTTTATGATTACATGAAGGCTTATTAGTTTGAATGTGTAATGAATCATCATTAGACAAGGTAGCGTCGTTTTGAATGGTCATATTAAGTTAAGTCACTTTTATCGATGATATAAATACATTGACATGCTCAAAGTGTCCAATACTACTAACGTAATAGTAATGGAACACTCACAGCATCTCAGTCGCATTAAGAGTTTTAAGTACGGTTTAAGCTTTGATAGACCATGGTAGCGTCTCACCAGCCATGAGTGGGGTAAGCGTTTGTCCATCAAAATAAGGGTAACCTGCCGGCACTTGCATAGGGTTGTTGGTTAGAGTAACAGTGTTTTCGTTGACTGGCAGGCCATAAAATTGAGCACCAAAACGACTGGCAAAGCCTTCTAGTTTGTCAATTTTGCCAATACTATCAAATGCGGTTGCGTATAAAGGTAGGGCTATTGATGAGCTATAACAACCAGCACAGCCGCAAGCAGCCTCTTTTTTATCCTTAGCATGTGGCGCTGAGTCCGTTCCTAAAAAGAACTTTGGACTGCCACTAGTAGCCACATTGAGCAGTACTTCTTGATGCTGTTTACGTTTTAGAATAGGCAAACAATAAAAGTGCGGTTTAATACCGCCAAGTAGGAGATGGTTACGGTTGAACATCAAATGCTGCGGGGTAATCGTAGCTGCTACTTGATTGCCTTGAGCCAAGACAAAGTCAGCGGCGTCACTAGTGGTAATATGCTCCATCACAATCCTAAGGGTAGGAAATTTGGCAATAATTTGTCCAAGCACTTCCTCTAAAAATCTTTTTTCACGGTCAAAAATATCGACATGATCGTGCGTCACTTCGCCATGTAATAGCAGTGGTAAATTGTGCTTTTCCATGGCTTCAAACACATTAACGCAAGCATTGATGTCAGTTACCCCATCAGCAGAGTTGGTTGTGGCCCCTGCAGGATAAAGCTTGACTGCTTGTACGATACCAGACTGAGCAGCTAATTCGATATCTTTTGGAGTGGTTTGATTGGTTAGATATAAAGTCATTCGCGGATCAAAGGCAGCTTTGCGTCCCGCCTCTAAGTCACTGGCTTGCAGGTGTTGTAATATGCGCTCACGATAAGCGCGGGCATCATCTACGTTTTTGACTGGGGGTACCAAGTTTGGCATACAAATAACGCGATTAAAACTTGCAGCTGCGTGTTTTACAGTAGTCGCTAGCGCGTCATCATCACGCAAATGAATATGCCAATCGTCTGGCTGCAGAATGGTTAGCTCTTTAATGGAATCAGTAATTTGAGTCATAGTGTTCTATGTCTTGAGGTAGTGAAAAAAGGGGAGTGTAAAATATACTAAGGTATAAACATACTAAGGTATAAACGTTGTGACCTGGCCACTTTGATTTGAGCAAAAGCTTGTGTGCAATTATTTTAGCTATAAAAACGTGTGATCAAATGGCCTGCTTTACACAACGCTGTGTGTTCATCACCCTGTTTATTTATAATGCTGTATGAACCTTAACCATCATAGCAGATTTGACCGCTGGACTAAATATATGCCCGAATATAACCGCGTAATCTGCTATTAATAGTGATGCTTTTTAAACATGATAGCGTTACTAGCAGATATGACAGATATATCTGATAAATCATCGCTTACAAAGTCGTTGTCCTTTTGCCAATTGTGAATATGATGTACACTGATTAAGCAATTTAAACTTCGATTCATTGTCAGTGTTTTTTCTGATAACTACATTCTTATATTAGGAGTTGTTCATGGCTCAGCTTGACCCAAAAAATATTAATAAAATCGTATTAGCCTATTCAGGTGGCCTTGATACCTCAATTATCGCTAAATGGCTGCAAGAAACTTATGATGCTGAAGTGATTACTTTCACAGCTGACATCGGTCAAGGTGAGGAAGTTGAGCCAGCACGCGCTAAAGCTGAAGCGATGGGTATCAAAAACATCTATATCGAAGACTTACGTGAAGAGTTTGCTCGCGATTATGTGTTCCCAATGTTCCGTGCCAATGCTATTTATGAAGGCGAGTACCTACTCGGCACCTCTATTGCACGACCATTGATTGCCAAACGTTTGGTTGAAATTGCCAAAGAACACAATGCTGATGCAATTAGCCATGGCGCGACTGGTAAAGGTAATGACCAAGTACGTTTTGAGCTGGGTGCGGTTGCCTTGTCTCCAGATGTTGTGACGATTGCACCATGGCGTGAATGGGATTTATCTAGCCGTGAGAGCTTGATGCAGTACGCCGAAGAGCACGACATTGCCATTGATTATGCCAATCAAAAGACAAAGTCACCATACTCGATGGATGCCAACCTTTTGCACATCTCTTATGAAGGCGGTGTGTTAGAGGAGCCGTATACAGAAGCCGAAGATGATATGTGGCGCTGGTCAGTGAGCCCAGAAGAAGCGCCTGACGCGCCGCAGTATTTAGAACTTGAGTATGAAAAAGGGGATATCGTTGCTATCGATGGTGAAGCCCTTAAGCCTTACGAAGTCATGATTAAGCTCAATGAGATTGGCGGTAAACATGGTATCGGCCGTTTGGATATTGTAGAAAACCGTTACGTTGGTATGAAGTCACGCGGTTGTTACGAGACGCCAGCTGGCACGATCATGTTAAAAGCGCATCGCGGTATTGAATCACTAACGCTAGATCGTGAAGCTGCCCATCTAAAAGACGAGCTGATGCCGCGCTACGCAAAAATCATCTATAACGGTTATTGGTTCAGCCCTGAGCGTATGATGCTACAAGCGCTAATCGACAAATCACAAGAGTACGTCAATGGTACGGTACGTGTGAAGCTGTATAAAGGCAGTGTCAGCGTCGTTGGTCGTAAGTCTGATGATTCGTTATTTGACGAAAAAATTGCAACTTTTGAAGATGATGCTGGTGCTTACGATCAAAAAGATGCAGAAGGCTTTATCCGTCTAAATGGGTTGCGCTTGGCTATCGAAGCCAGTCGTGGCCGCGACTTATCAAAATAATCAAAAGAAACTATCTTTAATAGTTAAATAACCCTCTAAAGCGTAAAAAACAGAGACCTATATTCGTAGTGTCTCTGTTTTTTATTATAAATGTGTTCTAGCACAGCATTTAAAACTATGTAATCCTAGTTGCTATTTACTCAGCTGTAGCGGTTTCTTTAGCCTCATTTTCGTCATCGTTTACCATGACAATAGCGACATCCTGCTGCTGACGCTCTTTGACAGAATCTTGAGCCAATACCTCTTCTGTTGCAGAGACGACACCAGCAGACTTTTGCATCTGATATTTCAAAGTAGCAAGAGCACTAAGACTTCCGATGACAAGAATAACAATTAAAATGACAGGATTTTTCCAAATAGGAGCCGGGGCGTCATACTCAATCGGTTTTTCGCTAATGGTCGCTGGAGTATTATCGCTATTGCCGTTCATAACCCCTAAGCTAACCAACGGAGGTTTTGGTGGATTTTCGGGTTCAGAAGTAATACGCAGACGATTACGCTGCAAGTAAATCTCTGAAATTTTAGCCAACTGTAGTAACCAGCGCTGGTGTGGTAACGTAACAGCGGACATCTCTGCGAACATAAGTAAATCATTATGGCCGCCTTGCTGTATGTTTTCAGATGAACGACCAATTGCCTTTAAATAATTACCGGTTGCAAGCTGCATGTCTTGTGCAGATTCATTATTGTTCGGGGTAAATGCCATCAGCTCATACCAAAAGGGATCAAAGGCTGGTGGCATAGTTGATAACTGCTCGTTATTTAAACGTTTTAACTCTGTGTTTTCTAGCTCGGTCTCTGTATTTTCTATATTAGGTGCTTTACTAGTAGTGGGTTCTACATTCGTAGGGATAATGTCTGACACAGTAGTGGTAAATCGCTCCGCTGATAAAAACTGAGGCTGTAAGGCGAACCACTTGTCTATCTCATCATAATCAAGTTGACTATAGTCTGCTAGTATCGCAAGTTCGCGTAGAGCAATAATGCACAAGCACTTAAGTAATGTTTGTACCTGCACAGTAGTAGCATCAATTTGACTGGCAATGTGATCGCTAGCTTTAATAATATCAGTGCTGTCTTTAAATACAGTATCAGCAGTATCATGACGATAGTATAATGTCGCATCGATAGTCGCAAAATTCATAGAGTTATATCGACGCAGCTCTTTTATAGCACTGCGATTGAATAGTTTTTTGCTAACCGACTGTCCTTGATAACGCTGCTGATACGTAAGTAAAGCACATACTATTGCTTGTAAGCCAGAACCAACGGCAAGACGCGTCTGCGGTAATGATAGCTGAGACACATCAGCTAATAATGATATCATCGGCTGGATATCTTGATATAAAAAGTCATACATCGACACACGTGTCGGTGAAATAGTCGTCATAATCTGCTAGCATCAAAGAATGTGCCTCTATATTACGGTGCCAAATGTCTTGATACAATCCCTTAATAATAGAAATTTTGACCAATTTTAATCATAACGCTATTGGTCATGTCATGAATAACAATCGGATGCTTTTATGAACAATCACGCAAGTCTTGATAAACAGCTAATTATTAACATTGCTCAGCAGACTTTGACTCTATACAAGCAGCACGAAGTTGCAGTTCAATATACGGTATCAACGGCAAAAAACGGCATTGGCAGTCAGCAAGATAGTGGCTGTACACCACTTGGCGAGCACATCGTTGCAGAAAAGATAGGAGGTAGTGAGCCTATGAATGCTGTGTTTGTTGGACGTGTGCCAACAGGCGAGGTATACAACGCAGCTCTTGGTATATCAAATCCTAATCGCGACTGGATATTGAGCCGTATATTATGGTTAAGTGGTCTAGAAGAAGGGGTAAATAAAGGCCATAATAACCAGGGTGGCTGTGATACTTATCAGCGTTACATCTATATTCATGGTACACCAGATACTGAACCTATGAGTATCCCCCTCTCACACGGCTGCGTACGTATGCGTAACAAGGATATCGTTGAGCTATTTGATCAAGTTGAAGAGGGAGATGCCGTTACTATAGTTGCAAGCTAATGAATGATTTTGTAGACAATAGATAACGTTATATTTATTCATTTAAAGCTTAAAAAGACAGCACCTACCAATAGGGCTGTCTTTTTTACTCTATATCTTTGTTATACCGTTATTAGCACGTTTACCAAAAGGTGGGGCTATCTTGAACGTTAGCCAAGCGTTTTTTAGCGCGTTTAACGTCTTTTTTTAGCGTGGCAGCAAACCATCCTGCACCATATAGCGCATTAATATCTGTTGCAGATTTTAACTGATAACGCTGTTGATATAGTGCATGTTTACGATATTTCTCCATTGCTTTTTGTGCTTTTAATACATGTTTTAGCCAGCGTTTGGTTTTCTTTTTAGCTTTTTTCTTATTCAATAAGCGTGAGGCAAATTCACTGGCATAACGCAAGTTTACTAACTGACAATATAAGTCGTCTTGGACCTGATTATGATTTCTGCTTTTTAGATTAACGCTTTTTGAGTCTTCACTATAAGGCCCATTGTCGTTGGCTGCATTTTTATCCTGTAATCTTCGCTCAGTTTCAATAAATTTTGTATACTGCTTCGATAGAGTCTTCGCCAATTTGTCGACAGCAGGCTTATCTGCTTTTGGTTCGAGACTTGGATCACTCATTATAAAAGCAATCAGCTCTAATAACGTAAGTTGAAAGTCATTGGCGCTTACGACATCAAGTGGCTGAATTTTGAGTGTATCGATATCTGCTGTCCAATCAACGCTAGGTGCGCCGCAACTTTGTAGCTTGGGCTCGATGTGAGCGGCTAGGTAAGTAAGCTCTTGGTAGTCACTAAGTAAGGCTGCGGTTTGTGTTAATATTGGTAGCCAATCAGGATTGATCTCATCAGAATAATCAGCAAACACTGTCAAGGCAGCTTGCAAGCGAGTGAGTCCGATAGTCAATTGCAAGACATGTGTATTATCAATGCTACCCGCTACGATAGCACTGCTATTTGGTAATATATGTAATAGACAGTTGTGCACGGCTGCGCGCACAAATGCAGGCATGCTACTGTCTTTATTGACGGCTAGCTGGCTTAGGTCAGCACTAACCGCTGCACTGTGGTTTTGTCCTCTTATCAGTAATCCACCGCGCTCAGCTTTGGTGACAGTAGACAAGCAAAGCTTATAACGTTTGCACCATGTCTTGGCTGTCGCAAACAAAAAATCTACATCTCCTGTTACCAGTTCAAACTCGATTTCTTGAATAGAGTCTCGCTGAGTATCATCAAGACCATGGATGACCTCGCCATGATCGTATGCCATCTCAATGCTACTACCATCTTCATCGTTATTGCCTTGTATTAATAAGCGCGTGATGCGCTCTACATCGGTCACATATAGTCGTGTAAGTTTTTTAGCCAACTTTTTGAGTTTAAAAGCAGCAAGAGCAGGGGCTACCGAGGTATCTTTGTAAATTGTTAAATCAGGCACTAGTGTGTCGCTATCTAGCATTGCCTGTACTTGCTCATTATCTAATACAGCATTATGCTCTAGGCGCGCAGCAATACCATCACCACCAGCTTTGATGGTCTGCACCCAAGTATCGCCTTCTTTACGGATGCGTAAACCAATGCCAGCCTGCGCAAGCTTTTGATCAGACGTATCGTAATAATGCGCCGCCAGTTGCATATGCTTTGAGGATTTAACTTGCGCTTGACGCATTAGACCTTTTAGTCGCGACTCTGGTACCAAAAACTTTAGCTCAATCTCTTGCATAATGGCTCCCGATTATTTTAATACTATATAAGTTATTATCTAGGTGACTACCATCGTATGAAAGCTATCGCTGAATAACAAGTAAAAATTTATTTTTGCTTGGTTTAACAGAGGGCAATAAAAAGCCGCCCTACATAATGCAGAGCGGCTTTTTTTATAACTGGTATTTATAAAATACCATTATAGGTAGTGGGTTACTAGAACTGGTTCATGGTGTTTTTACCGCCACCAGCTTTAAGCGCGTTGTCACCAGAGAATATCTCTTTGTGGTCATCACCAAGGTCAGAACCTGCCATTGCCTGGTGCTTAACACAAGAGATGCCTTCACGGATTTCTTTACGCTGGACGCCAGCAGCATAGGCAAGCATACCTTCTTCACCAAAGTAGCCTTTAGCAAGCTCATGTACACTTAATGCTGTAGTGTGATAAGTTGGTAGGGTGATTAAGTGATGGAATACACCTGCTTCGCGTGAAGCATCTTTTTGGAAGTTTTTAGCTGCTTCATCAGCTGCTGTATCAAGCTCAGTACCATCATAATCAGCGCTCATCAAGTCATCTTTATTGTACTTAGAGATGTCTTTACCTTCATCTTCCCACTGAGCGATGATTTGCTTACGGAAGTTTAGCGTCCAGTTGAACGATGGGCTGTTGTTATAAACAAGCTTCGCTTTTGGCTGCTGCTCTTTAATGCGATCGACCATCATTTTGATGTGTTCAACGTTTGGCGTTGGGGTTTCAATCCATAATAAATCCGCACCGTTCTCTAGCGCCGTCACACAGTCAAGTACCACGCGATCGATATTGGTGTCTTCACGGAAGCTATATAGGCCGTTTGGCATACGTACTGGACGTACTAATTTGCCGTCATGCTTGAGTAAGCTGTCGTTTTCGTTGGCTTCTTCAATGCTCACTTCTTCCATTTCTAGGAAGTCGATATATTTAGAAGCAAGATCGCCTGGCTCGTTTGATACTGGGATTTTTTGCGTGAGAGACGCACCTTCAGAGTCAGTACGAGCAACGATAACACCATCTTCTACACCAAGCTCTAAGAATGCATAGCGAATAGCATTTAACTTTGCGATATAGTCTTCATGAGGGACAGTTACTTTACCAGCTTGGTGACCACACTGTTTTGCATCAGATACTTGGTTTTCGATTTGTAGCGCACAAGCACCCGCTTCGATTAGCTGTTTGGCCAATAAGTAAGTCGCTTCTTCGTTACCAAAACCTGCATCGATATCAGCAATAATTGGCACAACATGTGAATCAAAGTTTTCGATTTTTTCTAAGATAGCTTTAGTGTCTTGACCCGCTTCTTCAGCTGCATTTAACTCACGGAAGTAGTCGTTCAATACTTTAGCATCAGCTTGACGTAAGAAGGTATAGATTTCTTCGATTAGCTTACCAACTGAGGTTTTTTCATGCATAGATTGGTCAGGTAGAGGACCAAACTCAGAACGAAGAGCAGCAACCATCCAACCAGATAGGTAAATATAGGTTTTAGAAGTCGTGCCAAAGTATTTTTTCTTAGCGTACATGGTTTGTTGAGCAATAAAACCATGCCAAGCACCTAAAGACTGGGTGTACTGAGAGGTATCATTATCATATTCTTCCATGTCTTGACGCATGATTTTTGCAGTATATTTAGCGATATCTAAACCTGTTTTAAAACGGTTTTGTAACATCATACGCGCCGCATCGGTTTCACTGATATTTTGCCAGTTACCGTGTTTTTGTTTTAGTTCACGTACTACATCGATCGCTGATTTATAAGCAGTTGACATCTATAATCTCCTTGGTGGGGTGTAAAACAGTAAGTTAGAAGTATTGGAATAATTTTGGTATGTATAGAAAAATGCTGGCAGAAGTAAAAATTAAAATATAAACCTTTTGCGTTAGCAAGCTCTACTAAACTATAAGAAAATTATCATAAAAGCAAATAAAACCTGTCGATTTGGTCAGCTTTTATTGTTTATTTTTTATTTCAGGCTAAATGGGTTCTTTTATAAGGCTTATTCGATGGACAAAGTGCTTGTTATCTTGAAAGATACAGATACCTAATCCAAGCTTAAGAACAAACAATAGCAAAAAATAAGTAGGGGTAATAAATGTTATGTCCGTATTTCCGCATGAAAATGCGATAAAATACACGTTGTAACTAATCTATTAAGTTCACAGTGATAGCCTGATAAATAACAAAAACTAATTAAGCACTTGCTAAACACTATAGCTAGGTTATCTTGATTTATCTAGTTTATGATTATTATCTTGGGTATTTTTTATGATGATAGTATTTATAAAACAACGATTTATGATAGATGAATTAAGTTATAATGCGTATATAATAAGAAAGCCACTCCAAAATTATCCTTATTTCATTTTAATATAGATGGCTTGTACTCAATAACAGGACAAAAAGTGCCGCGTTTATAGTGGTATTTATTCTAAGGTAAAGAGACACATATATGAATTTGCAGCGGGTAGACTTGAATTTACTGGTACATTTAGACGTGTTGCTACGAGAAAAAAACGTTACTCGTGCAGCTGAGCAGCTTGGCATTACTCAACCTGCGATGAGTAATATACTGCGTCGTTTACGCAAACTGTTTAATGATCCATTGTTAGTACGTTCATCTGAAGGCATGACGCCGACTGAGAGAGCTTTAGAGTTACAACCGCGTATTCGCGAAATACTTGCTGATTTGACTCAAGTGCTAGAACCCCGTACAGAATTTCGTCCGTATAGCACATCACGTGTCTTTCGTATTATGACCTCAGATTATGCCGAAGCGACATTAGTACCAAAATTGGTCAAAGCCTTACGCTCTGAAGCACCCAATGTCATTTTGGACTTCTTAACGCCATCAGATGTGTCTTATCGTGATATGGAGCAGGGCCGAGTCGATTTGGCGATTAACCGCTTTAATGAGATACCACAAAGCTTTCATCAAGTATTGGTTTGGCGTGATACTTTTAGCTGTTTGCTAGCATCAGAAAGCCCTTATGCCAATCGTTTTAATCTCAAAAACTATCTAAAAGCGCAACATGTATGGGTGTCTAAAACTGGTATGGGCGTGGGGTTCGGTGTCAATCCAGAAAAATCTGGGGGACTTGGCTCTATTGACCAAGCATTGCAACGTTTGGGACAAAAAAGACAGATCAGCGTCTTTACTCGTCATTATCAGATGCCAGCGATGCTTGCAGCAAATAAAGATTTGATTGCCACATTGCCGACACGAGTTGCACGCATGCAGGCTAACAACGACAGCATCATGATGAAAGAGCCACCATTTTTTATTCCTGAGTTTGAGCTAACAATGGCGTGGTCACCGTTACTACAGCATCATCCAGCTCATCGCTGGTTACGGCAACTAATTATGCATGTCGCACGGCAAGTGGTTGCTGATGAAGAGAATCAGGAGCAAGAAATACCTACTATTAATCATCTGTTCTAAAAAAATGACGAATAAGCATCTCTTATTCATATATTTATTAGAAAAGAGACAGTATAGAACCAGCTACCGTGCTGGTTTTTTATTTGCTTAAACCTGGCATTGGTTAAGTATTTCTTAATAAGACAGTCACACTCTTAACATATTTAGCACATTTCTTTATATCTTGTAAAACTGTAAGCCAAATAGTTTTGTTATGATACTTCCAACTTAAAAAAGTTAAACGTTAAGCAAGAAGATATTTAAAATGAACGTCTAACGAATATTTTCAAAATAATAACTAATTAAGCCTAGATGATCAGGCTAAGAAATATATTTTTCATAATTAGTGTCATCTAAGCAATTTATCAATTAACTAAACAAATAGATAAGGTTAATAATCATGGCAGATATTACTACTGTAAACCCAGCAACAGGCGAAGACATTAAAGAATATAACTATATGAGTAATGAAGAGGTCAATAAGATTGTTGAAGCCTCACATCAGGCGTTTTTAGAATGGCGCAAAACTAGCCATGAAGAGCGTGCGAAGGTTATTAACTCTATTGGCGAGACCTTGATGAAGTACAAAGAGGAGCTGTCTCGACTTATGACTGAGGAGCGCGGTAAACTTTATAGTCAGAGTTTACAAGAAATTGATCTATGTAAAGCGATTTGTGATTACACCGCAGAGAAGGGTGTGGCCGCGCTTGCTGATGATGAACGTGACATTGAAGGTCTCAAAAAAGGTGTTGTCACTTATCAGCCCATTGGTGTTATCTATGGTATGCAGCCTTGGAATTTCCCAGCTTATCAAGTGTTCCGTTATACCATCGCCAATTTGATGGCAGGTAACAGCATTCTGCTTAAGCACGCAGCAAACGTGACTGGTTCTGGCTTATTAATTGAAAAAATATTCCATGAATCTGACTTACCGAACGACTTATTCCGTACTATTCTAATTGATCATGATCAGTCAGAAATTCTAATTGGCCATGATAAAGTACGCGGTGTGACGCTTACTGGTAGTGATGGTGCAGGTAGCATCGTCGGTCAGCAAGCAGCAAAAGCAATCAAGAAAGCAGTCCTAGAGTTGGGCTCAAACGATGCATTTATCGTTTTGGAAGATGCTGACTTAGAGCTTGCAGTACAAACTTGCACTCTCGCGCGTCTTATTAATAATGGTGAAACTTGTGTTGCTGCAAAACGCTTTATCGTTGTTGATAGTTTGTATGACGAGTTCCGTAAGCGCATCGTTGAAGAGTTTGAAAGCAAAAAAGCAGGCGATCCGATGGATGATAGCTCTGATCTTGGTCCGCTAGCGCGCAAAGATCTGCAAGAAAAACTGCATGAGCAAGTAGAAGAGAGTGTAAGCAAAGGTGCTACTGTATCTGTTGGTGGTAAATTACCAGAAGGTAAGGGCAGCTTCTATCCAGCGACTATTTTGGAAAATGTTGAAAAAGGCCAACCAGCTTATGACGACGAGCTATTTGGTCCAGTAGCATCGCTAATACGTGCTAAAGATCAAGATGATGCCTTACGTATTGCTAATGACAGCCGTTATGGTTTGGGCGGTGCAATTTTCTCTAAAGATGAAGACAAAGCTATTCGCTTAGCCAATGAAGAGTTTGATACAGGTATGGTATATATCAATGGCTATGGTCTTGCCAATCCAGCACTACCATTTGGCGGCGTAAAAAACTCAGGTCATGGCCGTGAACATGGTGGCTTTGGTATTAAAGAGTTTGTTAACATCAAAGGTGTACACGTCCATAAAGGTTAATAATGCATAAAAGTATTGAGAGCTAAAACCCTCTAAATACTCTTTAAAAGTGAACAGTAAAAAGCCCAGTTATTCAAAGTATGAATGATTGGGCTTTTTTATGATCGATAGTTTTAAATGGTTAATATCTTTTTTTGCTTCTTGCCATTGCTTTAACTGTTTAAATATAGCTTCAAAGGTAATGTCGGCATATAGGTAGGTTTCTGATTTGATAATTGCTCGTTGTTCAACGACAAGACACCTTTGGATATTAGCAAAATTGTCCAAGGTAACAATTGATGCTCAAGCGTTTGCACACGTGTTTGCAAACTATCAGCAGTATCTTTATGATTTATGTCTAGCACTGCTTGGGTCAAAACAGCACCAGCATCCAGCTCAGCTGTAACCACATGAATACTACAACCATGCTGACGCTCGCCTGCCTGTATGACGCGTTGATGCGTATCAAGCCCTTTATAGGCCGGCAATAAAGAAGGATGTAGATTAATCATTGGCGCTGACATATTGTCGATAAATTCGGCGCCTAGCACCCGCATAAAGCCCGCCAATACAATCAGATCAGGTTGCCATGTCGCTAACTGGGCGCTGGCATGAGTCTCAAAAGTCTTAATCCCCATGCGTTTACCGCTCGCAACGTGTGACAACACTGCTACTGGAATAGAAGCATCTTTTGCGCGTGTGATGGCATAAGCGTCATCGCGGTTGCTGATGACCCCGACTATCTCAACTGGTAGTGTACCTGCTTGTACCGCGTCTATTAAAACTTGTAAATTGCTACCACTGCCTGATACTAAAACAGCCACGCGCAATGGCTTATGATTCCCTTTTTTATGACTATCTTTTTTATGACTGTCTGGCATTAACGGTATACCACTGCGTCTGCTTCACGGCTAACCATTTCACCGATTTGCCAAGCGTTTTCACCTGCCTCGTTCAACGTTTTAATAGCGATATCTGCTTTGTCTTTTGGTACTACGATAACAAAACCAACCCCACAGTTAAAGGTGCGATACATCTCGCTTTGCTCGATATTACCTTGGGTTTGTAGCCACGTAAATAGCTCTGAGAACTGCCAGCTACTCGTATCAATACTAGCAGCCAAATTATCTGGTAATACGCGTGGTAGATTGTCTGTTAAGCCGCCACCAGTAATGTGCGACATTGCATGTAAAGCCGAGCTACCAAGCGTATCTTGCAAAGCTTTAATGGCTTTTACGTAGATACGAGTCGGTGCCATTAGGGCATCTTGAATAGGCTGACCATCTAGCTGCTCATTGCTGCTAGTGACATCAACACCGCTTACCTCAATAACTTTACGTACAAGAGAGTAGCCGTTTGAGTGCGCGCCACTTGAAGCAAGCGCGATTAATACATCGCCCTCGCTGACGTTTTCACCTGTGATAACTTCGCTTTCTTCGACTACGCCGACACAAAAACCTGCTAAGTCATAATCATCATCTTGATACATGCCTGGCATCTCAGCCGTCTCGCCACCGATAAGTGCGCAGTTAGCAAGTTTGCAACCATCACCAATGCCAGTGACCACAGTTGCCGCCACATCAACATCTAGTTTACCAGTTGCATAATAATCTAAAAAGAATAACGGCTCTGCACCGCATACTAATAAATCATTAACGCACATGGCAACCAAATCGATACCGATAGTGTCATGACGGTTTAGTCGTAAAGCCAATTTAAGCTTGGTACCAACACCATCAGTACCAGATACCAGTAGCGGAGAAGTATACCCTGTTGGGATACGACATAACGCACCGAAACCGCCCAGACCACCCACAACTTCAGGGCGAGTAGTGGCTTTTGCTACGGATTTGATTCGTTGAACCAATGCATCGCCTGCATCAATATCAACGCCGGCATCTTTGTAGCTTAAAGAAGGCTTGTCACTCATAGTCATCTCACAATTGGGGATAGATAATTGGAATCAATAATTGAAGTTATTCATCAAAATGAATAGTTGTAGTCAGTGTTACAGAATCTGAATGTAGTGCGCGCATTATACCCAAAAATAGACCATACTCGCAAAGCAACTTACCAATATTTAGCCAAGATTCGCTATAAGTCACAAATAAAAAGCTAAGACACAAAAAATGACTGCTTTTTTACTGTACTTTGCGATAATAAGACGCCTAAGTCATTATAAAATTAACGTACTAATGATGGCTGCTATAGTAAATTATTCTATAAATGACATAACCAAACTTGGTAACGTTATTATTTTTAAATCAGATTAATTGTAGGATTGTCCTTAATGATAAACCAACCAATAGATCCATTTTTTCGGCGCTTATTTATTGTCGTTGCTATTGTTATAACCTTATTTCTGTTGTATTTAATGTTGCCAGTTATTATACCGTTTTTAATTGCTTTTATATTGGCATACTTACTAAATCCATTGGTTAGACGTTTATCCAAGTATGTTAGACGTTGGATAGCGATTATCGTTGTTTATGCCATATTGACGCTGAGTATGATACTGCTACTTTGGTGGATTGTGCCAACGTTATGGCATCAGTTGCAGGCAGCTTGGGAATATTTACCAAAGATTTTAAGTTGGTATGATGAGGTTGTGCGCGAATGGTTTAGTGCTAATACTCGTTTTCGTCTACCAGAGTTAGAGGCGAAAGGGCTGTCTGAGACATTAATGGATTATATGCAAACACATTATAGATTTTCAGACGCCAGTACTTGGATGACTCAAATAATCGCCTCAAGTATGAATTTTATTAATAGCGCTGGACTTATTGTGCTAGTGCCCATTTTGACTTTTTACTTTTTGTTTAATTGGGACAAACGTTTACTTAGCTGGAAAGTTGCCATCCCCACTGCTTATTGCAAAACAGTGATTGAGGTTGCTCAAGAGTGTGATCGTGCATTGATGGCTTTTATCAAAGGTCAGCTGTTGGTCATGGTATTATTGGGAATCATTTATGCTGTACAATTACAACTTATTGGGCTTGAGCTTGGTATAATCATCGGTATGGGAGCAGGTATCGCAAGCTTTGTTCCTTATCTAGGCTTTGGTCTTGGTTTTATTGCTGCCGTTATCGCTTGTCTCTTCCAATTTGGTTTAAATTGGACTTATCTGTCTTTAATAGTGGGTGCGTTTTTGGTAGGTCAGGCAGCAGAAGGTTATATTCTACAGCCGTTGTTGCTGGGTGATAAGATTGGCTTGTCACCACTGTGGGTGATATTTGCAGTATTAGCAGGCGCAAGTATATTAGGGTTCGTTGGTATGTTGATTGCCTTACCTGTATCCGCTGTACTAAACGTATTGTTTCATCATTTATATGATTATTACCGTTCTACGGATCTTTATAAAGGACGTAAACAGTTAAATTTATTCGAAAAAAAGTAAGTCATATAGTACCGGAGCTCATAGCCTACATTGATGGCAGTAGTCGGACAGCAGTCTGCATACAAATGGTTAATGTAGGTTAGGGAGTAAAAGAGTTGTCAGTCATTTTATAAATATGTTATATATAGGCGCAGTATTGACTAGAGTAATTGCTTATTCATTGTTCTTAAAAAAAGACATTCATTAACAAAATGTCGGTTAGAAAAGTCACAGTCAATAGCAGGAAATTCATGTTACACAGTATTCAAGTCAGTTAAAAGAAAGTCATTAATCAGGTGGTTTTTTCTTTTTTTTGTACGATGCAAAACGAGTTGATGATTCATGGCAGAAGCACAGCTAAGTCTTAATCTGGACATTAAACACGATGCAAGCCTCAGTGACTTTTCAGGTCCAGGTTGGATGTCGATTATTGATGCAGTGCGGCAACTACATGTCGGCCTGATAGGTCAGCTGTACTTATTTGGTAGCCCCGCTACTGGCAAATCTCATTTATTATCGGCTATTTGTGAGTCATTTATTGAGATGGACAAGACTGCAATTTGTCTATCGCTCAATGAATTGATCCATACAGATGTCCATGTACTGTCATCTCTAGAAAATTTTGATCTTATTGCTATTGATGATTTGGAAGTATTAGAACATAGTAGTCAATGGCAAGAAGCCTTATTCCATTTGATAAACCGTAGCCGAGAAGGGCAGCGGCAGTTGCTATTTGCTGCCAATCGACCAGCCAGTGAGCTGCCGTTTCAGCTGACTGACTTACTGACACGTTTAGCACAAGCGCCTACTTTTAAAGTACCTAATGGTCATGAGCTAGCTGATCGTCAAGCATTATTACAATCTATATTACGCAGGCGAGGTTGGCAGTTCGATGGGCGTATTATTGATCATCTGCTTACCGATGGTCCTCATCGTATCGGTGCAATGATGGAAGTACTCAATTATATTCAGCCGATGTTCTCTAATCTTGGACGTAGCAATATATCAAAAGCAGTCATAAGCGATGCTTTGCGTACTATTGATGAGCAAACGCTTGCCGCTGAGCTTGCAGACATTGCTCAAGAAGTCCATGACGATAGTGAAGCGGCAAATAATGATAATCATACAATACCCTTAGATTTTTAGATATCAAAGCTCACTAAGGTAAGCTCATTAAAGATAGATAGCTTGATGCTGTAACTGTTAATTTTCTCACTAAATTTTTTATCGTGGATAGGATGTCTTATGAAAATCTCTGCTTCTTTGCTCAAAAAAATGACCACCAGTATGCTATTTGTAAGCGTAGGTGCGGTATCTATGCTCTCACATGCAGAGGTTACTTTAAACGTTGATGATCATATCAAAGTAACGGCTATCAACGGACAGGAAGTCAAACAAAGTGCATTTCAGCCTTTAACGAAGACGTTTACTTTGCAGCCGGGTCAACATGCTATTACTGCTAAATACGACCGTTTATATAAATTATCTCATGATGAGCATGATTATTTGCGTTCAGGCAACATCAGCGTAACAGCAGGGTTGGCTGACAACCAAACATACCGTTTGGCTATGCCCAATCAACCAGAAGACTATAAAGCCGCCAAAGAATATGCTGAGCGTCCAACACTGGCGATACTAAGCAATGACACAGTGATTGCTAGTCAACAAAGTCTTGGTGGGAATAACGGTGGTTTACTCTCAGGCATCGGTAAGGCTCTAGGCGGCGTATTCGGTGGTGGCAATGATGCTGAACTACAAAATCAGCGTGCCATTGCTGCAATAGAACAGCCAAGCACATCACAAATTGTGACCACACAGCCTAGAGTAAACACTGGCGCGATAAGCTCTACAACTACAGCACAGACTACAAATACGCTTGATAGCTTTATGCAGATCTGGCTTAATGCAACCCCTGCTGAGCGCGAAAAAATGCGTCAATGGATCCAAAAATAAAGTCTTAGTATTAAAAAGCTTCACTATTATAAAAATAAGTAATAAAAAAGCACCTAATGATAGGTGCTTTTTTGTGTCTTGATTTCTATATGTTTTAATCAGACTATTAACCTAAGAATGCATTGTACATCCATATCAGTTTTTCTTGCTCTTGTACGTATGCATCTATCAAATCAGCAGTACCTTGATCCTCACCTTCTGCCGCTAGTGAAGACACTTTGCGTTGTTCTGCGATTAATGCTTGCAACCCTGAAACCACGCCTTTAACGCAGCTTGTGCCATCTTTAACGTTTTTATCTTCACTGATGCTAGTATGCTGCGTAAAATCGCTATAAGCATGGAGTGGCGTACCACCCAAGGTCAAGATACGCTCAGCAATCTCGTCAATCTGTAATTGTAGCGACGTATATAATTCTTCAAATTGAGGATGCAATGTAAAAAAGTGCTCGCCTTTTACGTTCCAATGATAACCGCGTACGTTTAAATAAAATACATGATACGTTGATAGTAGATTGTTTAACTGTGCAATGACTGCGCTCATGTCTGCTTTTTCTAGACCGATCTGATTAGTAGCGTTATTAGAATTACTCATAGTATCGTCCTTATAGTGTGAGTGTGGTTATACGATAATAAATAAAGAAGAGCAGGTGTTCTACTAAATTTGGTTATAGATAAAATACTTCGTCGTTCATCTATATCCATCAATATATACTCTATCTCTTCCTTTGATGCTTATAATAATAGCAAACTATGATGCATTAGTTAATTTTAATAAATATAACTATATGATTTATTCTATAAAACCTTACTGTGAAGGTGGTTGTAAGCTTTCAGGGTTTAAGCCGCGTATCGGCACGACTTCTTGTAAGTGCTGGCGGACAGTATCGATAGGGAATTTCTGTGCTTGTAAACGTTTGGGTACAATTTGACTGCCTTGTTGCCCTTTCATTTCAAACATCATAAAGATATAGTCATCAGTCTCATCCCAGCTTTTTATGGCAGTCCATGGGATGACCGCTTGTTGGGTAGCGCCAGCTCGCATCTGCATACCGCGCATCTTATTACTGTTCATCAAGTCTGGCTGATTGGAGGGCATTGCCATGACTAAGCCGTGTTTTTGCACTCCAAGCTTCATTTGACGCATCTCATCTGGCATCTCTTGTTCAGCGACTTGTTTATCAAACTGTTTTTTAACATACCATTTAAAGCCTAAAGTACGAACCAATAGGTAAATGACGACCGAGACCAGCATGACCCAAAATATAATAGTGGAATAGCCTGTCACGAATATTAGCCCTGCAACCGCCAGTATGACGACCACCGCCATAATAATCCATTCTTTCATTTTGATGCTTTTTAGACCGAAAGAGGGGCTGGCACTGGCAAATAGCTCATACTGTGCTTGATGAAATTCAGCCTCAGTCAGGTTTAGGGGGACAGGTTGTAGCGTGTAGGGGTACAGGGCCATAAAGGTTTCTCAAATACTTATATTAAAAGTGTTGGGTTGAAATTGCCAAAACGAAGCAGCTACGCATATTTGGCTGAAAGTGGAATAAAGGTATGCGCTTATCTTACCGAAAAGTACTCTTAAATGGAACATATAAGGATATCTGTTCACTGATAGATGCCATATTAATGATATTAATGCACGTATTTATAGCTCAATTGATTAAATAGTGAGCTCTACGTGTCAAAAGGGTAGTATAAAACCACTGCATTTTAGCGTGCTGCAATTGGAATAATTCAAATAATGTGCTGCAGGTAATGTACTGCAAATAATAATTAATCATCTTGTTAAAAAATGGTCGAAACTCAGTTTAAACAGGGTCGAAACATGGTCAAAACTGCTAGGTCTTGGTATTATAGCGACTACTATTTATTCTCATAACTAAATCAGCTGTCATCAAATTTGATTCTCACTCTCAGCTGTTCGATTATTATATTAATAATATTATTTAAACCTTTTATTCACACTCAGCGTTACAGGCAACTATTATGATTGATCCGAAACTCTTACGCGGCGATTTGAGCGATTTACAACAGCAGCTGGCCACTCGTGGCTACGAGCTTGATATGGAGTTCTGGCAAACCATCGAAAATGAGCGTAAATCGCTACAAGTCAAAACCGAAGAGTTGCAATCGCGCCGTAACGCGGGTGCTAAGCAAGTAGGCGCGCTAAAGAAATCAGGCGAAGATGCCAGCGAGCTATTGGCTGAGATGCAAAGTGTCAGCGGTGAGATTAAGGCAGCAGAAGACGAGCTGCGCACTCTACAAGAACGTATCAATCAAGCTGCCCTGCAAATCCCAAATACCCCAGCAGCAGATGTGCCAGTGGGGACGTCAGAAGATGATAACGTCGAAGTACGCAAGTGGGGCACGCCACGCGAGTTTGATTTTGAGATTCAAGACCATACTCACATTGGTGAGACGCTCGGTATGCTTGATTTTGAAGCCGCAGCGAAGCTTACTGGTAGCCGCTTTAATGTATTAAAAGGTCAGTTGGCACAGCTTCACCGTGCCTTGATTCAATTTATGCTCAATACGCATACCATTAAGTACGGCTATACAGAAACGTATGTGCCTTATATTGTCAACTCTGAGAGCCTGACTGGCACCGGTCAGTTGCCAAAGTTTGAAGATGATTTGTTTAAATTGACCAATCATACCAATAATGATGAGATGGATTTTTATCTCATTCCAACGGCGGAAGTACCGATGACCAACTTGGTACGCGGCGAGCGTTTAGATATCAAAGAGCTACCGCTTAAGTTCACCGCGCATACGCCTTGTTTTCGTAGTGAAGCCGGCTCACACGGCCGCGATACTCGTGGTCTTATCCGTCAACATCAGTTTGAGAAAGTTGAGATGGTCAATATTGCCTCAGCTGAGCAGTCAGATGAGCTATTAGAGGCGATGACGGGACAAGCTGAGTATGTTTTGCAGCAGCTTAACTTACCATATCGCACGGTCAAATTGTGTACTGGCGATATGGGCTTTGCCGCGCAAAAGACTTATGACATCGAAGTATGGTTACCAAGTCAAGAGACCTATCGTGAAATCTCAAGTTGCTCTAACTGCGGTGATTTCCAAGCACGCCGTATGGGCACGCGGGTCAAAGACGGCAAGCAGACCAGTCTTGCGCATACGTTAAATGGCTCAGGTTTGGCAGTCGGCCGTACCTTACTTGCGGTGATGGAAAATCATCAAAATGCGGATGGTAGTATCACTATTCCAGAAGTATTGCGTCCGTTTATGGGCGGTGCTGAGACTATATCAGCTTAATAAATGTTTTACTGTAGTAATGGCAAGTTAGCATGATAACTTGTCATTTATTACTTTTAGCCGATTGTTAAAGGTTGTTTGACAAAACCAATATAAGCCATAAGTTAAATACGAACGTTTTTATGATGCCGTTTTTGGCTTGGCTCATGGCAAATATGTTAATATTGCACCTTAATTAAATACCTTATTAGCAAGAGCGTTTATCGCGCTTTTATTTCATTGTTCAATCGATTTTCCTCTTATCCTCCATACTTCTCATTCGAATATTAGGACACTCTATGCCCACCCCAATTAACGAACGTAAATTAGCCAATGCCATCCGTGTACTCTCATTTGATGCGGTTCAAAAAGCCAACTCTGGACACCCAGGCGCGCCGATGGGTATGGCTGATATTGCTGAAGTTCTGTGGCGCAAATTTTTAAAGCACAATCCTGCTGACCCGCAATGGCACAACCGCGATCGCTTTGTGTTATCGAACGGCCATGGCTCGATGCTTATTTACTCGTTACTACATTTATCAGGTTATGATGTTAGCGTTGACGACTTAAAAGGCTTTCGTCAGCTACATTCAAAAACCCCCGGCCATCCTGAGCTTGGCTATACACCAGGTGTAGAAACCACGACTGGTCCACTCGGTCAAGGTATTGCCAATGCGGTTGGTTTTGCTATCGCTGAAAAGACCTTAGCGGCACAGTTTAATCGTGACGGTCATAACATCGTCGACCACCATACCTATGCGTTCTTAGGTGATGGCTGCTTGATGGAAGGTATCAGTCATGAAGTTTGCTCATTAGCGGGTACGTTAGGGCTTGGCAAATTGGTATTTTTCTATGATGACAACGGTATCTCTATCGATGGTGATGTCGAAGGCTGGTTCACTGATGATACTGAGGCCCGTTTTGAGTCGTACGGCTGGCAAGTCATCAAAGTTGATGGCCATGATACTGATGCGATCACGCAAGCAACTGAACAAGCGATTGCAGAGAAAACTCGTCCAAGTTTAATCATTTGTAAAACGACTATCGGTGCTGGTAGCCCGAACAAACAAGGTCTAGCCGCTAGCCATGGTGCGCCACTTGGTGATGATGAAATTGCCTTGACTCGTGATGCGTTATCTTGGAAGCATGCACCGTTTGAATTAGATGATGAAATCTATGAAGCATGGGATGCCAAAGCCAAAGGCGATGTCCAACAAAAGAACTGGGATGCGGACTTTGAAGCGTATAAAAAGGCCTATCCAGAACTGGCAAGTGAGCTATTGCGCCGTTTAAATGGTGAATTGCCAGCGGATTTTGATAAGCAAGCGCAGGATTATATCCAACAAACTCAAGAGCAGGGCGGTGATGTTGCCAGCCGTAAAGCCAGTCAAAACGCGATTAATACCTTGCAGCCATTATTACCAGAATTGTTGGGCGGTTCAGCGGATCTAGCAGGCTCAAACCTCACACTATTTAAAGGCGCGAAAGGCATCGAAACCGATGCTGATGGCAACTATATCTACTATGGCGTGCGCGAGTTCGGTATGACCGCGATTGCCAATGGTATCGCGCTACATGGCGGCTTTATCCCTTACGTTGCAACCTTCCTCATGTTCATGGAATACGCACGTAATGCCGTCCGTATGGGCGCATTGATGAAGCAACGTATCATCCACGTCTACACGCATGACTCTATCGGTCTGGGTGAAGATGGCCCAACGCATCAGCCAGTTGAGCAATTGACTAGCCTACGTACTACGCCAAACCTACGTACATGGCGTCCGTGTGATGCGACTGAATCTGCTACGGCTTGGGTAGAAGCGATTAAGTCAGAAAATAATCCGTCAGCGCTCATCTTTAGCCGTCAGAGCCTGCCGCATCAAGCACGTGATGCTGAGCAAGTTGCCGATATCACTAAAGGTGGTTACGTACTAGCGAAAGAACAGGGCGAGTTAAAAGCAATCATTATCGCGACCGGTTCAGAAGTTGGCTTAGCTATGGAAGCGTATGCAACGTTGAGCGCAAATGGCGTTGGCGTCCGTGTGGTCTCTATGCCGTGTGCAGAAATCTTTATGGAGCAAGATGCTAGCTACCGTGACGCTGTATTACCTGCCAATATCCGTGCTCGCGTCGCTGTCGAAGCGGCCCATGTCGACTACTGGTATAAGTTCGTCGGCCTAGATGGCAAAGTCATTGGCATGACCACTTATGGTGAGTCAGCACCAGCTAGCGATCTATATAAAGAGTTTGGTATTACAACTGACGCTGTGGTTGAGGCGGTAGATAGTTTGGTTTAGAAAGATCGTAGGCTGCGGCTTTAGTCCAGCATTTAGCTATGATTTTTAGTTAAGTTAATAATGTTGCACGAAAGAGAGCTGCTGGAGAAATCTGGCGGCTCTTTTTTTGGTTGGTTTTTGGTTTTAAATCATTAAAAATGAATCGATGGGTAGGTTGGTGTCGAAGTACGAGACCCAACGACTTGTTAAGCGGAACGTTGGGTGTCGCAAGCTCCACCCAGCCTACAGACTAAGCAATAAAATAGTGAGGTACGGCTATTAGATAGAATAAGCCACAGTATTGTAAACGAACACGCATAAAAGCATGCGGAGCATCATAATACTCTAAATCACCGTTAAGTTTATGACCAATAATCCATAATACGCCAGCGGATAATATGAGTAGAAAAGCGTAGGTGAACCCAATATCAGCGTCCCAGCCAAAAAACGATAAATGTATCAAAAAAGAAAAGGCTCAAAAGACAAGAGTTAATAAGCCGTAACCACGCCATGAAAGTACTATGTTCTACCTTTACTATTAGCTAAAAGCGTTTAATAAAATCCATTGAATTAAAACTGTTAGTTCTATTATTAACTGATTCATAAAATGCAATTAATGTACCAATATTGACTTCTAAACTAGAAACAGCCGACAAGACGAAAGCTATGCTTAAATGAAGGTACGAATAAACCTTTAAAGAAAACTGAGCCATGATTCGCATATTTCCTCACTCTTAAACCATTCAGATATCGAGGCCAATTTTTTTCTGACCTGTAATACAACCAAACCCCAAACCAAAAAAAAGAGCCACCAGCATCACTGGTCGCTCTTTTTCGCATCTCTAAAAGTTGGATTTAAAACCTCAAAAAGCCCTAACCTTTAAACGTACTATATTCTTCATTTTGTCCGACGATCTCAATATAGTCAGGATTCAAATCAGATAATTTTGCAGCGCCTGATAATAGCATCGTGTTTTTTAAGTCCGCATTTAAGAAGTTAATAACGGATTCTACACCTTGTGCGCCGCCCAGACCTAGGCCATACAGCATAGGACGACCTACTGCTACCGCATCGGCACCCATCGCAATCGCACGGACGATATCGATACCACGGCGGATACCACCATCTAAGATCACGGGTACGCGGTTATTAACGACTTTGACGATAGGCGGCAACGCGGTCATGCTGGCAGGAACGCCATCGATTTGACGACCGCCGTGATTGGAGACCTGAATGGCATCAGCGTCCGCGCGGATAAATCTGTCAGCATCATCTGGACGTAATACTCCTTTCACAATGACCGGCAGTCCTGTGAGTCGTTTGATGAACTGAATGTCTTTAGGCGTGAGTGCTGTTTTTTGATCAAAGAAGTCACCAGAGCCGCCTTTTTTAGGATCATGGTTGCCAAAGTTACGGTCGGGGCGGAACGGGCTACCCATCGCTTTGAAGTCATCAGGCTGTCCTGGTCCTAGGGCATCAGCCGTTAGGATAATTGCCGAATAGCCTGCTTTTTTGGCACGTGTTAATAGTGAGCGTGTGACTTGTATATCGTTGTTCCAATAGAGCTGAAACCATTTTGGACCGCTGGTAGCTTGAGCGATTTCTTCTAGCGTCGCGTTTGAAGCACCTGATGAGCAATACAAAGCTTTAGCAAGACTGGCGCCGCGAGCCGTATCCTTCTCTCCTTGGTCATGCACCATAGCATGCGCGCCCATGGGGGCAACCATGATAGGAGATGGCATGTCTAAACCTAACAAGCGCGTTTTGATATCAATATCTTTACTAGATAAGCCAACTAGGCGTTTGGCTGCAATACGATAATCATTAAAGGCACGGCGGTTTTCGCGTAGTGTCCACTCATCACCTGCGCCGCCTGAGACAAATTCATAACCTGCTTTTGGAATCGCACCGCGTGCTTCGACTTCTAAGCGATCAAGACTGATGATGTTGATTTTCTTTTCTGCGGTACTGGCGAGATAGGGAGTTGATGGTCTGCTAGCGTCATTGGCTGCTGCAAATACTTGCGTGCTCATCAATGGCAAGGCGCTAAGACCGATGCCAGCTGCGCCTAATAACTTACGTCTTGAGATGGTTTTTTTGGTTAATTTGCTAGTGTCGTTCACTGATAGTTCCATTATTCATCCTCTTATTAGTCAGTTATGGGTATGAGTATTTATGAACACATTATTATAAAAAACATTGTTTATTGTTAAATTATTGTTAATTATTAACGTATAAAGTTAATTTAAAATTTAAATAGCCCTCTGTTTATTATATATTATTACGAGTTAGTAACGTCTTGTGACTTACCTTTTCTATTCTCTAACTTTTTTTAGGGTTAAGTCAATACCAATATTATTTCAATAACATGAGGGGCTTATAATGAATTTATTCAAAAAATCCATCTTGACGCTTGCCAGTCTTGCCTTATCTGTGGCGGCAACTGCTGCTTCTGATACGGGTATCAGTGTTGATAAATCAAAAGTTGCTAAGCGTGCTGTATTGCCAGATTTTACGGTAGGTATGTGCGATGATGCAGCGCCAACGTTAACGAAGCTTAAAGACAACTTATATCGTCATACCAATGGTTCAGGCTTGGCTGTACATAGTGGTATCGTGATGATTACCGATGAAGGCGCACTAGTCGTTGATGGCGGCGCAACTTGTGCTACAGAATGGCTCAGTAAAGAGATCAAAAGTCGTTTTGGTGTCTCTGTCAAATACAATGTCTTAACCCATGCTCATGCGGATCACATGGCAGGTAGCCAAGTATTTCAAAAGCAAGGCGCGACCATCGTTGCACACAGAAATGTGATTGAGCCTGTGATTGGGGAAAGAATGCCTTATGCCATCCCTGATAGAGTGTTCGACGAAGACATGACCATTACTCTCGGCGGTGAGACGGTTGAGCTACACCGCGTCGATCCTAGTCATTCAAACAGTATGACCATGGTGCTATTCCCGCGTCAAAAAGCGCTACAGTGCACCGACGTCTGCCAAAACAAAACCATGCCTTACAATGATTTCTTAGACTTCTATTATGATGGCTGGATCAACACTTTAGATTGGGTGATTGAGCAAGACGTTGATATTATCGATATCGGTCATTACACCCCAGCGACTAAAGCTGAGCAAGTCGCACTGCGCGATTACATGGTTGATTTGCATAAGCAAGTATTGACTCTTGAACGTGCTGGACAAAGCTGGGATCAGTTATATCGCAATGTTGAGTTTAGCCCAGAAGTACAAAGCTGGACCAACTTTAGTAACATGAAAACACTGAACACGCTTGGTATGCACCGCTGGGTGAAAAACCATCGCCGCGGCATGTGGTAATTAGCGATTGAATCAAACTGTCATTTTAGAAAGCTTTTTGATTAGTCGTCTTCATAAAAGAGTTGTTAGAGTATTCTGGCAACTCTTTTTTATGAGATAAAATGTGGAATATCGTTTTTTTAGTAATTCAAACCAAACGAGGACTCATGATGAAAACCATCCATCATCCAGCAAATACACGCGGCGGCTCGTATCATGGTTGGCTCAGGAGTAAGCACACTTTTAGCTTTGCCGACTACTATGACCGTGAGCGGGTAGGGTTCGGCGTTCTCAAGGTGATTAATGATGATCATATCGAGGGTGGTCATGGCTTAAGCTCACACTCACACCGTAATATGGAGATTGTCAGTATCTCGTTGTCAGGTACGCTCTTGCACAAAGACGATATAGGTAATGAAAGTGTCATCAATAGTGGTGAGATTCAGATAATGTCCGCAGGTACAGGGGTAGTGCACTCTGAGAGCAATGCCAGCTCAGAGATACCTGTTAAGTTTCTACAAATTTGGCTTGAGCCAAACAAAAAAGATGTGACACCGCGCTATCAGCAAGTCAGCTTGGTTGAGCTATTAAACCGTAATCAGTTTAATCAAGTGCTCTCACCAAGTATGCATGATGCTGGCGTATGGCTTTATCAAAACGCATGGTTTAGTGTCGGTGAGTTTGATGCAGGCGTGACTAAAACCTATACGTTAAATGATGCTAGCAACGGCGTTTACGTATTTGTCATTTCAGGCAGTGTGGTCATTGATGGCAATGTCTTACAGCAGCGCGATGGATTAGGTATTAGTGAGACTGATAAGTTTACGATGGACGTGATTAGCAAGGCGCAGGTATTGGTGATGGAAGTGCCGGTTGGATAGCTGTTTTCGGCTATAAAAGCCAGTAGGTTAAACTCAATGTACCGATAATGAGTGCTCTATATTTTCAAAATTATTAAATGGTGCTTTTATCTCAAGTTTTAAAAACAGGTATGTTTTTTGCTAACTTTCTATTAACTATGATAATTCAATAAATAATAGGTAGTTAAAAGTGTCCCTTATCTCTAGCTTTAAAGGTATCCTAGGTGAAACCATTATCAACGTCGCTATGTGGCTAAAGCTTGATAAAGAGATCTATCACCGTTTAAACAATATTACCTTGCCAAGAGACAATGGCGGCAGCACCCAGATTGACCATGTCATCGTCTCGATCTATGGCATCTTCGTCATCGAAACCAAAAATTATAAAGGCTGGATATATGGTAGCGAGAAGCAAAGACAGTGGACGCAAGCCTTCCCAAATGGAAGGAAATTCAAATTCCAAAACCCATTGCGCCAAAATTATCTGCACATCAAGACGCTTGCAGATTTATTAGGATTGGAATTGAACTACTTTCATTCGATGATTGCTTTCATCGGTGAGTGTGAGCTAAAAACCCGTGATGAGTTACCTGAGCACGTATTGACGAGCGGCATGGTGTCTTATGTGAAGAAAAAGCAAGATAAGATATTAAACGATGAAGAAGTCAAAGCTATCGTCGAGGAGATTGAAAATAATAGATTTAGCAAATCTTGGAAAACTAACAGTCAGCATAAAGCCTATTTAAAAGATAAACATAGCAACCCAAGTAAGTCGCCTAACAATAAATTTGTAGAGTCTAAGCCAAAAACGCCTGAAACGGCAGCCGTTGAGATAATAGAAATCTTAGATCAAACACCAGTTTGCCCAAAATGAAACAGTAAGATGACTCAGTGCACCGCTAAAAAAGGCGTGCGCGAAGGTAAAGTTTTTTATGGTTGTAGCCAGTTTCCTAAATGTCGCGGTGTGATAAACACCGATTAATCATTTGATGCTAATAGGGCTTAATACGGTTATTCTATAGTTAATCTGCTATAAAACGATACAACGAGACTGGTATAAATTTTTTGTAGCCTCTGCCAGCGTAGACAAAGTAAGTAAGAAAAATTTATACCAGTTGCGCATCACGTTACAACGTATTGGTTTTATTTAGTAACGACTATATTTAGTAACGACTACATGATGAATAACGATCAATATTATGTTTGGTCTACCAATTCAAGGGCGCTTTGCGATGTGTATTTGTTTTGTACTAACACGTTGATTAGACAATGATATTAACTTAACATCAAGTATTTAAACGATTTATACAATACAATTGAGGAGTTGCCTTATGTCAGACAAATCTGCTAAGAATAATACAAAAGATGATATCACACTCAGTAAAAAGGTTAAGAAGCAGCTGAGTAAGCTTGATAAGCTGCGTCAAAAAGAACAAGATAAAATAGACAAGGCGCGTCAAAAGGAGCTTGGTAAAGTAGATAAGAAACGTCAAAAAGAGCAAGGCAAAGTAGATAAGATGATTCAAGGCTTAATTGACGATATCAATCAAAAAGCTAGTAAAAAACAGGAAAAAATAGATACCAAAATTAAGAAAAAAAGAAATAAATTAGACACGGCTGGTATAGAACAAGACCAACCATGGCAGTACTAAGTAATATATAAAAGTACCAAAATAAATATAAATTTGGTAGCACTCATTCAGACTTAGATGTGTATGACTTTATAGTTGCAATATTACCTTAGTCGGTAAATAAAAACTTTAATGTCAGCGCGTCTAAGTCTTTTTTTATCTCGTATTTAACATTGTATTGCAAACTAAAGACTAGGCGATTATTTATATCAACCATAAATCTCTTCCAACCGTAAACAAGAGACCAATCGACCGTCCCACTCTCGCAGCTTGGGCTCTATTTCGCTACACTTAGGTTTGGCATAAGGACAGCGTTTATGTAGCGCGCAGCCACTTGGCGGATTAAGTGGACTTGGAAGCTCACCATGTAAGGTTAAGTCATTTTTATGGCCAGTTACAGTCGGTGCTGCTGCTAATAAAGCAATGGTATAAGGATGTTTTGGTGCATTATAAATGGCTTCTTTAGGACCGTGTTCGACCGCCTGACCTAAGTACATCACCATTACATCATCAGCGACATGGCGTACCACTGAGAGGTTGTGCGAAATAAAGACGTAAGCAGTATGGTATTCGTCCTGTAAATCCATGAATAAATTCAATACTTGTGCTTGAATCGAGACATCGAGGGCTGAGGTAGGCTCATCAGCGACGACAATCTTTGGATTGAGCATCATCGCGCGGGCAAGGGCAATCCGTTGACGCTGACCACCTGAAAACATATGCGGATAACGACCAGCATGTTCGGGACGTAGACCGACATGCCTCATCATCTCATTTATCTTACTACGCTTTTCTTCCTTTGATAACTTGGTATGGATATCTAACGGTTCAGTCAATTGATAACCGATAGTATGGCGCGGGTTGAGGCTGCCATAAGGGTTTTGGAATACCATTTGGATTTCGGTGCGCAAATCTTTTAATGCTTTTCTACTATAACCAGTCGTCGCCTCATCGTTAATAAATAACTCGCCATCAGTAGGCTGTTCAATAAGTGTGAGCTGGCGGGCGAGAGTCGATTTACCGCAGCCTGACTCACCAACGACCGCAAGCGTCCTGCCAGCTTCAAGCTCAAATGAGATACCGTTTAAGGCTTTAACATAAGCTTTAGGTTTGCCCAAACCTTGCGATACTGGGTAATGCTTGTGTAGATTCACTGCTTTTAAGACCACTTTATTACTCATAACTGGGACTCCACAGTAGCAGTGTTAGCGATAGAAGTGCGAGAAGGTAAGTTTGGCAGGTCTGAGTGAATACAGCGTACGTTGCCATTAGGCGTCTCCAGAATGGGCGGTGGTACTTCACAAGCTGGCTCCTTATAAGGACAACGCGGAGACAATAAGCAACCGCTTGGGCGATCATATTGACTGGGTACGACACCCGGCAAACTATTGAGTCTATCTTGACCGATAGCCAGCTCGGGGATGGCTTGTAGCAAGGCTTCAGTATAAGGATGAGCAGGGGTTTTAAAGATCTCTGGCACGGTACTGGTTTCAACCACTTGCCCGGCATACATGACGACGACATCGCGTGAATTTTGTGCGACGAGGCCTAGGTCATGGGTAATAAGTACCATCGCCATTTGTTTTTCACGTTGTAGTCGGCTAAGCAAGTCCATGATTTGCGCTTGCACCGTGACATCAAGAGCGGTGGTTGGTTCATCAGCGATAAGGAGTTTTGGCTCGCAAGCAATCGCCATCGCAATCATAACTCGCTGACTCATACCACCTGATAGCTGATGCGGATAGACCTTAAGTCGGTTTTTGGCGTCAGGCATCTCAACCAATTCAAGCAGCTCTAAGATACGTGTCTGGACTGCTGAACCGCGCAGACCAAGGTGCTTGCGTAGTACTTCACCCAGTTGCATCTCAACCGTAAAACTTGGATTTAGACAAGACATCGCATTTTGAAAAATCATCGAGATGTCTTTGCCAATAATGCCACGCTTTTCTTTGGCTGACATACTCAGCATGTCTTTATTATCAAACATCACCCGCTTAGCACGAACCGTTGCAGAGGGCGGCAACAGTCCCATTAAGGCCATCATAGTGACGGACTTTCCTGAACCAGACTCACCAACTACTGCCACAACTTCGCTTTGCCTAATCGTTAACGACACATCATCTACTGCGCGAAAAGCACGCGCCCCTTCACCAAAGGTTACCGAGAGATTTTTAATATCTAGCAGTAATGGGGTATTGGTTGCCGCAGTATCTGTTGAATTTACTACAGCAGCATTGTTCAAAATCTCTGTCATTAGGTCACCTGCTTCAATTTGGGATCTAGCGCATCGCGTAGGCCATCACCAGTTAAATTAATTGACAAAGCAGCTAAGAAAATAGCGACACCTGGCCAAATGGCTAGCCAAACATTACTTTGAATATACTGACGCGCTGTACCAAGCATCGCGCCCCATTCTGCATCTGGCGGTTGCACGCCAAAACCTAAGAAACCAATCGCACCTGCTTCTAAAATAGCAGAGGAGAAAATCATCGTCGCTTGTACGATGAGCGGGGCCATACAGTTGGGCAGAATGGTCACGAACAATAAACGCAACACGCCAGCACCCATCACTTGTGAGGCAACAAAATACTCACGTTGTAGCTCTACCATCGCGGTAGCACGTGTCAGGCGGATAAAAGGTGGCGTACAAACCAAGGCAATGGTAATAATAGTGTTGGTCATAGAAGGGCCTAGGATAGCCGCAATGATGATAGCCAATAGCAAGCTTGGATAAGACATCAAAATATCATTGACTAGCATCACCGCTTTGCCCCAAACTTTTGGCCAAAACGCAGCGCTAAGTCCTAATGAAACACCGACTAGCATAGCGAGGGTAGTGGCACTTAGACCAATAAACAATGAGTAACGGGCGCCATACATCACCCGAGACAAAGTATCTCGACCTGCATCGTCAGTGCCGAGCCAAAACATTGCATTGCCACCGTCCAAGAAAGCAGGTGGGAGCTGCTCTTGGCCGGTGAATAGCTCATAAGGATCGTGAGGCGCAATAGCGGGCGCAAGTATGGCAATAATGACCATTAACGCGAGTACAATAAAACCAAGTACAGCGCCTTTATTTCGGCAAAATGTCGATAAAAACAGCTGCCAAGACGAGGGCGGTGTGGCTGCTAGATTGACATCGGAGGGAAGAACAGAAGGCTTCATGAGCAATTCCTGTAGTGGTCAGCACTTTAAAAGCGTTTAGAGTCTTATTCCTAAAAAATACTTAAAATTTTAAAATTGCTCTAAAGCATGTAAGCGCCAATCATCACTATTTGTAATATAATTATTTATCAATGTTAAATTAAGAAGTATGTCGAATACGTGGATTGATAAGACCATACAAAATATCAATAAATAAACTAACCAAGATCAAGGCGGTGGCGACCAGTAAAATACCGTTTTGCACAATTGGATAATCACGAGTAAAGAACCCATCAAGTAGCCAATTACCAACACCTGGCCAACTAAAGATAGTCTCAGTGATAATGGCTCCAGCAAGTAATGTGGCCATCTGTAAGCCAACGACAGTAATTACCGTAATTAAAGCATTGCGCATAACGTGCACTAATATCACTCGGCGCGGCGATAAGCCTTTGGCTCGTGCTGTACGTACATAGTCCTCATCTAACACCTCTAGCATTGCAGAGCGCGTCATCCGCGCAATCATCGCTAGAGGAATGGTTGATAAGGCAATAGACGGCAGAATAAAGTGTTTTACCACATCCCAAAATGCACCAGGCTCTCCTGACGTCAAAGAACCCAATAGCCATGAGCCATACAAGGGCTGAACATCCAAAAACTGAGCGACAGATATCACTCCAGCGACTGGTAAAAGACCTAAATAATGGGCGAATATACCTGTTAGGATAGGTCCCAATAGATAGATAGGCATAGAGTATCCTGCTAGCGCCCCTGACATCAAAGTGTAATCAATCCACGTACCACGCCGGAGTGCGGCGAAGATACCTAAGCTGACACCAATGACACTAGCAATGACAATGGCGCACAAAGCCAGCTCTAAGGTTGGGACAAAATGGGCAAAGAAGTCTTGTAATACTGGAGTACGTGTACGAAAGGACTGACCAAAATCACCGGTCAAGATGCCGGTTAAGTAATCCCAATATTGGACGATGAGTGGTTTATCTAAACCAAGTCTTTCTAAGGCACGGGCATGTAATTCTGGATCGACCATACGCTCACCCATCATAATCTCAACGGCATCGCCAGGGACGAGACGAATCAGGGTAAAGGTTGATAGCGTTAAGCCAAGGTAGACAGGAATTAAAATGGCAATACGGCGCAAAATATAAAGTAGCATGGGCTGCTCAATAGTTGTGGTTCAATGATTAGAGTGTTGACAGTGAAAAGAGTGCCCGTGACAAAACAGTTAGTTTATATAAAATCGGCTAGAGCAGAGGGTCTGACCTAGCCGAATACGAATTAAACAATCATGTATGTCGTACCGGACTTTATCAGTTCAGGTTATTCAACCTTGACACCATCGAAGCGTATTGAACCCAGTGGACTAATCTTATAATCGACAACGTTTGGTGCTGTGAATACGGTCACCACCGAATGTGCCATCGTCGTCCAAGGCAGCTGCTCTTTGAATATCTGCTGAGCTTGTACATAATCACTAACGCGATCATCTTGATTGGTAATCTGGCGGGCATTGGTCACTAAAGTGTCAAAGTCCTTATTACACCAGCGTGAGTAGTTGTTACCACCGACAGCATCACAAGATAATAACGTACCAAGCCAGTTATCTGGGTCCCCATTATCACCGGTCCAACCAGCTAGAATAACATCGTGCTCACCTTTAGCAGCGCGATTCAGGTACTCGCCCCATTCATAAGTGACAAGCTTGGTATCGACGCCAATCTTCGCCCAATCTGCTTGTAGCATCTCAGCCATTAGCTTGGCGTTAGGGTTGTATGGGCGTTGAACTGGCATATACCATAGGTCAATTTCAAGATTATTAGCGCCGGCTTCTTTGATGAGCGCTTTGGCTTTTTCAACATCATAAGAAGCGTCCTTAAGCGACTCATCATAACCCCACTGTGTTGGCGGCATAGGATTGGTCGCTTTGAGTCCTTCACTTTGATAAACCGCATTGATAATAGCGTCTTTGTTGATGGCCATATCCAATGCTTGACGAACTTTTAGGTCACTAAGCTTCGGTTTCTCAACATTGTAGCCCACATAGCCGACGTTGAAGCCAGGCTGATCAAGCACCGTGGCCTTACCAGATTTTTTGACAGAGTCGATTTCAGCAGGCTTAGGATAGGCGGACACATGGCATTCACCAGCTTGAACTTTTTGGGCGCGAACCGCTGAATCTTTAGTAATGACAAACACTAGATTATCGATGTGAATATCGTCTTTGTTCCAATAGTCTGGGTTTTTGGTGTAGCGAATTTGCGCGTCTTTTTGATAGGAAGTAAAGACGAAAGGTCCGGTACCAACAGGTTTAGTATTGATATCAGCGGCATTATCTGCAGCCATTAGCTGATCTGCGTATTCAGCAGAGTTGATGTAAGCAAAGGCCATTGCTAGGTTCTGTAAAAACGGTGCGTTGGTCTCACTAAGGGTAACTTTTACCGTATAGTCATCAACCTTTTCGATATCAGAGATGATATCAGGCAGCCCCATACCAACCGAATATGGGAATTCAGCAGGATAGGCTTTGTTGAATTCAAAGTCTGGATTGGTGATACGTTCTAGCGTAAAGACAACGTCATCAGCGTTAAAGTCGCGGGTTGGGGTAAAGTAGTCTGTTTTGCCAAATTTGACCCCTTTACGTAGATTAAAGGTATAGGTTTTGCCATCTTCGCTAATATCCCAGCTTTCAGCCAGCCCTGGTTGAATCTCGGTGTCAGCTCTTTTGAATTCTACCAAGCCGTTATAGATAGGGTAGGCGCTGGCATCAAAGTCAGTACCAGAAGTATACTGTGCTGGATCGAAGCCAGCAGGGCTGCCTTCTGAGCAATAAAGCAATGTTTTAGCTGCTTTGGCATCTGAGCTGGCAGCGGATTCATCAGTGGTTTTGTTGTCGCCGCTACAAGCGCTAATACCTAAAATAACCGTAGCCAACAAAGTAAGTTTGAAGAGTGATTTTTGCATTATTACATCCTATGTAAATGATAAGAAGTTTACCAATATATGCACAGGTTCATACCTAAACCATAAACACAATTGGCAAACTCTTAATTCCCTTTAAAGTTTTTATCAATATAATATTTTTAATATGCAATGCAGAACAAGAGTAATGTTTTGACCACTTTAGGTCAAGCATGCAAGAAAACAAATATAAATAAATTGTTTGAATATACTCTTTCAAACAGCAGTAATGCAAGTTATCTGTGAACTAAATTCAACAAACACTGCCTTATATTAAGAACGTTTGTTTTTTAATTGAGTATAAACAACTAAACAGTAACCAATATTTAATCAAAATAAATAAATAAAAATGACTAAGGCGTATTAATTAATTAGTACATCTTTGACAGCACAGGCATAATGAGCCAAGTTATTGAATCACTTATATTTCACATATCTCCGAGCGCACGATAAAGCGTTTGCCCTCTGGTATCTCAAGTGAAAAACTCGCACCGCGACCGTCTACCACATCGATAGTTAGATCGGTATGCTGCCATAGTTTATATTGTGCTTTACCCATATAAAATGGACAGCCTGCAAGCTCACCGACTAACACATCTTGCCCGCCAACTTTAAACTCGCCCAACGGATAACACATCGGTGAGCTACCATCGCAGCAACCACCAGATTGATGGAACATCAGGTCACCGTGCTTAGATTTTAGTAGTTCAATTAATTCTTTACAGGATTTTGTCGCTTCAAGTTTCATGTCGGACTCCTTGTCATGACAATAATTTATGCAATTTATTTTATAGCAGTTTTATCGCTGGTTGACTTTGATCTAGGGTTGGCAGCTCTTGCTCATCTTTTAAATCAACACCGGATAGTTTAAGTTCACAAGATTTTTTCATTAGTGCTAATAGTCGATTCGCTGCCATTTTAATGGGCAGTCCAGCAGCTCGCACATTAGAGATACAGTTGCGCATGGCGTCATGGCTATCAGTATGCGCGTCCCAAGTATAATAAATACCTAAGCTGTCAGGGGAGCTAAGACCGGGTCGCTCACCAATAAGCATTACCAGCATTTTGGCCTTGAGACGTTCTGCAATTTTATCGCCTAAAGCCACACGGCTGCCCGTTGCAATGACTAAGGGCGCGATGCTCCAGCCTTCTTCTTTAAATAATGGCAATAGCTCCGCGACCAGCTTTGGTCCATTTTCTTCTAGCGCCCGTGCTGACAGACCATCTCCCATCACGATGATGACATCATAAGATTTATCCGTGCCTGATTGCTCTAAAAAGTACTCTAATTTTTCAGAAGATTCAGTGTTTAATAGCCTTCCCCAATCTGGACGTTTAAGATAGTCAGATTTGTTTTCTGCCTGACTCGTTACTTTGAATAGCTCCCATGCCTCATCTGATTGTTCTAGAGCTTCCTCGTTACTTTTCTTTGAATCCTCTGTTGCATTCTCTGTGTCCATATCTTTAAAAGTAAGATGGCATTGTGTAGACAAATCATCAACTAAGCGTTCGATATCTAAGTCTTGTAGTACCGCATCTTTGGCTTCGGCATGATCAAGCTGAAACTTTAATAAAGGCTTGGTAGGAATACTACAGCCAACTCGTCCTAGCGCGATTCTAGAGTCTGTATATTCTTTTAACTTTTGCCAAGGATCTAGATGAACCAATTCAGATCGTTGACTCGTTTTGGGTTTGTCTTCGTCAATAATCGACTGCTTAACTTGCGAATCATTCACAGACATAGCATTCTCCTTTATGATTCGGTATTGCGTGACTTTATAGATTTATTTTAATCATTATTATAGGTTTACATAATGCCAGAAAGCAGGGACGATGGCTTGTCTGACCATTTGATACTGTTTTGCGTTTGAGTATAAATGCTGTTTTCACTGAGCCAATGCGCAAACTCAGGGGCAGGGGTCAACCCAAGCAGTTGCCGAGCGTAGAGGGCATCATGGAATGAGGTAGTTTGATAATTGAGCATGACATCATCGGAGCCTGGAATACCCATAATAAAGTTGATTCCAGCGGTCGCAAGCAAGGTCAATAAGGTATCCATATCATCTTGATCGGCATCGGCGTGATTGGTATAGCAAATATCACAGCCCATAGGGACGCCAAGCAGCTTGCCACAGAAATGATCCTCAAGGCCTGCGCGAATGATTTGTTTGCCATCAAACAGATATTCAGGGCCAATAAATCCAACGACCGTATTTACTAACAGTGGATTAAATTCTCTAGCCACTGCATAAGCTCTTGCTTCCATTGTTTGCTGATCGACATCGAAATGCGCATTGCTTGACAGCGCACTGCCTTGTCCGGTCTCAAAATACATAACATTTTGCCCGACCGTGCCACGATTTAGGCTGAGCCCCGCTTCATAGCCTTCTCTCAATAGGGCCAAATCTATACCAAAGCTAGTATTGGCTTTTTCACTGCCAGTAATTGACTGAAAGACTAAATCAACGGGCACTTTTTTCTCAATCAATTGGATAGCGGAGGTGATGTGAGTCAATACGCAAGATTGAGTAGGAATTTGATATTCAGATATCACATGGTCTAGCAGCTTAAGTAGTTCTGATAAATTTTGTAGATTGTCAGTGGCGGGGTTGATGCCAATCACAGCGTCCCCATTGCCATACATCAAGCCATCGATAATACTGGCAGAAATACCCAACATATCGTCGGTAGGATGATTGGGCTGTAAGCGCGTAGACAAGCAACCATCAAGACCGATAGTGTTGCGAAACTTAGTAACGACTTGGCATTTCTTGGCGACTAGAATTAAATCTTGCACGCGCATTATTTTGCTAACGGCAGCTACCATCTCTGGAGTAAAGGCATATTTTAATTGGGCTATTTCATCCCTTGTGGCAGATTCCCCCAATAACCAGTTTCTTAAGTCACCAACGGTAAAGCTGGATATTTTGGCAAAGGCTTGTTTGTCGTGCTGTGCCATAATCAGCCGAGTTACTTCATCGTCTTCATAGGGGATGGTGATGTCATCTAAAAAGTCGATTAATAAACAATCGGCTAAAGCCATTTGCGCGGCTACACGTTCAGTGGCATCAGAGGCTGCAACCCCAGCCAATTCATCACCTGAGCGTCGCGGTGATGCTTTGGCAAGTAACACTTTTAAACTCTCAAATTGGTAGGTTTTCTGCCCTACAGTATGTTGATAAGCCATTTTGTTCACCTTCTATCTATCAATTTTATAGGCTATAAAATATAAGCTCTATAAACATTATTAACTTAAATCATCTGACGCGGCTTGAATCTCGGCGAACTCTTCTTCTGGCGTGCCACTCACTAAGTGATGACGGCTAAATATGACGAAGTAGAGAATAAATACGATATAAATCCCCGCCGCCATAAACCAAACTTTGGGATCGACCATTAGCCCTGCGATTACGGCAAAAAAGGCGAGCACAAGTGCTATACCTGACGTCATGATGCCACCCGGTGTCTTATAAGGGCGCGGCAAGTCAGGACGCGATAAACGCAGCTTGATATGAGAGGCCATCATTAATACATAAGAGATAGTCGCACCGAATACCGCCATTAGAATAAGAAGATCTCCTTCACCAGTAAGTGATAATAGAAAACCTATAATGCCAGGAACAATAAGAGCCAAATAGGGGGCTTTATTGCTGTTAGTTAGCGATAGTTTTTTGGGTAAATAACCCGCACGCGATAAGGCGAAAATCTGCCGAGAGTAGGCATAAATGATGGAAAAGAAGCTGGCGATCAGACCTGCGAGACCAACGAAGTTTACAAAACTTGCCAACCACGTATTTTCACCATATACGGCGATTAGGGCATCAACCAAAGGCGCTCCTGAATCTTTTAAGGTATCTGCACCCGCAGCACCTGGTCCTAAGAATAAAATAAGCAGCGCGAATGACGCTAAAATCAACATGGCACCGATTAGCCCACGTGGTAATGACTTAGCAGGATCTTTAGCCTCTTCAGCCGCTAGAGGCACACCCTCAACCGCTAAAAAGAACCAAATCGCATAAGGAACGGCAGCCCAAATCCCGATATAACCAAAGGGTAGAAACGGACTTGCTCCTGCTTGTGTACCAACGGCAATATCAAATAGATTTTTACTATCAAAATGAGGAAACATCGATACGATAAATACCACTAAGGCAATACAGGCAACAGCGGTAATGCCAAACATAAGCTTTAATGCTTCGCCTGCGCCTTTTAAGTGGATAGCTATAAAGACGATATAGCATGTCAAATATATGATCCAGCCTCCGATACCGAATAACGACTCGCAATATGAGCCAATGAACACTGCGATAGCGGCTGGTGCGATGGCATATTCAATCAAAATCGCAGTACCAGTTAAATATCCTCCTAAAGGACCAAAAGCGGTACGGGCGAAACTATATCCACCGCCTGCTGTAGGCAACATGGTGGACATCTCTGACATCGATAAACACATGCACAGATACATGAGAGCTACGGCTATCAAGGCCACAAACATCCCGCCCCAACCACCTTGTGCTAGGCCAAAGTTCCAACCAGCAAAGTCTCCGGAGATGACATAGGCGACGCCAAGACCTATTAATAAAACCCAACCAACCGCGCCTTCTTTAAGTTGACGTTTGGCGAAATAATCTTTTTCAGCTTGAGTGCTGCCAGAGACCGCGCTCTTATGATCGTTAGGCGTGCTTGTCATGTTATTCCCCTACATAAAGACTATAAGTAAACTGAGGGTACTGCTAACTCATACTGTAAATAACTTGTCATTAAAAATTATTAACAACTGACATCTGAAAGCTGAAAATAAAAGGTCGTATCCCTTCAACTCAAATTGCTAGTAACGCATGGTTGAAATGATACGACCTGTTATTAATGATTAAAGACGATAACCATTAAACCAATGTCAAAATGTCACAAAGCTATAAGGCTACATAGCGTAGTCAATCACAATGCGACCCTCGATTTTTCCTTGGCGCATACGTTCAAGAATATCATTGATATTCTCAAGCGGCTCAGCAGCTACGGTCGCTTTCACTTTGCCTTCCGCTGCCATATCTAGCGATTCTTGCAAATCAAGACGCGTACCAACGATTGAACCACGAATAGTGATGCCGTTTAGTACCGTATTAAAGATAGAAACAGGGAAGTCACCCGTTGGCAGGCCGTTACATACCAAAGTACCACCGCGTCGTAACATAGTTAAAGCTTGATCAAACGCTTTAGAGGATACGGCAGTTACGAGCACCCCATGAGCGCCGCCAATCTCTTTTTGTAGATACTCACCAGGATCAGTGTTCTTGGCATTAACGGTAACTGTTGCGCCCAGTTTTTTGGCAAATTCAAGCTTTTCATCGTCAATATCGACAGCGGCAACATTCAATCCCATAGCAATAGCGTACTGTACCGCCATGTGACCAAGTCCACCGATACCTGAAATAACGACCCAATCACCCGGCTTGGTGTCGGTCATTTTTAGACCTTTATACACGGTAACACCTGCACATAGGACTGGTGCAATCTCAACAGAATCAACGCTCTCAGGGATAATGCCAACATAGTCGGCATCTGCCAATACGTATTCTGCAAAGCTACCATTCACTGAGTAGCCAGAGTTTTTTTGTTTTAGACATAAAGTCTCCCAACCGCCTAAGCAGTGGGTGCAGTGACCACAAGCAGAGTAGAGCCAAGGGACACCGACTCGGTCGCCTTCTTTGACATGATGTACGTTTTCGCCAACAGCGGTAATGAGGCCTACGCCTTCGTGTCCGGGGATAAATGGTGGGCTAGGTTTGACTGGCCAATCTCCTTCAACCGCATGCAAATCAGTATGACAGACACCTGATGCTTGCATTTTGACTACGATTTGACCGGCACCTGGGGTCGGAATGTCTACTTCTTCAATCTGCAGAGGTTGGTTGAATTCATGCAGAACCGCAGCTTTCATTTTGTTACTCATGGTGTAACTCCTTATTACTAGCAGTCACTAACGCTCAACTCAATCGTTCAAACCGCCAATTATGTTAGATGTAGATGCTTGGTAAGCATCAAGGTCGCACTTTACGGCTTTGCCATAAAGTGCATTGAGGGATAGATTTAAAAGAAGCCCATTTTTTTAGGACTGTAAGACACCAGCATGTTTTTGGTTTGCTGATAATGATCGAGCATCATTAGATGGTTTTCACGGCCGATACCGGACTGTTTATAACCACCGAAAGCAGCATGCGACGGATAGATGTGATAGCAGTTGGTCCATACACGACCCGCTTGGATACCACGTCCGAAACGATACGCTTTATGTACACTGCGTGTCCAAATCCCAGCGCCAAGACCATATAACGTGTCATTAGCAATGCTCATCGCTTCGTCGTCGTCTTTGAACTTTGTGACGGCAAGTACTGGTCCAAAGATTTCTTCTTGGAACACGCGCATGTCATTAGTACCTTCGAAGATAGTCGGCTGCACATAGTAACCTTCCCCAAGATCGCCATTGTGTTTAGCTTTTTCGCCGCCCACTAAGACTTTTGCACCTTCTTTTTTACCGATATCGAGATAAGAGAGGATTTTTTCTAATTGATCTGAGCTGGCTTGCGCACCAATCATGGTGTCAGTGTCTAATGGATTGCCCATTTTGATAGCTTCGACGCGAGCGATACAGCGTTTCATAAATTCATCATAAATGCTTTCATGTACTAAAGCGCGTGATGGGCAAGTACAGACCTCACCTTGGTTCAAGGCAAACATCACTAAGCCTTCTACTGCTTTGTCTAAGAAATCATCATCTTCGTCCATGATATCGGCAAAGAAAATATTTGGACTCTTACCACCAAGCTCAAGCGTTACTGGAATAATGTTTTCACTAGCATACTGCATGATAAGACGACCGGTGGTCGTTTCGCCAGTGAAAGCCACTTTATTAATGCGTGGGTTAGAAGCCAATGGTTTACCTGCCTCGACACCAAAACCATTCACGATATTTAGTACGCCTTTTGGCAAAATATCAGCGATGCCGATGGTTTCTAGCATGAACAAGATAGAAGCTGGCGTTTGCTCAGCAGGCTTCATGACGATACAGTTACCAGCAGCAAGAGCTGGGGCAATTTTCCATACTGCCATCAGAATAGGGAAGTTCCATGGGATAATTTGACCGACGACACCAAGCGGCTCATGAAAGTGATAAGCAACCGTGTCTTCATCTATTTGGCTAATACCACCTTCTTGGGCACGAATCGCGCTGGCAAAATAGCGGAATTGATCGATAGCTAATGGAATATCTGCCATGAGAGTCTCACGCACAGGCTTACCGTTCTCATAGCATTCGGCAATAGCGATAGACTCTAGATTGGCTTCCATACTATCGGCGATTTTGAGTAGTAAGTTTGCGCGTTCAGCAACGCTGGTCTTACCCCAAGCGTCTTTGGCAGCATGAGCCGCATCTAACGCGGCTTCGATATCTGCTTCTTTTGAGCGAGCGACCTGACAGATGACTTTACCATCGATAGGACTTGGATTATCGAAATACTCACCATCAACGGGTGCAATCCACTCACCGTTGATAAAGTTGTCATATTTTTCGCGGAATTGGACAGGACTGTCTTCAGTATTAGGGTAGGCGTATAGCATCAACGACTCCTTGTTGTGTTGTTTGAGAGAGATCACAGGAAAGTTTATTTATTGTTTTATAAAATATTATAAAAAATAGATACTTACGTGTTTCATAATTAGTCTTCCTGACTAATTACTCACTCTATCGTACTTAGCTTTAAGACAGAGTGATAATGACTTTTTATAATGATATATTCTGTATCGCATAACTTTACGTTATATAAGCGCTGAAGATTAAAGTGGTTCGCAAAACTGGCGTAACTGTTATAATCGTTGCCAAGTAATTTAAGCGGTTGTCTTCAAAGCACTTATCCATTGTATGGGCTTCAATCTTGTCCAGTGTGCGCAGTGTACTTTTTATATGCAGCCGCATTTACTTTCTTGTTTTTTTAAGTTGCCTCAATTATACGTATACAATCGGTGACTTTATTTCTTATACTTTTTTCTCATTGTTAACTTAATTGGTTTGAATATATGCGTCAATCTTCTGCTCTTGATATTTTAAAAACAGGTCAAAATGTCTTTTTGACAGGCTCAGCAGGTTCAGGTAAGACTTATACGCTCAACCAATATATCAATTATCTGCGTGCACGCCGCGTACCAGTAGCAGTTACGGCAAGTACAGGCATTGCAGCAACGCATATGAACGGCACGACTATCCATAGTTGGTCGGGTATCGGTATTAAGGATGAGCTGACGGATCGTGATTTAACCAATTTATCGCGCAAGCAGTTTTTGGCAGATAGATTAAAAGATACAGCGGTGCTAATCATAGATGAGATATCCATGCTCCATGCCAAGCAGCTCAATTTGGTCAGTCAGGTCCTCAAATATGTGCGCAAAAACGACAAGGCATTTGGTGGTATTCAGGTCGTCGTCGCTGGAGATTTTTTTCAGCTCCCACCGATTGGAAGTAAGGGCGAGAGCAATCGTGAGAAGTTTGCTTTTATGTCGGAGGCTTGGCTTGATGCTAAGTTTCATATTTGCTATCTATCAGAGCAGCATCGACAAGTGAGCGAGGTGGCTAATGGCGGTCTTGATTTGGATGACATTTTGAACCAAATTCGTCGGCAAGAAGTCACTTTTGAAGCAATTGCTGCGCTCGAGGCCACCTTTGATCAAAACGTCGATATTAAGCGCACTCGTCTCTATACGCATAATCTTAACGTCAATAAAATCAACGACAAAGAACTAGCAGCGTTAGATGGCGATATGATGCGCTTTGAAGCTACCTCTACGGGCGATAACAAGTTGGTTGAGACCCTAAAAAAAACCGTACGTACTCAAGATGAGCTGATTCTCAAAGTTGGCGCTAAGGTGATGTTTATTAAAAACAATACTGAACTTGGCGTCTCTAATGGTACGATGGGTGAGCTAATAGGCTTTGCCGCTGTCAAAGTTGACGACAGTAAAGACCATAATGATACGCTGATTGAAGACGATGAAACCAATAGCGATAATGAAACTAAGACTGCTAAAGAAAAAACCAAAAACAGTAAGAAAAAAGATACAGATACCGAGCAATCAAAAAATAAAAAAACTATCATGCAAAAAATGCCCGTGGTGAGACTCAATTCTGGTCGTGAGGTCATCGCTGAGCCTGAAGAATGGATCATCGAAGATGAAACGGGAGATGTACTAGCAAGCTACCATCAAGTGCCGCTCTGTCTGGCGTGGGCGATTACCATTCATAAGTCACAAGGAATGACATTAGATGCTGCTGAGATTGACTTGTCGCGTACCTTTGAGCTTGGGCAAGGCTATGTAGCTTTGTCACGATTAAAATCGCTGGCAGGGCTACAACTGCTAGGTATGAATGATATGAGTTTACAGCTTGATCCGTTAGCGCGTGGCGCCGACAAGCGGTTTTTGGTACTATCTGAGGAAGCCGATGCCAACTATGCGATGCTTGATGAAAAAAGCATGAAGCAGGCGCATGATAAGTTTGTTTTAAAGTCGGGCGGTACGCTGAGCCAGTCTGTGATTGATGCCTATACAAGCCTACAAAAAAAACGCCGCGAAAAACAGCAAGTGCAGCAAGATAAGAAGCTAAAGTTGGGCAATCAAGTCTCAGATAAGTCAGAGAGCACCTTGCTTGCAACGCGACTATTGTTAGAGGAAAGCTTGTCCATCGCTGATATTGCTCAGACACGTGAGCTTGCGCAGTCAACGATTATGCGCCATATTAGTGATCTAAAACGTCAAGACCCAAGTCTTTCTTGTGATCATCTACGTCCTGATGACGATACAATGATGGCAGTAGGTAATGCTTATGTGGCAATCAAAGTGGCCAACAATCCTAATGATTTTAACGATAATGGCAGTGTAAAAATTAAGCCTATTTACGAGAGTCTTAAGCAAAGTATTGATTATAATACCATTAGATTGGCGCTAATTTTTATTACACCATAGACTTACTATTTTCGCTCCTACATCATCTCCTACCTTTATAGCGATACTTTTTTATGCCTGAATTCTCTAATACCACTTACCACCTAAACTCTAAATCTATAAGAGCGACGACTCATGCTGCTGGCGAGCACACACAGCCATTGAGAGTCGCCATCAATGGCTTTGGACGTATAGGTCGTAACGTATTACGTGCGTTGCTAGAGCGCTTTGAGGTACTTGGACGCGCCATTCATGTGGTGGCTATTAACGATTTGGCCCCAGCTGAGACTTTGTTGCATTTATTGAAATTTGATAGCACGCATGGGCGTTTGAGCAGACTGGGGGTCAGTGCCGAAATTGTTCAGGACGGCATCACTGATAAGGAACAAAAACCATCTGCTACTGCAAAAAGTGACATCCAGCTGTGCCTAACAAAAAACAATCTAACCTATTGTATTCGTCTATTATCAAGGCATGATCCAAAAACGCTGCCTTGGGACACTCTTGGTATCGATGTGGTATTGGAATGTACAGGACATTTTCGCTCTTATGCTCAAGCCAATCTACATATTGAAGCAGGTGCGCAACAAGTTATCATCGGTGCTGCACCCTTTGACGATGTTGACGCTTGTATCGTAATGGGTGTTAATACTGAGCTACTGACGCGTGAGCTACCGATTGTCTCAGGTGTCTCTTGTACCACGCAAGCGCTAGTGCCACTGATTGATACGCTCGATAAGGCCTTTGGTGTCAAGTCCGCAATGATGACTGAGATTCATGCTGTCACAGCTGATCAAACGGTCCTTGATCAAGCACATCGTGACCCAAGACGCGCGCGAGCGTCTGGTCATAATATCATTCCTACAACATCTAGTAGTATTGCCGCCTCAGAACGCGTGTTGCCAGCGATGATGGGCAAGATTAATGGACATTCTATTCGTGTGCCCACCATTAATGTCGCAGCAATCGATGTAACGTTTGTATTTAACGCATCGGGCATCAGTATCGATGCCATACGCGAAGTACTCAAGTCCGCCAGTCAAGCGCATTTGCTAGATATTATGGCCTATACTGATGAACCATTGGTCTCAAGTGACTTCATCCATCAGACAGAATCACTTATTATCGATGGGCAGCAACTCATGCAAGTGGATGATCAATACAAGGTTTTTGCGTGGTACGATAACGAGTGGGGCTATGCCAATAGGCTACTTGATATGTGTTTGCACCTGGCTTCTAGCAAGCAGACATTCACTAAAAAACAATAAGAAGTAAAATAATTTAATTTATTTTAGATATGCGCTTGCAATATGAAACGATATCTATATAATGATGCACCAATGGAGACGTGGCAGAGCGGTTGAATGCACCGGTCTTGAAAACCGGCAAGGGTTCATAGCCCTTCGAGAGTTCGAATCTCTCCGTCTCCGCCAAATTTAAAAGGCCCCAATCATTAATTGATTGGGGCCTTTTTTTATGGTTATTTTTTATATAGTTATAACCTTTGTACTTCTTTTGTTTAGTGCTGACTATAGCGCTGTTTACTCCAGAGGAGCCTCCTTAAACTCAATCTGCTGACCATCAGTTAAAAGTAGAACACCCTCACTAATCTCTATCGTAACATCTTGTGCGTTCCTAATCGCACGCATGACATTCACATCCTCAATACTACTTTCAATGACGATTTTACCTGACTGCTCAGGCTCAACAGCTGGTTTAAACTGCGTAAGCGGAACATTGAATTTTTTACCTTCTGTCAGTTTTGCATTTTTCATCAGCAAAGTCCCCTTAAAGCTTTCAATAGGCACCGAGCCATGATTGGATAGCATAAACTGCAGCTTTACCTGATTTAGGCTGTCACTATCACTACTTTTTACAGGTAACAAGGCGAGAGGGTAAGTCAACGTATTCATAGCATCTATCTGCTGATTGACCGTAACAGGGCTTTTTTTGCCAGTCGGGTTGTTAGGGTGCAGGCGCTCATATTCACGTTGCTGTACTAGTGCTTGCTTAATCGTTATACGCGGCATGGCGCCAGACTCGTAAGCATCGCTAAGCTTCATCCGTAGCATATAGCGGCTAAGAAGCTGTCTATCACTCTCAGGCAATTGCTCAAAAGTAGCGCCTAGCTTTTTTTGCCAATGATCAGAGTTCGTCGGTATGGTTTGCTTACTCGGGTCAGTTGGCGGCTGTGAGCAGCCACTCAATAAACCCGCTGCCACTAGTGACAAAACAAGCAACATAGCGGTACCTAAGCGCTGATAAAAGTGCTTATTATAAGGTATGGGCAGGAAGTCAAAGCTACGGAATAAAATGAGTGTACTCGCTATCATGCGCTTCTTTAAAGGCCTTACCATGATCTACCTCCTTGTTATAATCGATCCACTATAAAATAAACAAAAGCCACTAAAATAAGTTATATACAGCAACGAGCTGCGTGTGCATAGCAAGCAAAAAAATAATTTCAACAGTGTTTTTTAATCTTTGTACAGCTTTTACTTAGGACTGACTATATTTTTTTAATCAACTCTATAATCGACGTCAATTAGAATATACCTTACTTCGGTAAATAGTATTAGGAGCCATCATTAGCTATTGTGTTAAATTATGCTTAATACTAGTGACTTATATAATAAAAAAGAAGGCGACAATGAGGGGAAATAAGAGGCAAAATATCGCAAAGTGGGATGGCAAAGTGAATGGTAAAGACAGTGGTGGAGAATAAAGTAAGTAGAATACTTTAAGTAAAAAAGTCGGTCGCTAAGTGACTAAAATACACTTAGCGACTGGCTTTTTTAGGGTTATCTTAAACTATCAATAACAACGATCAGCTCGATAAAAACCTCAGTGCTAGTCGTCGTTTTGTAATTCCGTCAACGGATGCGTGATACTATTATTGTGCGTAACCACGATCGCTTCATCGATGATACGTTGGCTGACACCACGCTTACGCAGAGTCTCGATGAAAACTTCATCATGCGCTAAAGTATAATCTTGATGATCACGGTCAAGACCTTGGCGAATATACAAGCGGATTAGCCCTTGAATACGTTTGAACCCAAGCTCTGATGAGGTTGCCTCTAGTAGCTCAATCATCTCTTCAGAAAGACGAATGCTGACTGGGCGCATGATTTTTTGCGGATGATCAGAGAACTTATTTTTTATGCGTACAGGTATCATAATAAACCATTACTTTTAGTGACTAAAAACAAAGAACTTCAACGAGAATGATAGTAGCTATTCATTTGCAATAAGTGCTTGAAGTCGTTACTTATAAACATTTTAGATAGCTGTCATAAACAAACAGTTATCAATACTACTTACCATACAACAAAACCACTGCAAAAAACACTACAGTAGTAAAAATAGCAACCATAAAAAAACCTTCATCTAATATTGATGAAGGTTTTCATTATATGGCTCTCCAACCTGGGCTCGAACCAGGGACACACGGATTAACAGTCCGTTGCTCTACCAACTGAGCTATTGGAGAATAAGCTGTGATAACGGCAAACCTACTGTACGTGTCTAACATAGCAAGCACTAAGCTCGTTTGCGTTATGTGGGGCACATTTTAGCCAAGTAGCTGTAGACTGTCAACCAAATAAATCATTAATCATGGTTATTTATTATAATTTCTTTTTTAATGAGATTTAAGAGGTACTGTACGACGTATTTGACAGTTCTGATAAGCTGTTTTAGTCAATGATAAACATAAGACCTAGTATTATAGATAGAACACTCATAAAAAAACCCTCATCAAATCGATGAGGGTTTTGGCAAATGCCATAATTGAATTACAAACAATTCAAGATTTTACTACTAAAATGTGGCTCTCCAACCTGGGCTCGAACCAGGGACACACGGATTAACAGTCCGTTGCTCTACCAACTGAGCTATTGGAGAATAGGCTGTAAGTATGTAATGACTTACAACAAGCTTAGAAATCCTCTAACGAGTTCTTGCTAAGTGGGGCGTATTCTAGCAAAAATAAAAAATACGTCAAGCCTTTTTTTGCATAATTAGTAAAAATTATCATTTTAATGATGTGATAGAGGGTTTTTATCAAAAAATACCATGAAAAAGCCACTCTATAGAGTATATAAGCGGCTTTTTTTGTAGAAGCAATAGTGGAACCAGCTGTTCATTGCAATTTATTCAGTAACGTCTAAATCAGCCACTGCTTTTTCGATGCGTGATAAGGCATCTTTTAGCGTCGCTTCGTCCGTTGCGTAAGAGATGCGCATATAGCCGCCAAGGCCAAAGGCGTCACCTGGTACGACAGCTACGCCAACCTTATCTAATAACCATGCTGAAAACTCAGTACATGATGACAGACCAGCGGCTTTAATAAGTGGTTTGATTTCAGGATAGACATAAAAGGCGCCGTCAGGACGCAGGCAAGTAATGCCCTTAATAGCATTTAGACCATTGACGACCAAATCACAACGTTTCTCAAAAGCTTCTACCATTGGCGCAAGTACGCTCTGGTCACCGCTAATAGCAGCTTCGGCGGCGACTTGGCTGATAGAAGCGGGGCACGAGGTTGATTGTGACTGAACTTTTTTCATTGCGCCGATGAGTTTGGCAGGGCCACCTGCATAGCCGATACGCCAGCCTGTCATCGCATAGGCTTTTGAGACGCCGTTTAAAATAATTGCGCGGTCTTTTAGCTCAGGTGCAGCGTTTAAGATATTGTAGAACTTATCACCCGTCCAGCGAATGTGCTCATACATATCATCTGAGGCCACATAGACGTGTGGATGCTTCTTCAATACTTCCGCAATGGCTTTTAGCTCATCCAAAGTATAAATCATGCCTGTTGGATTTGATGGGCTATTTAATACCAATAGTTTGGTTTTGTCCGTGATGGCGGCTTCTAACTGCTCAGCTGTGATTTTAAAATCTTGCGACGCTGGGCATTCGACGATGACAGGTTTACCGCCTGCGATGATAACCATGTCAGGATAACTGACCCAGTATGGCGCTGGAATGATGACTTCATCACCTGGATTGATAAAGGCTTGAGCAAGGTTGAAAAAAGACTGCTTACCACCGACTGACACTAGGATTTCATTTGGCTCATAGCTGATGTCGTTATCGCGCTTGAACTTCTCGATGATGGCTTTTTTGAGTTCTGGTGTCCCATCGACAGCGGTGTATTTGGTAAAACCGTCATTGATTGCATCAATGGCCGCTTTTTTGATGTGCTCTGGCGTATCAAAATCAGGTTCGCCAGCGCCAAGGCCAATGATGTCTTTGCCAGCCGCTTTTAGCTCTTTGGCTTTATTGGTAATCGCTAGAGTCGGTGATGGTTTGATGCTATTGACACGGTCAGACAATTGCAATTCACTCATGGGAGATCCTTTTTAACTGGGAGGGAAACTGGTTGATCGAGACTAGTTGTATGGTGTTGTAATTATTATCAATACAAGATAAAAGCATGTTAAATAAAGAATATACTACCCTTTATATAAGCTCTTATAACCTTGCTTTTAGCATTGTAGCATGCTGATATTGTGCTGTCTCAATGGTTAATAGGGGATGGGAGACTGATTTGGCTCCATGTGATAAATGTTATTAAGTTAAACATTGTTATGAGGGTAAGGGCTGTCACAAAACAGGTGGTTTGCGTTACACTAATGCAAATCACCTATACTACTTTTAACTGCTCATAGCGAAACGGGAAGATTATGCCACAACTAAACACTTCGTCAACAGCCAAAAAAGCGCCTCTAAATCATGAGCTGTACATGTCAGTACTGATGACACCTGATATGGCCAATTTCATTGGTAATGTGCATGGTGGCGATCTGCTAAAAATGCTTGACCAAGTTGCTTATGCTTGCGCCAGCCGTTATAGCGGTAGTTATGTAGTGACGCTCTCTGTTGACCAAGTGATGTTCCGTGAGCCCATTTATGTGGGTGAGCTGGTCACTTTTGCTGCAAGCGTTAACTATGTGGGTACCACCTCAATGGAGATAGGCATTCGTGTTGAGGCAGAGGATGTGCGCGCACGTACTATCCGGCATACCAATAGCTGCTATTTCACAATGGTTGCTATCGATGACAATGGCAAACCCAATCCAGTTCCACCGCTTGACATTAAAAACTCTATGCAACAGTGTCGCTTTGATGCAGGTTTGGCGCGTAAAAATTTGCGGATGGATAGCTCACAACGTCCTAGTTGCGATATTAACAACATGATTGAAAGTCCAGAAAATACGACTAACAGTAAACCTAAATAAGCCTATACCTCAGCTCAAAGCCCTTTGACATGACTCACTAAAAAGCTACTGATATTTTCAAGGCCCTATTTTAAGCTAAGCTGTTACCTACCATAAACAGCATGGCTCCTATAAAGTGCACATGCCTTATCACGTATCGTTTTATTGAGTTTAGTATGAGTTTAGAGCCGCCCAATACCAACCTACAATCCCATCCTACTGATGATCCCAACATAGTAAGTACGCGCACACGCGGTGTTGGGAAGTCTGATGATAATACTTCTGCATCCGAGCATAAGTCTTCAAGTTCGCTGACGACAGTACTAATCGCAGTTGGGGCAAATCTTATTATCGCTATTGCGAAGACGTTGGCGGCATTTATGACTGGTTCTGCATCGATGATAGCGGAATCAGCGCATTCTTGGGCAGATGCGGGCAATGGGACACTATTGATTGTCGCTGAAAAAAAAGCAGTGAAACCTGCTGATAGAAGTCATCCTTTGGGCTATGGTAAAGAGTCGTATGTCTGGTCGATGATTGCCGCTTTTGGTGTCTTTATGGCAGGCTCTATTGTATCTATTTATACAGGTATCACTGAGTGGAATGCAGCGGAGAGTGAGACCAACTATACCATTGGTTTTATTATATTGGCGATCGCTTTTGTACTTGAGGGGTTTTCATTAGTACAGGCTTATCTACAAAGTAAAAAACATGGTGAAGCAATTGATGTAAGTGCGATTGGTTATGTCGTTGATACGTCGAACCCAACGCTACGCGGCGTGTTTTTTGAAGACTTGGCAGCTGTGATCGGTTTGGTTGTCGCTGCTGCTGCGATGGGTATGCATGCCTATACTGGTCAGCCATTTTGGGATGCGCTTGGCTCTATCATTGTTGGTTTGCTTTTGGGCGCAGTCGCCATATTTTTAATCAGTCGTAACCGTGACTTTTTAGTAGGCCATAAAGTCTCTGATAAAATGCATCGTTATGTGCTAGGCAAACTACTTGAACATCCAGATGTCGATAGCGTGTCGTATTTACATTTGGAATGGGTCGGTCCCAAAAAAATATTTATGGTGGCAGCAGTAGATATTGCAGGCAATCAACGCGAAGAATCTCTCGCTCGTAAGTTTGAAACTATCGAAAATCAATTCCGAGCCAATCCACTGTTCCAAGAGGCTATTTTAACCTTATCAGTACCTGACGCTGAAGTTTTGAATTTAGAGAATAGTGAGGCTGTTTGATATTTCTGATAACTTTCATAACGAGTGACAACGCATTCCTAATGCCTCACAACGAATGACGAATTAATGAATCTCTGACGCTCAGTAGGTAGATATAAAAAAAGGGGTCACTTATTTAAAGTGACCCTTTTAACTTTAAGATAATACTTATATGCTAAATATTATTTTTTTGGTGCGTTAGCACCGATGAACCAAGCATCTTTATCGATAATACGACTGACTTCAGTAAATAAGTCCGCTGTATCTTCGTCACCAGCTTCTCCAGCAGTATCAATGGCTTTGCGCAGCTCTTCTGCAATCTTCTTATAACGATTGGTCAACTCACGAACATGCTGATCAACTTCAGTGATATCAGTAGGGTAAGTCTCTAGTACAGAGTCTTCAACGACACGTTTTGAGATACCGTTCGCTTTACCACCTAAAATAACAATACGTTCGGCTACAGTGTCATATGCTTCTGTTAAACGCTCGTAGGTGTCATCTAACAATTGATGCACACCGATAAAGCCAGTACCTTGTAGATTCCAATGGCACTGTTTGCTATCCATGCTCAAGTCGATCAAATTGGCTAAATTAGAGTTTAGCAAATCTACCATTTTTTTCGCTGTATCATCAGTAATACCGCTTGCGTAACGTTCTCTCATATTTTACTCCATTATTTAAATTTATTTTGCTGAGTTTAAAATTTTAAGACGAATTGTTCTTTATTAATATTTTCTTAAACAGCTGTCTCACGTTAGCCTTTGTGTTTTATCTAAAAATAATTCTAAGATTGTGACGATTGATTTGTGACAATCTATTAATAAGATAATGACTAACGCTTCGCTTGAGTGTTACCAGTCAATTCATAAACGATGATAGCAGTTTACATGAATGATTGAACCCTCAAGCGTTATGCTTTATTAAGTGGTCGTGTAATGACTTTGTTAATCGTGAAAAGCTTTGTAAATTTGGTCGTAATTAAAGGTACTGTGACTAGCATTATCAGCTCAAATTTTCTCTATCTACTATTAACGAATATGAGTCTGTCGAAAGTTGATACTTCGAGGCCCATTTTTAACAGTTTGCTCAATCATAATGTTAGTACACCTGCTATCTATAACTAAGGATAAAACTTACTATTATCCTTTAAAAAGAGCAGTTTAACCCCCATATTATTTTAAACTTAACGAGGAAGAAAGCCATTATGCGAATGCCTGAACCGCGCTCGTCGCGTCAGTTAAACCAATTGGCCACTCAGCTCCAAGGCGAAGCTGAAATCGTTGGTGTCAATGCGTCTGGGACGCAAATATCAAGTCGCGCCTTTGAGATGGTCACCGATTTTGAGCCAGCGGGTGATCAGCCGCAAGCGATTGAAAAACTGGTCAAGGGTATCGATAAGGGTATGGATGAGCAGTTGCTACTTGGGGTGACCGGTTCTGGTAAGACTTATACCATGGCTAAGGTCATCTCCGAATGCCAACGTCCAACCATTATCATGGCACACAACAAAACCTTGGCTGCCCAGCTATACGGTGAGTTCAAAGCGTTTTTCCCTAATAACGCGGTTGAGTACTTTGTCAGCTACTACGACTATTATCAGCCTGAAGCTTACGTTGCAGCGAGCGATACCTTTATCGAAAAAGACAGCGCCATTAATGATCATATTGATCAGATGCGTCTATCAGCGACACGTGCGCTACTTGAGCGCCGTGATGCTATTATTGTGGCTTCAGTATCGTGTATTTACGGTTTGGGCGATCCAGAAAGCTATCTAAAGATGCTGTTACATGTCGTGGTTGGAGACAAGATAGACCGTACTGCAACCATTAAGCGTCTGGTCGAGATGCAATATACACGCAATGAATTAGACTTTGGACGTGGTACTTATCGATTGCGCGGTGAGCTATTAGATATTTATCCTGCTGAATCTGAGCAGTTGGCTGTGCGTGTGCATCTGTTTGACAATGAAGTCGAAAAAATCACATGGTTTGATCCCTTGACAGGTAAAACCGTACGTAGCGTACCGCGCATCACTATTTATCCAAAATCTCATTACGTAACCCCTCGTAATAAATTAGAAGCAGCCAGTCATACCATTCGCGAGGAGCTTGAGCCGCGTTTAGAGTATTTCCGTGATAATAATAAGTTGATTGAAGCTCAGCGTCTCAAAGAACGCACCCAGTATGATCTTGAGATGATTCAGCAGCTTGGCTACTGTAATGGTATCGAAAACTACTCGCAGCACCTCTCCGGTCGCCCCTCAGGAGAGGCGCCGCCGACTTTATTTGATTATATTCCAGAGGATGCGTTATTGTTCCTCGATGAATCGCATGTGACCGTTTCGCAAATTGGCGCGATGTATAAAGGCGATAGATCGCGTAAAGAAAACTTGGTCAATTATGGTTTTCGTCTGCCAAGTGCGATGAATAATCGTCCGATGAAGTTTGAAGAATGGGAGCGTATCAAGCCCAAAACCATTTATGTGAGTGCCACGCCTGCGTTATATGAGCTTGAGCACAGCGAACAAGTGGTTGAGCAAGTGGTGCGCCCAACGGGTTTGATTGATCCAGAGATTGAAATTCGTCCCGTGCTCACGCAAGTCGATGATGTGTTATCGGAGATTATCAAACGCCGCGAAAAAGATGAACGCGTACTGATTACGACGTTGACCAAGCGTATGTCAGAAGATCTGACCAGCTACCTTAAAGAGTATGATGTCAAAGTTGCCTATCTGCATTCGGACATTGATACGGTTGAACGGATGCAAATTATTCACGAGCTGCGTACTGGCGTACACGATGTGTTGGTCGGTATTAACTTATTGCGTGAAGGTTTGGATATGCCAGAGGTGTCGTTGGTTGCGATATTTGACGCCGATAAAGAAGGCTTTTTGCGCTCTGAACGCTCCCTCATTCAGACTATTGGTCGTGCAGCGCGCCATTTAAATGGTAAAGCCATCCTCTATGCTGATCGTATTACGCCCAGTATGCAAGCGGCGATAGACGAAACGGATCGTCGTCGTGATAAGCAAATTGCTTTTAACCTTGAGCACAACATCACACCAAAAGGCGCGCGCCGTAGTATCACGGACAAGATTGACACGGGCGAAAGCTTGGATGCCAATGACAATCAAGTGATTCCAATTAAGAGTCATCTGCCTGATGTCGATATCAGTATTTTGCGCAGTCCTGATCTGCTGGCTAAAGAAATCAATCGTCTTGAGAAGCTTATGAAGCAGTTTTCTCGTGATTTGAAGTTTGAGGATGCAGCGAAAACAAGGGATAAGGTATTAGAGTTAAAAGCGCATTTAATCTAATAGTTTATTTAAACCGTAGTGAGTATCCGTCTTATTTAGCGGTTAAAGGATAAGTTGCATCTTTGCAATTTATCCTTTTTTATTGGCTGCTAAATGCTTGAAAGTAGAAAGATTTTTGTGAAATATAACTAATAACTAATGTTTGGGGTCTAGAAAACTTGTAATCATACCAAATGCCACTTAATATGATATCAATCATCAAATTTGATTTTATCTTCCACTGATATTTAGGCGTATCGTTCCTATGCATAATAATAAATTTTTGGAGTTAAACGCGAATGAAAACTCGCTCGGCATGTCGGATTCTGCCAAACAGGCCGTTACGGAGTCTTTAAGTGCAGGTTTTCGTTATCCAGACAATCCACGTGCTGCACTCATTAACAAAATTGCCACTATGCATAATGTGGCAGAAAACCAAGTCTCGTTAGGTAATGGCTCGACTGAAAATATGCGAGCTACCATTCAAATGCTGCAACACAAAGCATTTAAAGAGGGCAAAGAGTTCCAAATGGTAATTCCTGTGCCAACGTTTGATTGTGCTGAGATGTACGCAGATTCTATTGGCGCCTTGGTAGTCAAGATACCTTTAACGGCCGAAAATTATGATTTAGACTTACAGAATCTGCAAAAAGCTGCTGATGAGTTTGATGGAATTAGTTTACTTTATCTTTGTAATCCTAATAATCCGACAGGGACTATTACCTCAACGGCCAAGCTTAAAACTTGGATAAGTAACGCACCAGACAACCATTACTTTTTATTGGATCAAGCGTACTTAGAATACGTGACAGACCCAACCTTTGAAAGTGGATTTGAGTGGGTAAAACAAGGATTGTCAGATAACCTTATTGTCATTCATACTTTTTCAAAGTTATATGCTTTAGCCGGTATGCGAGTGGGCTACGCGATTTCTAACCCGCAGGCTATCGCTGCTGTTGAAGCGTTTATGTCTATGGATAACACCAACTTGTCAGGTGCGGTCGCTGCTCTTACGACCTTAGATGATATAGATTTTTTGAAGCTAAGTTCACGCACAACTAAACAATCCCGTCAGATGGTTGAAGCAGCATTAGACGAGCTTGGACTTCGCTATTTACCTTCACAGACCAACTTTATTTTTCATGAAATCAAAGGAGATTTGCGCACATATATCAATAGGATGCGTGATAGTGGCATCAAAGTAGGTCGCGAGTTTCCTCCTGTGACAGGGTTCAACCGCTTAACACTTGGCACACCTGATGAGATGACAGTATTTATTAAAGTACTAAAGTCATTTCGTGAAAAGGGCTGGGTGTGATTAATGGTTTAAAAGATTAGTGCGTTTAACAGGACCAATCAATATTGAAAAAGGTGAGGTGCATAAGTTGCGTCTCACCTTTTTTATGGCGTGTTCAAAACTAAAAAATGCTCTTTTGACCATATTAGTTACTCTAGAAGCTAGGTAAAATTGCTTCCAGTAGCACTCAATTTTTTTAAAATAAATCAATAGGAAGAAACCTTGTAATCAGATGTAATGCCACTTAATATGACACCCATTCACCCCATCACCCACCTTCAAATCAGGTCTATTATCCATTGTGCATACTTATAACTTACTAGAGTTAAACTCTAACGAAAACTCACTTGGCATGGCAGACTCTGCCAAACAAGCTATCTTAGAATCTTTTGATATCGGGTTTCGTTATCCAGACGATCAGCGCGCAGCTCTTATTAATAAAATTGCTGAGGTCAACGGCGTAACAGAAAGCCAGGTCTCACTAGGCAACGGCTCCAGCGAAAATATCCGAGCCGTCGTGCAAATGCTACAAACCAAAGCTTTAAAAGCAGGCAAGCAATTTCAAGTCATCGTGCCTGATCCTACTTTTGCTTATGCAGAATTGTATGCACTCTCTATCGGCGAGTCTGTCGTAAAAGTACCACTAACGCCTAACAATTACGATTTAGATTTTGACAACCTGCAAAAAGCAGCTAATGAATTCGATGGCATCAGCTTGTTTTATCTTTGCAATCCTAATAATCCAACGGCAACTATCACTGTAACGGACAAGCTAAAAGCCTGGATAAAAGATGCCCCAGCGAATCACTATTTTTTACTGGATCAAGCTTATTCAGAGTACATTACCGACCCAAGTTTTGAGAGTGGGGTTGAGTGGGTAAAGCAAGAGCTATCAGCTAATCTGATCGTCGTTCGTACTTTCTCAAAACTATGTGCGCTGGCAGGTATGCGCATGGGCTATGCCATTGCCAATCCGCAAACGACCGCTGCTATCGAAGCTTTTATGTCCATAGATAACACCAATTTATCAGGTGCAGTGGCCGTCATTGCGACCCTAGATGACGAAGAGTTCTTGGCGCGCAGCTTACGCATTACTAATCAATCACGTGAAATGGTTGAGGCGACGTTAGATGAGCTGGGTCTGCATCATTTGCCTTCACAAGCCAACTTTATTTTTCATGAAGTTAAAGGCAATGTAAAAGTCTACATGGACAGAATGCGAGAGCATGGCATTGTGGTCGGACGCGAGTTTCCACCAATTGAAGGTTTTAGCCGCCTAACACTTGGCACACCTGATGAGATGGCGGTGTTCATTGAGGTATTAAAGTCGTTTCGTGAGAAAGGTTGGATTTAGTTGACGATGTAAAAGAGATTAATTAGCACTAAAATTAATACTTAAAAAGGTGAGTTGCATGGTTTGCAGCTCGCCTTTTTTATGTAGTTGTTATTTGATAGATATACTGACTAAACTCATCTGACTTCTATAAGCTAACATTTGTAAACCTACTTTAATATCAAGGCTAACGACTGCCTTTCACCATTACCAACTGCAAACGCACAATTACATTTTTTGTCTTAAAAACAAAGTAGACATCTTATAATATAAAAAATAAGACACGGTTTGGGTCATGATTGTATTTATGATTATGACCGTTTTACTGACAATAGACACAAAGGAGTATTTGACAGATGGATATTAAAGACATCTTCAAAAAAGAAGTAGAAAAACAGCTGCTCGATGTAGAAGATTACATCTTTACGCCTGAACGTATTGACATGGCTATTGATAATGGTGAGCTCAATTGCGTGTTGAACAGTGATGGCTCTGTAAATATGTTTTATACCAAAGAAGGCATTACAGATGTGCGGGCCGCAGCGCGAAAGCATCCCTTTACTGCGTTTGAAACTGAGCTGCATCATGGTATTTATGATGATGTGATTGAAGATTTAGTCGATGGCGTAAACGACATTATCAGCAGCCATTCTAAATATTTCCGTCCGTCTAGGGTCTTGCCTATGGGTGCTTCTTTAGGTAATGACGGGGTAATTACAGATGCTGATAAATACTAGACAGTAAAAGCTAAACAGAATAGACGTTAGAAGTATCAGATGCTAGAGAGGTTAAACGCTAGTCATTGCCAACACCCAATGTGCTTATTGATAGAACACATTGGGTTTTTTGCTTAAATGAATGGAACACTTATTGAGTGAAGCTTGCGTAGCAAGACTGCAACGATTTGGCAACCACACGTGTGACCAGCTGTGTTCGGTACGCAGGATCAATGGCAGCATTACCTAACTCAACGATAGTAACTTGCTGCGGAGCTTGCTCACTGACGCAGCCACAAACCTTACTTTTTACCGCTTCTTCTTGTGTTTCAGTCATAGCTGCGCTTGCAATACGCCAAGCACTTTGATTTTCAATTTGACTACGGCATTGGTTGTCAATAGCGGCTTTAAACACGTTCATACCGATTTCATTGGCGGTACCTATTGCAGTGTTTGCATTGGTATTGGTCCCTGTTGTTGTACATCCAGCCAAGGTCAGTGAAGCAAGAAGCGCAGTTGAGGCTAGGGTTTTTTTCATGATTGTTCCTTCAAGGTGTTTAGTAGGGTCTAAATTGAGGCACGTTAGACTGCATTTATGAATCACTAATAAAGCCTAACGATATATTTTGGCTGATTAAGAACTAAAAAACCAGCTAAGATAAAGTATCTTAACTGGTTTTATTTCATCATTACAGTGAGTTGAGTATTCAACAGTCTCTAATGGTTTTAAACATTTTTACCGTGTTGTTTATTCTGAATATCTTTTGCCAGCTTGTAGCATTCGTTGATATGGTCAGTCGCAATTTTTTTGAAAATCATGTAGCCCATCGTAGCTGCTACCATCTGACCGCCAAGTGGAATGAACTTAGTGACTTGTTTCGCCGCAATACGACCACCGAAGCCTTGTACGGTCTTTTTGACAATACCGCGCGTTGCCATAAGTCCTGCAAAATCAACAGTACGATCTTTTAAAGCGCTCCAATGGATTGCCCGTGAATCTAAATCTACCGCTGACTCACGTCCTTCAATCAGACCAAAGCGTTCGCTAATTTCAGGTAACAACTGGGTAAGCATACCAGCATCAACTGCAACATCAAAAAATGGCACAGGGACGACCGCTACACCAGCAGAGTATTTGGCACGCTTTTTGACCAATTTTTTACATTCTTTTTTGACTTGTTCTAAGTCTAAGTTTGGATCGATGGTATTTGGTAGTTTTTCAGCTGCTGGAGTGGTTTTCATAAAGCTTCCTTATAAAAAATGAAAAGTTTAACAGATAACAAATATCTCAGATGGTTACCATTTTATGGATTTATAGTCAGCTTACAATCATTGCTTTGTATCAAAATGCAGAAAAACACACTTACTATGCACAGTTTTTGTAAAAACGTAAATTCTGAAATATAAATTTGGGTTAAAATCATTAAAGAGCATGGGCAAGTTAAAGCGTATAAATTGCTATAATTATTTATTATGTACTCAATCGTTATAAATTCCCGTTGTGACCCTTTGTGAAAGCCAGTAGAATACGGCTATGCTAAATTTGACCCCTCGTTATACCAGCACTCGCATCGACGAGCTGCCCTCTGCCTTGCAACCCCTTGCTACTCAATCGCTTACGCTTGCACGTTTGTATGCAGGGCGCGGTATTACTGCGCTTGATGAGCTTGAAACGGGTTTGTCTGGACTACTACCAGCTGAGAGGTTGCACGGCGTTACCGAAGCGGTGCGTTTATTAGATATCGCCATTGATGAAGGTCAGCGTATTCTTATCGTTGGCGACTTTGATTGTGATGGCGCGACCAGTACTGCGCTGATGATGCGTGCGCTCACCAAGATGGGCGCGGTCGTTGATTTCTTAGTACCAGATCGCTTCAAATATGGTTATGGATTGACACCTGAGATTGTCGAGCTGGGTATTGAGACTTATAAGCCCGATATGATAGTTACTGTTGACAATGGTATCTCAAGTCATGAAGGGGTTGCCCGTGCGCAGGCTGAGGGCATTATCGTCATTATTACCGACCATCACCTTACGACCAAAGAGACACCGCCTGCTGAGGCCGTAGTGAATCCTAATCAACTCGATTGTGATTTTAGCAGCAAAGCATTGGTAGGGGTCGGCGTGGCGTTTTATGTACTTGGACGTTTGGCAAAACTACGGCGTGAAGCTGACAAATCTACCATCCAAGTCAGTCAATATTTAGATTTAGTGGCACTTGGTACGATCGCCGATGTTGGCGTGCTTGATAAGAATAACCGTATCTTGGTACATCATGGGCTAAATGCCATTCGTCAAGGGCGCTGCTGTATAGGTATCTTAGCCCTGCTTGAGCAAGCGGGTCGTGACCCTAAACAATTACATGCACAAGATTTCGGTTTTGTTTTGGGTCCGCGTATTAATGCCGCTGGGCGTATGGACAATATGCGTATCGGTATTGAATGTTTATTGACTGAGGATTGGGGCACTGCCCAGCGCCTAGCGCAAGAACTTGAACAGCTAAATCGTACGCGACGTCAGGTAGAAGGCGAGATGCGCGCGCAAGCTGATGGCATTGTGCAGGCATTGACGGCTGATACAGACAACGATAAAGATAACAATCAAGTTATTCACTCTGGTAGCCCTATTAACAACAAATCTAGCCGCTCTAGCAAGCGTAGTATTATTTTATATCAAGACGATTGGCATCAAGGCGTCATCGGTATCGTTGCTGGACGTTTAAAAGAAAGTCATTATTTGCCCAGTATCGTTTTCGCACCAGCGGATACAGAGCGTACTGGAGATGATGATGCGATCAAAGGCTCAGCGCGTTCAATTGCTGGCGTACATATTCGTGATGCCATTGAGCAAGTAGCGGAGCGCTATCCTAATTTAATCAGTCATTTTGGTGGTCATGCGATGGCGGCAGGTTTGACTATCAAACGTAGCAACTTTGATGGTTTTGTGACGGCGTTCAATGAAGTCATGGCAGAGGTGGACAATACAGTATTCGCCGAGCAAAAATTCACCGATGGGCCATTACAGGCAGGCGATTTTAGTTTATGGTTCGCAGAGCATTTAGCACATGCCAGTATTTGGGGTCACGGGTTTGTACCGCCGATATTTGATGGTGTATTTGAAGTGTTAAGCTTCAAAATCTTAAAAGACAAGCACCTTAAACTGTCGTTGCGTTATCCTGAAGTGCAATATCCGATTGAGGCGATTTATTTTAACTTTGATAGCAGCGCTTGGGACTATCGCGCCGAAAAAGTGCATTTGTTATTTCAGCTAGATATTAATGAATGGAATGGCAAACAAAGCTTGCAGCTTATGGTGAGAGATTTGGCACTTGTAAAAGAGACGGTAGAAGCAGGCTAGGGTATTGAATAAGCTTGTCATTGCATATCTTTAATACTTCCATTCGAGGGTCGGAAACTGCCAGTCATAGCGAATGGCAAGCATCCTCAAGGTAAAGATAGTTGTCATAGCAGAGATATCAGCAGCCCAATCAGCTACGCCTAGATTCTGCAACGCAAAGTAGAGAATACCGCCCGTCAATGCAGCAGTAATATAAATCTCTTGCTGGAGCACTAACGGAATCTCATTACAGATCATATCGCGAATGATACCGCCGACAATGATTGTAATGACGCCCAGTAACAACGCCACGGGGACATTGGTTCCCATACTATCGGCAACCTTGATACCGATTAAAGTAAACGCTGATAAACCAATCGTATCAGAGAGTTTTAAAAACTTATCGACCCGTTTTGAATTGGGATGGAAAAATATTTGCATCGCTAATGAAGAGATAGTGATAACCGTAAGGTAACTCATATCCACCATCCAAAATAACGGATGACGATCCAAAATCACATCACGTACCGTACCACCGCCAATTGCCGTCACTATCGATACCAGTAAACAGCCAAATACATCGAAGTTTTTATGTTTGGCCAGTATCGTACCAGAAATACTACAAGCAATAATGCCGATCATATCAAACAGATATATCAAAGAGCGTGGGTCAAAAGTGGTAATCAGTTCCGTAGGGTCCAATGCTATCGTTAACATGAGAAAATCTCACTAAAATTCATTCTAATCAACCAAACGAATAGAAGGCAGATGCCAATCAAAGCGCAATGCTAGCATCCGTACTGCAAAGATAACACCAAGCATGATAAATTCATTGAGTCCTGCATCTACACCTAGGCGCTCAAGTAGTAAATAAGTTACTGATCCGGCGATACTGGCAGAGATATAGATCTCACGCTGTAGCACCAGTGGTATCTCATTACAAATAATATCACGTAGCATACCGCCGATAATGGCGGTCCAAACTCCCATCATAATGGCAACGATCGGAGACACATCTTGGTGTAAAGCAACTTTAAAACCAATGACGCTAAAGGCGGCTAAACCAATGGCATCGAAGAGCTTGAGCGCGTTATCGATCTTATGATACAAATGAAAAAAGATTTGTAGAATCAAGGACGTCACGGTAATGACAATCACATAATTGAGGTCGGTCATCCAAAATAAAGGATGGCGATCTAATGCCATGTCACGTATTGTACCGCCGCCAATCGCATTAACCATCGATACCAAGATGCAACCAGCAATATCGAAGCCTTTATGCTGTGCAAGTAAGGTTCCTGCAATCGCACAGGCGATAATACCAACCATGTCCAATAAATATAATAAAATATCAGGAAAAATCAAATCATTAACCATGGTTATATTACCAAATCATAAACATCAAAATGGTTGGATGTTTTTTGAGCTGTTGTTTTATATATGATTTAAACGAAATTCGCCTCATATTAGATCGTCGTTTAGCCATCTTTAGCAAACAGTATCAAACCTACGATAATAAGCACAATACCAAACAAGCCCATGGCTGATGGCAGCGGATTACCCAGCAAGATCATACCACCGATCAGAGCAAAAATAATCTCACTGGCTTGGGTTGAGTCAACGCCCGCCACCTCACTTGACGTGACTGCTTGTTCGCGCGCATACAAAAAAAGACTGGTCGCCGCTACGCCTGATAATAGCGCAACCAGTAGGGTATTAAACACCTGCGCGCCACCCGGTAACTCAGGACGCACTATAATGCCTAATACCAACCAAAATGGCAAACTACCCACAGTCATTAACCATACTTTGTTAAATGCATTCTGTAATAGGTCTGTCTCGATAACCGGAATACAGCCCATCAAGGTTTGTAGATTGGAGGTTTTTGTAGGGGCATGATTGATGCCATGCTCACTAAGAGCGCTCGAATCATCATGAGCACTGGCCAATAGGGCGGTCTCAGCACGCATAGGATGTGATGACTGCTGGTCAGCTTGCGTGTTGGCCTTGTATTGCTTGGCATTATAAGAAGCCTGCCAGACCAACTGATTGCCAATGGGGTAGCTAAACGCGGCAATCAGTGCTGGGAGCGCACCGTACAGCAACATTTGTGTCAACGGGATGGTATTGGCATTATTGGGGGCATGTAGACCTTCGCTGATATTAACCAACACCACGCCAGCAAATACTACCAGCGCATAGACGACAAATTTTTTATCAAAGCGCTGACCAAATGCCAGTAACACCAACAGGCTAGATACCACCGTAAACATAAAGGTTGCGGCCACTACCCAACCACTGGCATGGTCACCTGCATAACAGATGCCTGTATAAAACACACCAAAGCCGATACTGCCAGTGATACACCAAAATACCCAATGCTGTCGAAAAACTGACCACAGCGCGCTGATGCGTCCCATGCCGTGCTGAATCGCAATCATTACTGTTAGCAATAGCAGCATAAATACATAGCGCAGGCTGGCTGACCAAAACCAATGACCACCAGCTGCACTCATCAGCTCATTTAACACAAACGTTGAGCTAAAAAACGCACCAGCCAGTAGGCCTAACAAAATCAATCTGACCATTCCTGTGTCCTTACAGTAGGCTTTAATTATGAGTTATTTACCTTTGGCATCTGCCCAAATTATCTTATGTAATTGCAATTGAAAGCGTACTGGCAGTGCATCAGCGAGCATCCACTCTGCCAGTTCACGAGCTAGTACTGGCACGTCAGGGCTAGCCTCTTCACTGGCATCATCTGCTACATTAAACATAGGTGAAAACCAAACGGTATCGACCAATGTATCAAGCTGATGCTCAAGCAGCATCGTCTTTGCCCAATCGTAATCAGTGCGATTCATAATGACAAACTTAATTTGATCATGCTGAGTTAAGTGGTCAAGATTTGACCATAGGTTTTTATCAACCTCCCCTGAGCTTGGCGTCTTAAGGTCCATGACTTTACTGACCGCTGGCGGTACGTTTTCTACCGTGAGCGCACCTGCTGTTTCAAGAGAAATTTCATAGCCGCCGTCTAATAGGCGTTTAATCAGTTCAATGGCATTTGGCTGCGCTAAAGGCTCGCCGCCAGTAAGGCAAATGCGCTTGCAAGGATAACCTTCAATCGTGGTCATAATGGTTTCTAATGCTTGACGTTCACCGCCGCTAAAAGCATATTCAGTGTCACAGTAGACACAGCGTAGCGGGCAGCCAGTCAGGCGCACAAATATCGTCGGTAAGCCGGAGGTAATCGCCTCGCCTTGTAGAGAGTAAAAAATCTCTGTCAAGCGCAGGCCTGCGGTCGGATCAGTGACGGGAATATAAGTGTTTCTTAGAGAAGACTCATTCATAGTATTATCAAACAGAATAAGATGTCGATACCGTGGTTAAATGTCTCAAATATACAAACTAAAAATAAAAAATAGGCTAAATCAGAGAGGCTGTTACCATATGGTTATCAGACAATATAAAAATAAGACACAAGAGAGCTGACAAGTTTAGGGACTTGGCAAGTGACATGTGCAAGTTGGGTATTACTTTTTAGATAGGATAGGCATATTTTATGCCGAATTATAGCGTAAGATGGCTTATTAAGCTGCAAAAAAGATGCTGAAGCTTATCTTCAGCACCTTGGTGTTTCTCTTGGCTATCTGGTTAAATGCTTTTATAAAAACGCTTATGCCAAGCGTAATAGCTCGTTAACTGAAGTTTTAGCACGTGTCTGCGCATCTACTTTTTTGACGATGATAGCGGCATATAAGCTATATGTACCATCTTCAGAAGGTAGTGAGCCTGGTACAACAACTGAACCTGCTGGTACACGGCCGCGATAAGTCTCACCAGTTTCACGATCATAAATGCGCGTAGACTGACCGATATAAACCCCCATAGAGATGACAGCGCCTTCTTCGACGATCACGCCTTCAACGATCTCAGAGCGCGCACCGATAAAGCAGTTGTCTTCAATGATAGTAGGATTGGCTTGTAATGGCTCAAGTACGCCGCCGATGCCTACGCCGCCTGATAGATGCACGTTTTTACCGATTTGCGCACACGAGCCAACCGTTGCCCATGTATCAACCATCGCCCCTTGATCGACATAAGCACCGATATTGACATATGACGGCATCAGTACCGCACCTGCAGCGACAAATGAGCCTTTACGAGCGATTGCTGGCGGTACAACGCGAACGCCAGCTTCTTTAAACTGCGCTTCAGTCCAATCGGCAAACTTAGTGGGTACTTTGTCATAAAATTGTACATGTTCGCCAGCTGGCATGACATAGTTGTCGTTAAGGCGGAATGATAGCAAGACCGCTTTTTTGGCCCATTGATTGACGACCCATTCACCATCCTTTTTTTCAGCGACGCGTAGGCTACCGTTATCAAGCTGTTCTAACACTTGCTCAATGGCGGTGCGTACGTCTTGTGGCATCGTACTTGGACTGTATTCGTTACGGTTTTCGAAAGCTTGCTCGATGGTTTGTTGTAATGACATAAAGGGTTCCTAAAATTAGTAAAAGGGAAAGTTTGTAAGGAAATAAGGACGTTAACTTAGACAAAAAACATACTTGCCGTATTGTCGCTAATTTAGCGAATTTTAGCAAACCAAGTCAGTATTCATTACGCACTTAAATGTTTTATCCAATTTAAAATATCATGATAGACCACGCTATGATCTTGCTCATGTAGCGGTTCGTGACGCATGTTAGGGTATAAACGCGCGTCAGTATTTTGAAAACCTTGCTTGTTTAAGTTTTTGGTGATGTTACGAATACCGCGCCCCATATTGCCGATGGGGTCGTTTTCGCCACTGACAAATAACATGGGGAAGCTCTTGTTGATGGTGGATGCCCAGCGTTTATGTAGTCCAGCCTTCATCAACGCAAACAGGGTCATAAAGCCATTGTTGGTAAATTCAAAGCCAGTTAGCGGATCGGCCTCATAAGCTTCGATATTGTCAGTATTTTCACTTAGCCAAGCAAAGGGAGAAGAAGACAGGCGTTCACTAAGCTTGGCATTAAGTACCTTATTCATAATTTCAGCAAATACGGTGTTTTGTTTTTTGGGGGCTGTTTTGGCAAGAATAGCATTCAACGGCAGCAGTACTTTTACAAGTGGGTTGGCATCAGCAGTCCCCATAAGAATGGCACCTGTAAAGTCTTGCGCATGATGTTTAAGTACCACACGCACAATAAATGAGCCCATAGAGTGCCCCATAATAAAATGCGGGACGTCAGGATGACGCTCTTTTAAGGTGTTTGCCATGATGATGACATCTTTTAATAATGATTGTGCTGGATGTTCATTACCAAAAAATCCTAGCTCGTCTGATGACTTAATTGTACGACCATGACCGAGCTGATCATAAGTGGCAACTGCGATGCCGTGATCGGCTAAAAACTGCGCAAAATCGCTATAGCGGCCGCTATGTTCTGCCATACCGTGTACGATTAATAAAGTCGCTTTGATGTCGTCTTTAGGTTCAAAAAACGTATGGTGCAGATAATGGCTGTTGTCAGATGAGGTGATCGGCGTCGATGTACTCATAAAATTCCCTGATAAATCAAATAGGTCAAAAAGGTCACAATAAAGATGACGACAATACCGTCACGTGTTAAGACATAACGGTAAAAATAAGCGTCATTATACTTAAATATTGGCTCAACGTTGATAAATCGTTTTGCCTTCTTTGATGGTTTGAACTACCTCGATATCTTTAATGCTGTCAGGCGCCGCTGTCAATGGATTGGCGTCCAAAATGACCAGATCAGCCAATTTGCCTGGCGTTAAAGTGCCTTTGCTGTCCTCTTCAAAGTACTCATATGCCGCATGTGAAGTGGTGGCTTTTAACGCTTGATAGGGGCTGACGCGCTCATCACGACCGATAATCTGGCCGCTACGCGCGGTGCGATTGACCGCTGACCATACGGCGAATAATGGATCGACTGGAGTCACGGTATCGTCTGAGTGATTGGTAAATTTCAGCCCCATCTTATCAGCGGTCGCAAGTGGACTTAAAAAGTTGGCGCGCGCTTCCCCTAAATTTTTGACATGCACGTCTCCCCAAAAGTAGGCGTGATTGGTAAAAAATGACGGCAGCATGTTATATTTTTTAAAGGCCTCTAGCTGATCCATTCTGGCAAATTGCGCGTGAATGGGTACGGTGCGGCGATCTTTGTCTAGTGGTTGTCCGGTTTTGTTTGCGGCATATTCGTGGGCTTTGATGATCATATCAGTCGCCGCATCGCCATTATTATGAATAAATAATTGGTTGTCGCGCGCATAGGCTTTAGCAAACATCTCGTTCAGCGCATCTTGGCTCACGCTTGGTAGTCCTCGGCAGTCTGACTCACAATCGGGTACTGGGGTCAGATACGGCTGGCTAAAATACGCCGTCTTGCCTTGCGGTGAGCCGTCGGCGATGATTTTGGTGCCTTGAACCTTAAAGCCGTTTTGGTAGGTTTTCCAGACAAGGTCTTTATCGGCTAAGTTTTCATCCAAGTCGCTGACGCCAGCGAGCGACACCAAATCAATCTTTAATTTACCGGCATCGGCTTGCGATTGAAAAAACTTGATCGCATCGCGCGTGGTTGAGCCATCTTGCGCGGTGGTGACGCCATGCTGAGCATAATAATCTTGGGTTTGCTCAAAAAACTCTGCCTGATTAGGCTCAAGGACCTCTAGCATCTTACGCACAAACGGATACATGGCGGTTTCTTGCACCAAGCCATTGGGCTCACTACTGCCTTTTACGCGAGCGATATTGCCGCCTTCAGGGGCTTCGCTATCAGCGTCAATACCCATAGCCGCAAGCGCTTTTGAGTTGGCAACGCCCATGTGCCCGCTGGTATGCTGCAAATAAACGGGATTGTTGGGTAGCGCTTTATCGATCTCATCTTTGGTCGAGTGACGATCCTCGTCAAGTTGACTTTCATCATAGCCCCAGCCGTAGATCCACTCGCCATCAGCGATATTGTTGTCTTTTTTATAAGCGCTTAAAGCCTCTAGCATTTTATCAATACTATCAACCTTGCCGACGGGCGGCGGATTGAGGTTCACTTGTCCCATGGTGTTTGAGACCATACCAAAGTGGCTGTGCGGATCGATAAAACCTGGTAGTAAGGTTTGGTCTTTTAGATCTACTTGTGCTGCGTTTTTATATTTTGATTGGGCAGAATTCAAGCTTCCAACATAAGCAATTTTGCCTGCTTGAGTAACTAAAGCTTCAACCATTCGTGGCTTATCACTCTCCATCGTAATAATATTACCATTATAGTAAACAGTCGCTTGGGCAGCTGTTGTCTGTACCACCGCCGGATTGGCTTTTTGATTATCAACATTCTGATTAACAGTACAGCCAATGATGCCCATAATCCCAAGGCTTAATAAAGTTGGTTTTATAAATATATTCGTGGTCATTATGCTGTTCCTAATTGTATTAAATATATAGCTGGATGAATGTAACCAATCTAACGATAAAGCCTTATATGGTCAATGTTATTTGGCTATTTATATTACTTTACAATATTGATAAGCATTTAGCAGTGAGAAACAAACGCTAATGCTGATAAAAATATAAAACATATTAATGAAAATATACAAAAGAAAATAAGGTATTATTGATTAGATTAACTTTATTTTGACGGTGAATTTATAAGATTATTTTTGTGACGTTAAAATCTTAGCTATGTCTATTTATACTAAAGAGGACTGACAATTGGGTTCTATATCATTATGAAATCTACCATTGAATTACTCGAAGACACTGACTTTCCTGCTATTAAAAGACGAGGACTTACTGTCCTACAAGTTAATATGGGTTATCTATGTAATATGTCTTGTGTACATTGTCATGTTGCAGCCAGTCCGTACCGAACGGAGATGATGTCGCGTGAGCTGATTGAGCTTATTCCAAAAGTGCTACAAACACAAAATATCGATACGCTGGATTTGACTGGCGGCGCCCCTGAGATGCATGAGGACTTTAAATATTTAGTCAAGGCGGCACACAAGCTTGGTGTCAAAGTGATTGATCGTTGTAATTTGACAATTTTGATGGAAGAGGGATATGAGGATATCGCTCAGTTTTTGGCAGACCATGAGGTTGAAGTGGTCGCCTCCTTACCTTGTTATTCGCTAGAAAACGTCGATAAACAGCGTGGCAAAGGCGCGTTTGATGACAGCATCTTAGGTCTGCATAAGTTAAATGCGCTCGGTTATGGCAAAGACAACCCCAACCTTGTGCTCAATCTTGTCTACAACCCGCAAGGCGCAAGCTTGCCGCCCAATCAACAGCGACTAGAAGCGGACTATAAGCGCGAGTTAAAAGAACATTTCGATATTGAGTTTAATCAGCTGTTTGCCTTAACCAATATGCCGATCCAGCGCTTCGGTGCGGTGTTATTGGCTAAGAACGAATTTCATCCTTATATGGATTTACTCAAAGACAATTATGACGCTCGTAATTTAAATGACGTCATGTGTCGCTCGACGATTAGTGTCAATTGGCTGGGTGAGTTGTTTGATTGTGACTTTAACCAACAGCTACAGATACCAGTACCGAATAAGTCTCGTCGTCATCTTAGAGATTTATTAACGCAATACCCTGCTGGTGATGATATCGCTATTGCCGATCACTGTTATGGCTGTACTGCAGGACAGGGTAGTAGTTGTGGCGGTGCTTTAGAAGAAGAGAAAGAAACGTAGTTTAAGATTATTTTTAACCATTTTTATTCAACACACCTCAGTCATTCTTAAATAAAAATTCACGAGTTTTACTCCAAGCGATTGTTATAAATTTTTTGTAGCCTCTGTCTGTGAATGCGCCGCAAGCAAAAAAATTTACATCAGTAGCAATGTAATACTTTTAGACCAAATCTACTATGTCAGTAGCTACGGAGCGCGTTCCATGTTTACCAATAAGGCACTTTTATCTATGACCTCAATATCTATGGTCTCAACGACCAAAGCTCTTCTCGCTGCCACAATTATGCTATCGAGCGCCGCTTACGCTGATTTTAATCACAGTAGCTGGGATAGTTTGCTGGACAAAAACGTCACTATGACCAATGGCGGTAAAGCGTCTGTGGTCAACTATGCTGGCATGAAAGCAGACAACGGCAAGTTGAGTAGCTATTTGAATGCCACAAGCAAAGTCAGTCAGGCAGAATTTAACCGCTGGAATAAAGATGAGCAATTGGCCTTTTTAATCAATGTCTACAATGCTGCTACGATAGAGCTGGTGCTCATAAAATACCCTAATATCAAATCCATTAAAGATATCGGTGGACTACTAAGCTCACCATGGAAGCAAGACTTTATTCCGCTACTTGGCAAAACCCGTTCGCTAGATGATATTGAGCATAACCTTATACGCGGCTCAAAACGTTATAACGAACCGCGCATTCATTTTGCGGTCAACTGCGCCAGCATTGGCTGTCCAGCCTTATTGGACGATGCTTTTACCGGCAAGAAGCTAGAAAGACAGTTAGAGCAAGTCACCAATAAATTCTTAGCAGACAGCAGTCGCAATCGTCTTAAAGGTAGTACGCTTGAGGTGTCACCGATATTTAAGTGGTATAAAGAGGACTTTGAGACGAACTGGCGTGGTACTAACGACTTAGAAGGGTTTTTGGCCCGTTATAGCTCGTCTTTGGGTCTTAATAAATCACAAACTGCTGACCTAAAAGCTGGCAAAACCAAAATAAGCTACACCAATTATAATTGGAACCTAAATAAGAGATAAAAGGTTGAGTACTGCTAACTATGACCGCCACACCTACTGTTTCTATTGTTGTTCCTATATTAAATGAAGCGGACAATTTACCAAAGTTGTTTGAGCATTTGCATCAATTGACTGCAAAACCGCAGCAAATCATCATCGTTGATGGCGGATCGATAGACGGCTCTCTTACACTGGCTCAAAGTCTCATGACAGAGATGATAACGATTCAGCAGTCAGCTATCGATTGGCAAGTGCTAGCTTTTAGCGCTGGTCGTGCATTGCAAATGAATAGGGGTGCGGCATTGGCTACTGGTGATGTACTGCTATTTTTGCATGCAGATACGAAGTTGCCAGACCACGCTATGACTGAGATAGCATTGGCTATTACACAAGCTAAGTGGGGACGTTTTGATGTGCATTTGGACAGTAATAAACTGCTGCTGAAACTCGTTGGCAGTATGATAAATCTACGCTCACGACTCAGTGGCATTGCCACAGGCGATCAGGCAATATTTGTTAGGCGACGAATTTTTGAGCAGCTTGGCGGTTACCCCAATCAAGCGTTGATGGAAGATATCGAGCTGTGCAAACGTCTAAAAGCCATCGGCAAACCTGCTTGTTTAACCAGCAAGGTCGTGACTTCAGCACGGCGCTGGCAGCAGAACGGCACTTGGCGCACGATACTACTAATGTGGCGATTACGCTTCGATTATTGGCGCGGTGTTTCGGCGGATAGCATAAGGCGACGTTATTACAAAAACTAGATGACAATACATATCCTATGCCAAAAGACACCCTTATCATTATCTTTGCCAAGTTTCCTGCTCAGGGTATGGCAAAAACCCGTCTGCAACCGGCGCTTGGGGTTGCAGGCGCTGCGCAAATAGCGCGCAAGTTGCTTTTACACAGCATAGAGCAAGCCGTCGCTACTGGTCTAACCGTTGAGCTTTGCGTGAGTCCATCACCAAGCGATTCATGCTGGCAAACGCTTAATTTACCCGGGTCAGTACAGTGGTCAGGGCAAGCAGAGGGTGACTTGGGGAAACGTATGTTAACTGCTAGCCAGCAAGCTTTAGCTCAATTTAAGCAAGTTATATTAATTGGCACTGATTGTCCTAGTCTTAGCACGACTCAAATTCGAAGGGCCGTGCGGCAGTTAAAAACGTTTGAAAGCGTAATAATCCCAGCCTTTGATGGCGGTTATGTGCTTTTTGGTTTTAAGCAAGCTTGTGCCAGTCTATTCTCAAATATCGAGTGGAGTACCGCTAGTGTCGCTACGGTGACGCAGCAGCGTATTACAGCATTGAATTGGTCGCTGGCGTTATTAGAGCCATTAAACGATATTGATGAGCCTGCGGATTTAAAATACCTGCCCGTAGGCTGGCTGGACGGTTATAGAGTGACTAATAGCTAATTTATGACTATTTGAATATTTTTTCGTAGGCTGTGGCTTTAGCCCAGCATCTTAACTTTGCATAAGTAGAGCGCTGGGTTAAAAACCCAGCCTACAATGACTTCCCAAAGATAAAAAAGGCCATCAAATGCTTTGATAGCCTTTTATGTGTACAAAAAACCTATAAATTTAAGGTTTCAACCATTAAGGAAGTAACGTTGCCAGTCTTGTTTTGGTTTGCTCATCCATTGCTGTAACGGGCGTGACTAACGCTTGGGCAAGCGCAGTATGGGCGATGGATTTAGGCTGTTCAGCAGCGAGTAGCGCGACTGCTTGCTTAATAACTTGCTGGGCATTGTCGGCATTTTTCATCAGGTTCTGAATGGCGTAGTCAGCACTGACAGCTTCCTCGGTAGGATGCCAGCTATCGAAATCGGTCACTAGTGCCAAGGTGGCATAGGCGATACTGGCTTCACGCGCAAGTTTTGCCTCTGGCATATTGGTCATACCGATAATGTCAGCATTCATTTGCCGATACCAGTGTGACTCCGCACGAGTGGAGAACTGCGGCCCTTCGATACATATATAGGTCGCTTTTGAGTGGCACTGTCCATCGACAATATGCGCTTTTTTATAAGCTCGCAGCAAAATATCTGCTACTTTAGAGCATAATGGATCAGCCATCGATACATGAGCGACTGCACCATCACCAAAAAACGTACTAACACGCTGCTTAGTCATATCAATCATTTGATCAGGGACGACCATATCTAGAGGTTTTAGTGTTTCTTGCAATGAGCCGACCGCTGATACTGAGATGACATAGCGTACGCCTAAGGACTTTAGCGCATAGATATTGGCGCGATAGGGTACTTCTGACGGGGATAATCGGTGTCCTTGACCATGCCGCGTTAAGAATGCGACCGTTATGCCATTCATTTCACCCAATACAATTTGATCAGATGGCTTACCAAAAGGCGTTGGAATAACAATGCTGCGCTTATTAGTCAAATCTTGCATCTGATACAGACCACTACCACCGATGATGGCGATATCAGCGGAATGTTGAATAGTTGTAGAGGTGCGGTCGTTTAAATACGCTTTATTTGCAACTTGGCTATCTTTTATTGTGCTCATCCTAATTGGCTTCCAATTGGTTATCAATGTGGGGTCAGCATAACCTATATTTTTTCAAAAAATAAATCACTATTACTAAGTACCTATAGGTATAACACGAAAAATTCGTTAGATATCATTTTTATTTGGAGTGAGTTGCGGTATGCTTACAAGGTTATGAAGCAATTAGATTAATTGATAACCAAAAATAGTCTTAACCATCAAGGAAGAAATCAATGAAATTGACCAGTAAGACGGCTCTAATGATAGCAATGGTTGCCTCTAGTTTGGCATTCACAGCATGCTCTAATACAGAAAATGAAACAGCAAGCGCTGAGGATTCAGCGGTCTCTGGCGAGTCAGAAACCACTGCGGCTACTGCGAATGATAAGCTGGACACAAAGTTTGTCACCATAGCCACAGGCGGCGCATCTGGCCCTTATAATATCATTGGCACTGCATTGTCTGAGGTTTATGCCAAAACCTTTGGCGTTAACTCAAAGACGCAGACGACAGGCGCCTCAGTTGAAAACGTCAACCTATTGACTCAAGGCAAGGTTGATATGGTACTGGCGCTGAGTGATGTCGTCACCGATGCGGTTGAAGGTAAAAACAACTTTGATCAGCCAATTGACAACATTCAACAGATCGCTGTGTTATACCCGAATGTGGTTCAGATCGTGACGTCTCAAAAGTCAGGTATCAAGAATATCGAAGATTTGCGTGGTAAGCGTATCGCAGTAGGCGATCAAGGTTCAGGCACAGAAGTCAACGCTCGAACCCTATTAGAAGGTTTTGGTATTACTTATGATGATATCGATGTGGATTATCTAGGCTTTGCTGAAGCAGCTGATGGTATGAAGGCTGGTAAAATCGAAGCGGCGTTCTTTAGTAGTGGTCTACCAAACTCGTCATTGATGGAGTTAGAGCAAGGCTTAGACTTGCAGCTGATCACGATCGATCAAGACAAGCTGAATGACATCATCGCAACCAAACCTTATTTTAAGACTTTTGAGATTCCTGCTGGTACTTATGGCAACGATACTGCGATACCAACTGCAGCGATTATGAATGCATTATTGGTGAGTTCAGACTTATCTGAAGACGATGGTTATAAGCTCACCAAGGCTTTGTTTGAAAATTTAGATGGTCTAAAAACAGCGCATCAAGCGGCCAACGATATCAGCTTAGAGTCTGCTAATACCGGTATGGTAGCGCCGATTCATCCTGGCGCTAAAAAGTACTACGATGAGCAAGCAGCCAAATAAACGTTTATGGCTATTAACTAGCGCGGCACTGGTTGCTGCGCTAGTTTTTTTTGTGCTATGGGCCAGCTTATCACGTCAGTCCGTCATCGAAGTGCAAGTTGATACAGTGACTTGTTATTTTACTGAACCCGACTTTGAGCTGCGCTGGATTCATTCTGTAGAAAAGCAGTGGTGGGAGGAGCAGTATCAGCGCACAGACGATGGTCTGCTGTTGACCACCACTTATTTTGAAGCGTTTGGCGCAGGTACGCCTTCGACTGAAGCGCTAGCCCCCATACAAAAACCTGGCTATTTGGGTTATCAAATCAATGAAAAAATGCCAAGTCTGAATTGGGTAGTGTCTAGGCTGACCAAGGGTGAACTAAATTATGCCGACCATCGGCTTTTAATTCACGAATGGGCGCCAGATTATTCTGAAGTAACGATTACGCCCAAAGCGTATCATTTAATTGATAGATTAAAAAAGGATTTTTGTCATGAACTCTCAAGTGACGGATCACGATAATGTGACAACGATATCAGCCAATCAAGCTGATCTGCCCATACATGCCAACACCCATGCTGATACCAATGTAGATGCTGAGCTTGACGCGCAAGCTCATAATCAAGCCATATTAGAAAAGTATGATCGAGAGTCAATCACCCGTCAAATCACTCAAGGTCCAGTCAAGTATTTTATCGCTGGAATTTGCATTTTATATTCTATCTTTCATTTGTATATCACCTTTAATCCGATGCCAGCATTGCTACAACGCTCTGTACACGTCGGAGTTGGATTTGCCCTGATATTTCTTATCTTTCCAGCGAGTAAAAAAAGCAGCCGTAAGCGCGTAGCCTGGTATGACTGGATATGGTTTATGCTGTCCTTGTCAGGGATGGCCTATCTGATATACGAGTATCAAGACATTGTGACCTCACGTGGCGGCATGGCCAATCAGGTTGATGTGATATTTTCTATTATTACGGTCATCTGTGTACTCGAAGGTAGTCGACGTATCACAGGCTGGATACTGCCCATACTGGCGTCGATATTTTTGGCTTATCCATTTATCAGTCATCTAGATTTTATGCCTGATCGATTGCTCACGCGTCCTTATGATATGGGCGATATTTTTGGTCAATTATTTTTAAAAACTGAAGGTCTATATTCTGTCGCGATTGGCGCATCGGTAACGTTTATCTTTTTGTTTATTCTATTCGGGGCATTTTTAGCGCGCTCGGGCATGGGTCAGCTGTTTAATGACTTGGCACTTGCGCTAGCTGGTGATAAAAAAGGCGGACCTGCAAAAGTCGCGGTTATCTCTAGCGGCTTTATGGGCAGTATCAATGGCTCAGCGTTATCGAACGTTGTTAGTACTGGAGCGTTTACTATCCCGCTGATGAAAAAGGTCGGTTATCATAAAGACTTTGCAGGGGCAGTAGAAGCAAGTGCGTCGGTTGGTGGACAGATATTGCCGCCTATTATGGGAGCCAGTGCTTTTATTATGGCTGAGACAACAGGCTTGCCGTACAGTACCATTGCTTTAGCCGCTCTATTACCCGCAGTACTCTATTATCTGGGTGTCATTGCCCAAGTGCATTTTCGTGCAGGGCGCCGCGACCTAAAAGGCATCGCTAAAGAAAACTTACCAGCCGTCAAAGAGGTATTAAAAGCGCGTGGCCATATGCTACTACCGATTGTGTTTCTAATATTTTTATTAATCAAAAACGTACCGGTCGGCTATGCAGCGGCCTATACCATCGGTTTTACAGTCGCAATTAGTATGATACGCAAAGAGACCAGAATGGGGTTCTCCGATATTTTAGGCGCACTAGAAGATGGTGCTCGTCAGTCGCTGGCTGTGATGGCTGCTTGTGCGGTCGTCGGGGTGATTATTGGTGTGGTCAGCTTGACCAGCTTTGGGACGGTGATGACCTCATCCATCGTGACATTAGGAGCGGGGTCGTTGTTCCTCACCTTAATCTTGACCATGCTGGCCTCGATGGTTTTGGGGATGGGCTTGCCGTCTATTCCTGCTTATATTATTACAGCAACGATGGCAGCTCCTGCGCTAGCAGGTTTTGATATTCCGATTTTGTCAGCGCATATGTTTGTGTTTTATTTTGGTATTTTTGCCAATATTACCCCGCCTGTGTGTCTAGCCGCCTTTGCTGGGGCGGGGATATCTGGTGGTGATCCGATGAAGACAGGATTCTTATCGTTAAAGTTAGCATTGGCCGGATTTATCGTGCCGTTTATGTTTATTTATAGTCCGACGATGCTGATGATAGATCCAACTGGTCTAGCGGTTACAGCAAAAGACTTTCCGCTGCCACCTATCTTTGACATAGTGACAGTCGTATTGACATCGGTAACAGGTGTTATTGCCTTAGGGGCCGCGTTAGAAGGGTATTTTAAAGGTGCTATGAGTCCACTCACGCGTGGCGTATTGACCATCGGCGCGTTACTACTGATTTATCCTGAGCTTACGACAGGATTAATCGGGGGAGTAATAGTATTAATCGTGGCGGTATTTAATATAAAAACAGCTGATAAGCCAACGCCAACTCTAACTGTTTAAAGCGTTAGGTTTGAAGGCTTTACAGATTTATTAAAGTCATAAAAAAGGGTGAATAATGATTATCTGTTATTCACCCTTTTTATATTCTCAGCTGACTGTTTTTAGTGATGATTTCTAGGCTCTGAATTTGAGTTCTAAACCTAGATCCTAAACACAGACACTAACGACTCGCCACTCTTTCAAATATACCCTGGGCAAGCGCTTTAACGATCATTGCCTGACTTTGCACAAAGCCGTTGTATTTTGGCAAATTATCATCCGCATTTCTAACGCGGCGATGATAAAACAGATGCATAGACGGCTGAGGCAAGGCGTCGATATCTGGGTAGTTGTCCGTCGGTACTAATACAAGGTTACCACCTACCGCCATTTCTATACTGGGTTTGTGACAATATTTACAAAGGCCGCGGCTAATATTCGGCGGTAGTTTCCAGCGGCGAAAACGCGTTTTATTTATCTCTAATTCGCTAATATCCGATTTTAGCAAAACTGTAACATCGTTATATGCCTTTCCTGTGTAATCCTGACAAATAGTGCAGTGGCAAATAAAGCGCGCAATAGGCGTATGGGTGATCGTATAGGTATTGCTATAGCAGGAGCAAGAGCCATCTTGTGGGGTAAATTCGCTGCTCATTAGTTAGTCCTTCATTAATAAGAGGGTAAGAGAGTTAGCATCATTTATTAATGCAAAATATAGCACTATCTTAACGTACTAATGTAGTCACTTTGAGTAGAAAAATTGACTAATAGTTTAATTTTTCAATAAGTTAGTTTTCAAGTTCTAAGGCTCATTAGAATCGCTGTATGAAAAAGTAGTATGGTTTTTATAAAAATCCAATAAAAAAGAGACCAATAGTAGGTCTCTTTTTTATGTATAACTAACTTTCTATCACTAGCATAGTCAATCATAGACTAGCAGCCAAGCTTACCTTCAGCTGCCAATGCCTTTTTGCTACGAACCGGCGCAGGGCAGTCCTCGCCGTAATATTGACGATCAGCGAAGTAGCTTGAGCGTACCATTGGACCTGCCCAAATGCTAAAGAAGCCAATCTTTTTACCGTAGTCCATATAGCGCTGAAACTCGTCTGGATGGACATACCGATCGACAGGCGCATGGTTTTTACTCGGCTGTAGATACTGACCAATAGTGATCATATCCACATCATGAGCTTTTAGATCATCGAGCAGCGCATAGATTTCTTCTTCAGTCTCACCGAGGCCAACCATAAAGCCGCACTTAGTGGCGATATCAGGACGACGCTCTTTATAAATCTTAAGCAAATCTAGCGAATGCTGATAGTCAGAACCTGGACGGAAGGCTTTGTATAGACGTGGCACGGTTTCGATGTTGTGGTTAAAGACGTCTGGCGGTGTTTCAGTCAATAAGTCTAACGCAATCTCCATACGACCACGGAAATCTGGCACCAATATCTCGATCAAGCAGTTTGGGCTTAGCGCGCGCGATTCATTCAATACTTCTACAAAATGCCCAGCGCCGCCATCTTTTAGATCGTCACGATCGACAGAGGTAATGACCGCATATTTAAGACCCAAGCCTTGAATGGTCTCAGCAGTGTGACGTGGCTCATCTTTATCTAGCTCGTTTGGACGACCGTGGCCCACATCACAGAACGGACAGCGGCGGGTACAGATATCACCCATGATCATAAAGGTAGCTGTACCATCAGCGAAGCACTGCGGCAGGTTAGGGCAGGCCGCCTCTTCGCAGACGGTATAAAGCTTTTGCTCACGCAAGGTGGCTTTGATACGCGCGACTTCAGCAGGCGACGACATCTTTACCCGAATCCAATCTGGCTTTTTCTTCGCCTCGACGGTCGGGATGACCTTAATTGGGATACGCGCAACTTTGTCGTAGCCACGCAGTTTTTCGCCTTGAATGGCTTTCTTGGGTTTGACCTTCGCAGCAGGTACATGTGTTTGTACGGCAGTTGTCATAATGGAGTTATCTCTTAACCCTTTATACTATAAGGGTTTATGGAATGATCAGAATGTTTGATAAGTGTCGGTATTATAGCAGAAATTTAGGGTTTAATTTTTAGTGAATATTCTTAAGACTACTATGAATTGTTTGACTACCATAGTTTTAAATATCTATATCAATATCCAACTCATTCAGGATTTCTATGGCAGCGCGAAACGCTTCTTGAGTGGCAGGTGCACCGCAGTATGGCAAGCTATGCATCAATACTTCTCGAATCTCAGCGACACTAGCACCATTATTAATGGCACCGCGAATATGGCCTTTGAGCTCGGTCGGACTTTTTTGCGCGATCAAAAAAGCAATGGTTATTAAAGAGCGATATTTACGCGGTAGTACTGAGTCATCTTGCCATGTGCTGCCCCAAGCGTGTTCAATGATCCAGTCTTGTAACGGCTGAGTAAAGCCAGTCGCGCTATCAAGCGAGCGCTTAATATGTGCTTCACCCATTACTTCAGTGCGCACTTGTAGACCATTTTGATAATCGACATTTTCTGTCATTTTAAGCTCCTTCCTATTGTTTTTAATGTCATTATTCCCTATAGATCTTTTCTTTTGTACGGTTCTTATTTATGAATAAAATTTGCTTTTTCAAGTTAGTTTAGCGTATTCATACAGTGTATCTATTTTGTTTAGTATCGACTATCGCCCATTTATATATCTAACTATGATGCTAAAAATAGGCGCCTATTTTTAGCATCATGAGAGGGTAGTTAATCATACAATTGATAGTACTATTTTTATAATAAATGTCCAATATGGCTTTATTCTGTACCTTTTAAAGCCATAGCCATTAACATTGAGAGCATTTTAAGCTATGATTGCACCGAAATTATTTTATAAAGTACATAGACGCAGGCAGTCATACTGACTACCCACGTATTGTGTTAATTCCCAACTAACGAGGACGACTATTGTGTTAGAAGCTTATCGTAAACATGTCGAAGAACGTGCCAAGCTAGGAACTGTACCGCTACCATTAAATGAAAAACAAGTAGCAGAGTTGGTTGAGCTATTAAAAAACCCACCAGCAGGCGAAGATGATTTCTTAATGAACTTGCTAGAAAACCGTATTCCAGCAGGGGTTGACCAAGCGGCTTATGTTAAAGCCGCATTTTTAGCTGCTATCTTAAAGGGCGAAGCCTCATCACCGCTTATCAATAAGAAAAAAGCGGTTGAAATCTTAGGTACGATGCAAGGTGGCTATAACGTACAGCCATTGGTTGCTGCCCTTGATGATAGCGAAGTTGCTCAAGATGCTGCTGAAGCGTTAAAAAAGACTTTGCTCGTATTTGACGCGTTCAATGACGTGACTGAAAAAGCTGAAGCCGGCAACGATATTGCCAAAGAAGTCATACAGTCTTGGGCGGATGCTGAATGGTTCTTGAACCGCGCCGAGGTACCAAAGAAATCAACTTATACGACGTTTAAAGTCACAGGCGAAACCAACACCGATGACTTATCTCCTGCGCAAGACGCGTGGAGCCGTCCTGATATTCCACTGCATTCATTAGCCATGCACAAAAACTCTCGCGACGGCATCAATGCTGACGAAGAGGGCGTTGTTGGTCCGATGAAGCAAATCGAAGCGCTGAAAGAAAAAGGCCACCCACTTGCGTACGTTGGTGACGTGGTTGGTACGGGTTCTAGCCGTAAGTCTGCGACCAACTCAGTACTATGGCTGATGGGCGAAGACATTCCGAATGTGCCCAACAAACGTGGTGGCGGTCTAGTATTAGGTAACAACATTGCTCCTATCTTCTTTAACACTATGGAAGATTCTGGCGCATTGCCAATTGAGAAAGTGGCGGTTGATAACCTAAATATGGGCGATGTGTTTGACATCTATCCACATGATGGCAAAATCACTAAGCATGACTCAGATGAAGTTATCTCTGAATTTAAATTGAACTCACCAACGTTGCTTGACGAAGTGCGTGCTGGTGGCCGTATTCCATTGATCGTTGGTCGCGGTCTAACCAACCGCGCTCGTGAGTACATGGGTCTTGGTCATTCAGATGTCTTTGCTAAGCCTGAAGAGCCAGCCGATACTGGTAAAGGCTTTACCCTTGCGCAAAAAATGGTTGGTAAAGCGTGTGGTCTAGAAGGCGTACGTCCTGGTATGTATTGTGAGCCAAAAATGACCACAGTTGGTAGTCAGGATACTACTGGTCCGATGACTCGTGATGAGCTAAAAGATTTAGCATGTTTGGGTTTCCAAGCGGACCTCGTCATGCAGTCATTCTGTCATACCGCCGCTTATCCAAAGCCAGTTGACGTTGAGACTCAGCATACTCTACCTGACTTTATCATGAACCGTGGCGGTGTGAGCTTACGTCCGGGCGATGGTATTATTCATTCGTGGTTGAACCGTATGCTTCTTCCAGATACCGTTGGTACTGGTGGTGACTCGCACACGCGCTTCCCAATGGGTATCTCGTTCCCAGCGGGTTCTGGTTTGGTTGCATTCGCTGCTGCGACTGGTGTGATGCCTCTAGATATGCCTGAATCTGTGCGTGTCCGCTTCGTTGGCGAGCGTCAGCCTGGTATCACACTACGTGATCTCGTGCATGCCATTCCTTATCAAGCGATCAAAGAAGGTTACTTGACGGTCGACAAAAAAGGCAAAATCAACGAGTTTAACGGTCGTATCCTTGAGATCGAAGGTTTAGAAGACTTAACCGCTGAGCAAGCGTTTGAGCTATCTGATGCCTCCGCTGAGCGAAGTGCTGCTGGTTGTACCATTACCTTATCTGAAGAGTCAGTGACTGAGTACTTAAACTCAAACATCACGTTGCTTAAGTGGATGATCTCAGAAGGCTATGGCGACGCGCGTACTATCAGCCGCCGTATCGAACAGATGCAAGACTGGCTTGCCAACCCAAGCCTGATGCGTGCTGACGAAGACGCTGAATATACTATCGATATGACTATCGATATGAACGAAATCAAAGAGCCGATCCTGTGCTGCCCGAATGATCCAGACGATGCCAAAACTTTGGCAGATGTGGCAGGCGATACCATTGATGAAGTATTCATTGGTTCGTGCATGACCAACATCGGTCACTTCCGTGCGGCAGGTAAACTGCTACAAGACGTACCAGCAGGTAGTCTCAAGACTCGTCTATGGATTGCGCCACCGACTAAGATGGATGCGCGCCAGTTGATGGAAGAGGGTTACTACAACATCTACGCACAAGCAGGCGCTCGTACTGAAATGCCAGGCTGTTCACTATGTATGGGTAACCAAGCGCGTATCGCACCGAAGTCTACTGCCGTTTCGACCTCTACTCGTAACTTCCCGAACCGTTTGGGTCAAGGCGCAAACGTTTATCTGGCTTCAGCTGAGCTTGCTGCGGTCGCTGCGGTACTGGGTAAACTGCCAACCAACGACGAGTACCAGCAGTACGCTGGTATGCTAAATAGCATGGGCGATGAAGTCTATCAATATATGAACTTCGATCGTATGGAAGAGTATACTGAAGAAGCGGATAAAATTAACGTTGCTCAGTTGACCTAGTTTTTCATTTGAAAGCTTTTTAATCTTTTGAAAGAAAACCCCGTATCGAAATGATGCGGGGTTTTTTTATAACTACAAAATACTTTAATAACGGTTTGCAAACTTTTATTGAGTGTTTATAATTTAAGGAGCCAGTTAAAATCTTGAGTTGCCGATTCTACCGTTACAAATAAATGATGACAACCCCTATGGAAAATAGAAATATGCTCAATAAAGCGACGCCGCCACCCTTACCACAGAATACTATCAATAATAATGCCGCCGAAGCGAACTACGGAATTATTGATTGGTTTAAAAAAGCCTTGAGAAATTATGTCAATTTCTCGGGCCGTGCTCGCCGTAAAGAATTTTGGTATTTTTTCTTAGTACAATTGGGTTTAACTATCCTTGCAATGATAGTAGATGCCATAATATTTAGTTCAGAGACGGGACTGTTTTATATTATAGTAGCGTTTGGCTTGTTTCTGCCAGGTTTGGCGGTGACTGTGCGCAGATTACATGATACTGGTCGTTCAGGATGGTGGTTTTTGATATCGTTTGTGCCGCTTATAGGCGGTATCATATTATTAGTGTTTATGGCAAGCGATACCAAGCATGAAACCAATCAATGGGGTCCACCAGCAAAGTAAGCGTTTTACTGGCGCTTATCTAACGATAAAAGCACTAACTGATTTTCCCAGTTATCTTCTGTATAATATAAGGGCAGGCGGAAACCGTGGCTCTGCACTTTTTTACTTTTTCTATCTCGGGACGGACCGATACTTTAATTATGCACTTATAATCCAGGTGCTTTGGAGTCTTGGTTGATTACTTTATCCCCTCTCAAACGTCGCATCGTTTATGTGGTTATCTTTGAAATTATCGCTATTATCTCGTCCACTTATGTATTGATGAAACTTAGCGGTAGCAATGCGGCAGAGTCTTTGCCAGTCGCGGTGATGGTGTCATTGGCAGCGGTAATTTGGAACTTTATATATAACACCGCTTTTGAAGCATGGGAGCGGCGCCAACAGGTGGCAAAGCGTACGTTATTAATCCGCAGTATTCATGCATTGGGGTTTGAAGGCGGCTTGGTATTGGTTTGCCTACCGATTTATATGATTTGGTACGATGTTGGTTTGCTAGAAGCCTTCATGATGGAGGTGGCATTACTGCTTTTCTTCTTAGTTTACACTTTCGTTTTTACCTTAATTTTTGACAAGATATTTACCTTACCAAACCATCATAAGCCAGCCCCTGCTTCTTAAACAGCACCAATATATCAAAGTACTGCTTATTATTTATAAACTATGCTCAAAAAAAGCTGCCTATTATTGGCAGCTTTTTGAGTAATTTATACAGATATAAAGAGGTGTTATTTGCCTTGATAAACTGGCTTGCGCTTTTCGATAAAGGCGGTTACCCCTTCAATAAAATCATCGGTTTTGGCCAGCATGGCTTGCTGCTGTACTTCCCTATCTAGGGCTTCGTGTAGGCCAGAATAGGCATGGGTATTAAGAGAGTCTTTCATGATAGACAGTGCTTTACCGGGCAAGGCACTCAGACGAGAGGCGAGCTTTAGTACTGCGTCATCTAACGCCTCGGCAGTGACAACTTGATTGACTAGATTTAAGTCAGCCATATCTTGTGCGCCGATTTTATCTCCCAGCATGACAAGCTCGGTAGTCTTGGCAGGACCGACTAGCTGATTTAATAAGTACACACCGCCAGCATCAGGTATGAGACCAATATGGACGAACGCTTGGACAAATTTGGCGTTGTCTGCGGTGATACGAAAATCACAGGTAAGCGCCAAGTTCATGCCAGCGCCCGCGACAGCACCTTCGAGCTTGGCGATAATAGGCTTGGGGATACTACGCAGCTTTAAGCTGACTTCGCCTGCGCCTTCGACCATACCTTTTAGTTTATTGGAAATTACCTCTTTGTCGATGCCTTCAGACAGCATCTCTTTGATATCACCGCCGCTTGAGAAGTTACCGCCAGCACCTTGTAAGATAATTACCCGAACGTCATCATCAGCGTCGGCCTGCTTAAGCGCTGTTAGTACACTTTCTTTAAGAGGGGTACTAAAGGCGTTTAGGCTCTTTGGATCATTTAGGGTAATAGTGGCGATATGATTTTCGCTTTGATACTCAACGAGAGATTGGAGCATTTTGGATTTCCTTGTCTTATATAGTTGTTTATATCTATTAGCAGTCAATACAAAGAGAAGATAATAAGTCGGTTCTACTAATGCCAATTACTATAGCAGCTTGCTATGATTATAAAAGCAGGTTCTGTGAGCGCTAAAGCCACAGTAAGATAAATAATATATAGAAGATTATGAATCAGGGGTCAGTCTCAACACTTGATAAAAACAATGTATTTATTTAAATTTGCTTACATTCATTACGAAAAACCCTACTAGGCGACAGAGGGTTTGTGTCTTATGCTGAAGCATAAAAACCTGTATATAAAAATACTCACAAACAAGCCAATCGCTTTTTGCTTATAAACAACTATAGTTAATTGACTACATCAGACAAGGACGCTTCTATGCCACATATACAAATCAACAATGCCGATATTTATTACGAGGACAGTGCACCCAACGATCAGAATAAACCGGTCATGGTATTCGCTCATGGTCTGCTGTGGAGCTCACGAATGTATGATAAGCAGGTCGCTTATTTCAAAGAAGATTATCGCTGTATTGCTTTTGATTTTCGCGGGCAGGGACAGTCGCAGGTCACCAAAACTGGTTATGATATGGACTCTTTAACTGATGATACCATTGCGCTACTGGACGCTCTTGATATTGATAGTTGCCACTTCGTAGGCTTGTCAATGGGTGGGTTTATTGGGCAACGAATCGCTATAAACCGTCCAGAACTTCTGTCCTCTTTGATACTACTTGAGACATCATCTGATCCTGAAGATCCCAAAAATGTCCCGCAGTACCGTAAACTCATTACCGCGATCCGATGGTTAGGGATGAAACGAGTCAGTAAAAAAGCGTTGCCTATTATGTTTGGCAGTAGTTTTTTGGCAGATAAATCGCGCAAATCTGAATGCAAAGAGTGGCTTGCGCAGATTCAAGACAATCATAAGGTTGGGGTGAGTAAGGCCACAATGGGCGTCATCGAACGTAACGGAACCTATGAGCAGCTGGGAAGTATCACTACGCCAACACTGATCGTAGTCGGTGATGAAGATGCTGCAACCCCTTATTCAAAGTCTGAGCGCATGCACTTTGCCATTAAAAGCTCTAAGTTTGCAGTCATTAAGCGCGCCGGTCATACAGCGACTGTAGAAGAGCCTGAGCAAGTAAATACTGTGATAAGTAAGTTTTTAGAGTGCTGCGTGTAGTATATAAAGTCTAACCTAAAAAAACCGCTGCCCTAACGGGGTAGCGGTTTTTTTAGGTTAATGTACCGTATAAATCATCAATCTTATAAACGGGGTTTGTAGTCACTATTGCCATCATTAATTGTGCCAAACACTTCGGCACGATTCACCACTTCATGCGCCCAAGCGCGATGTGTCGCAGGCTCTAACATCGTATTGTTATATTTAAATACCGCTTTTGCTTCACTATGGAGTATCGCTTGCGCCTCATCCAACATACTAAGCGGCACGCAGTAAGCTTGCTGCACCAAAGCAATCTGACTTGGATGGATGACGGTTTTACCGACTAAGCCCAAGCTGACATCGCGTGTCAGCTCTTGCATAAACAGCGTTGGTTGATCTAAATACTCAAACACGGGCGCGCTAAGATAAAAACCATGCGGTACAAAGCAGCCAAGCAGTTGATAAGCGAGCGTACCAATCGGAGTATCATAGACGACACTGTCCTTTGGACGGCGCAAACGCAGCGCGGCAAACAAGTCGTTGCCACCAATGCGTAAGGCATAGACGGGCTGATTAAAGGCTTCTTTAAAACCAATCGCCAACTCTTGATTGTGATGCGGATTAAATAAAGCGGCAGTCTCCAAAGTTGGCATCAATAACTGCTCCGTGCTGACATTTTGGCAGGACATACGCCAATTCGACAAGCTATACATATCGACTTTGGGCATGACAAAACCATCGACAAGATCAATATGAGCAAAATCTGCAAGTTGTTGTAGCATCATCGGATTACGTGGGCGTACAAAGACTAGCGGCCGCGTTGGTTGCTGCGTTTGAATATCCGTCTGTCTTGAAGGCTTATTAATGCCATCGACGTGTAATGCCCACGTATGGAGTAGTGCTTGCAAGCGCTCAAGTGCCAACTCGACATCGCTATGGCTAACGGCATCTTCTAAACAAATAATAATGCTATTAATCGTCGGTAATTTATCACGCTTGATGACTTGCCAAATGTCTTGACGGGTAGCAGGCATATAAAGGCTTGCGCCAAGCTGATAGGGATGATAAGTGTGCGGCTTGATCATAGCATGACGTTCAGTGATCAGATGCTCATAAGACTGTGTGTGGCTATAAATATTTGTTTCGTTGTTTGGCGTATCTGACATAGTTGGCATCGTAAATAAGGATAAATGAGAAAGTATAAAAGGTGACAAAGAGTAGAAGATTACAAGGCGCTAATCGTCTTTGCCGCGCTGCTTAATAAGAGTGATGGCTTGATAAGGCAGTATTTTAGCACCTAAAACACTGATAGCAATATTACGCTCGCTACATAAATGACGTAATAGCACCGTGTCAGGGTGCTCAGCAGTTGCTAACAAGATACGCTCAGGGTCGCGGCGTAATATCGCTCTTGTCGCCTCTGCAATCGTTGGCTTAATGCGATTACGGTTGGCAATGTCATAGTCCGCTGCGATTTTATCTATCAGCTCGGCGGTCTGATATCGGGGCTGCGTAAACGTCGGCAAACATTGCTCTGCTATCGTCAGTGCTCGTCGCGCGTTATCGATTTGCTCGATAAATTTTAGGCTATGGTCTGCCTCTACCAAATTATCATAAAACACGCTGCGATGTAGCCCTGATTGCGGCTCGGTATACAAACTACGAGAGATCAGCCCCGATACGGTACTATTAAGTAATCCTGATGGGATTAGCCAGTCATCAGTACTGGCTGCCAGCCAAGCGACTCCTGCTGGATCAGCCAGTGTTAATAAAGGAATGGTGCCCTTACCTTGATGATAAATACTGGCAAAATATGGATGGTTGGGGTTACTAAAGGCTTCTAAACTGTGCGCCAACTCTTGGTAAATGGCGCCTTTACCCGTCCAGCCATCGACAAATACGATGGGACTGTTTGGATAAGCCTCCAATATCATCTGCAGTGCGACTGAGTCAAGACCGCGATCACGAATGATGCTGACGCCATAATGCACACTGGACAAAGCATAGCTGCTATTGGCATCGGCTAAGGCTCGCTGCAACAATACCCCAACTGGCAAACCTGCTCGTACCAAGCTGACCAGTACTAACGGACACTCATCATGAATAGTGTGCTGAAAAGTATGATGTAGCGTATGGGCCAAATGAGCAATATCAGTCGCGCATCTATTTGTGCCTTGAGCTAGGGCTTGCGCGTATAGCTGCTCATGCATGGCGGTCGGTGCTTGCTCTAGGGTTAGCATGTCTGAATAATGACGCTGACCACTTTGAATAAGGGCTTCTTTTTGACTGACTGGCACATCGGCCACCGTCTCTTTATCGACGATATCAAGCAGTACCGTCACATCACTGGCAAGATAGCTGCCTGAGCTGTATTTTTTTAGTTGTTGAATATTGGGGTGGGTCATAGAAGGTTTTTTCTCGTATAAGCTATTGTTATTATAATTACTGAGAACTGATATTGTCGTGCAGCTGACCATGATTGGGCATACCGTACCAATCTAATAGCTGTAAAAACGGCAAATCGGCTAAGCTATCACCAAAACCAAAACTTGGTCGTTGACTGTCTAAATGATGGTCTAGTAAAAACTGTACGGCATGACGCTTATGCACTGCATGCGGCAGTATGGCAAGATTGTTAGCATTTACGTGGACATAAAAATCTTGCTCAAAATCACGTATCAATGTAGGCAGCTTCTTGGCCAACTCTACCAATGCTTGATGGTCCTTTTGTGCATGTTTAATCGCTAGATAAATGGTCAGCTCTTCATTAACAGACCCATTACTAAAACTGTCGATATGCGGTGTAAATACTAGCTGACTGTCATCGTTTTTACTATGGTTTGCAAATACTTGGCTTAATTGGTGCAGTTTATCTTGTAAGGGTACAAGCTCGTTATACATATGCTGCTGCCACGTGCTTAATAGCTCACCATCAGAAGTTAAAATAATCGCTCCGTGAGTTAAGACTTGCCAGCTGTTAAAAGGCAATTTAACGCGTTTAATCTCATAGCGGTCGCGTGCAGTGACGACTATTAAGTCAGTGCTCACAAGTAGCCAGTTAAAGAAATTAGCTTGGCGCTGACTCATAAAGCTCAATGATGCGTCTTGTTTGTTGACCGCGGCGCATACTAAGTGTTCGGTTTCAGAAGTGGGTAAACCCCACGCATCAATTTTACGCTGAGTTTGAAACAGCGTATCGTCCAAATCCATAAGTGTATAAGGTTTGATGATGTCAGGGTTGGTCTTAAAAAACGGGATAGTCATAAAAGTGTCCGTAAATGATGAGTGTGAAAATCAGAACATAACCTAGTCAGAGCACAACTTGGAGAGTAGTCTAAAACGTAGGACTCACCACCAACACATTATCCAAACTTTGCCACATTCCATCGACACTATCAGCAGGTGTCTCCACACACAGTACAATCAAGTCCCAATCTTTTGGCTCAACGTTATAGACAAAGTTGGTCATACCAAGCCCATAATTATCGTTAAAGCTCATCATTGTACTAATCGCACCACCAGGCGCAATGGGTGAGCGTGTTAATGCACTAAATTTGACGGCTGGTACTGTTTCAGAGCCTTGTATTTGTGTCTCTTTTTCAAGCCATTCCGCCAATAAAAACGGCAACCAAACAAATTCATTACTGCCCAAAACCAAAATCCGCTCAGGCAACTGTTTTTGTTCAAACTGTAAATGACCACTAAAGTGAGTGAATGCCTTTTGAAACTTTAATAGATAGTCAGCGAACCCATCTGTACTATCGAGGGTCGGGAAGCGTCCCCAATTACCAGTGTTTCCTAAAGGCTGACTACCGGCATCAGTAGTGTCAACCGGTGGCATGATAATTGCTCTAGGGTTAGGAGTATCTGTCCATTGCCAAGTACCTGACAGCAAATGATGACGTTGGAAGTCAATATTAGGTAGACATGCTGATACCTGATCAGAGACTGGCTCGTCTGCGTCAGTTGCAGTCTGGGTCTGATTTAGGGACCAATCAACCAACGTGGTGAGATGTACTTGTTCTAGCTTTGAGAGTCCTGAGTTGCGTAAAGCTGTCACCACATTAATGCAAGTATTGCCTGTCGACGCTTCGTCATCAACCATGACAAGTGTTCTGCTGGCAAGTAGCTGTGCTTGTATGGCTTTATCAGCGCTTTTATAGATCAGATGCTGACTGGCATGACTATGATCTTCGCTAAAGGTGGTTAAGAGGGCGTTTTCGTCACCGTCTGCATGCTGTGCATGACGAGTAGAGTTTAGCAGAAAGGCATTTGGATAGCGCGTTTGTAGCGCTTGATGAACACCAGCAGATAAACCAACGGCAGTTTCTGCCATCCCAATGACTAAAATTGGCTCAGGCAAGTCACTAGGAATTGAGTTTGCCAAATCAGTAAACGCTTGGCGCATGGTAGTAGGCGCAACTGGAATATGACGCCCCAAGACTTTTGATACAAACAAAAATGCACGCTTTGGATTGATACGCTGCGCAAATCCAAGTAAATCTTCTAACTGATAATGGTCGTTTTGCTCTAAGTCATTATCACTTGTCACACCTTTAGTTTGGTAGGTCAAACTTAGTGTACCGCGAGGTAGGGCGATGGTTGTATGCTGCTGCTGAGATGACATTGATGTTCCTTTAAATTTTCAATTTTGTAGAGCGACGATTGGGGCATATGATAACTAAAATGTCATTATAACGCGCAAGTTTTATACTTTTTACAATAACAGCAGAAGTAAAATAAATATAAGTATATTAGTAAACTAAATGCCTATTACGTTTATTCGGATTAACGAATTTAAATAAAATAGGCATTAGTTTTTATTTAATTTTGGCTTCTTTATTAGTCGAATGTCATTTATCGGAAGAAACATCCCTTTATCGGATGATATTGTGCTAAAGCTTGCTAGTGTTTATTCCTTCAGTAATAATATTGAAAAACCATTCCATAGAACAGATGCTAGATTTTTTAGTAATATTAAGAAAAGATAAAAGAATATTTTTCAAATTAATAAAAACATAACTACTATCTTTATTAATTTGAAAATAAATATTAGTAGAGAGAATATATAACAATTTAATCTGTAAGCTAATATTTATAGCTGATACTCACTTTGTTAAATCAGTAATTCTATATCTTTAAAACTAGTTTGATGCCTACGTTTATGTAGATAGAATTCATAAGGTTAGACTAAAGAAACTATGGAATGACTATATATTATAACTTATAAAACCGAAGGTTTTGGCTAGATATAATTATAATTTTTATAAAAAAATACTGCAATTTTTATAAAAATTATAAACCAAATATATAATGCTACTATAAACCGTATATGCCATTTATTTTGACTATGAACTTTGTCTAAATAGCTTGGTACTAAAAAGTCTAGCTATATTTACAAAAAAAGGAGTGGTCTTTGAAATTTTCTTGTGCATTAGAAACGTCATCTGAACGCATTCGCCTAGTTAACGTAATCTCGCCTCTTATTAAAGCAGGTTATCAACTAGTATCGCAAAAACAAGAACCATCAGAAAACGGTGGAAATATTATTCATGTGGTCGCTAGAAGTCAAGGATCAAAAACACAAGCTGATCTGGTCGACGACTTATCCTCTATCGCAGGCTGTACGCTCTTCAATTTAGAAATCTCTGACGAAGAAACTGAAGCACCAACCAAAAAAGCGATGGATGAAAAAGATGTTTTGGCGACTATCGGTGCTCAATATCCCAATATAGTTAATGTGGTCAACCAATACGCTGACAGTTTAGCAGACAATAAGCGTGCGACTGCGTTACACGAACTAGGCCGTAAGGTTGGCGGTGGTATCTATCAACGCGATTATGCGCTTGGGAGTCCGTTAAAAAAATCTGTTGCCATCAGTCGAGAGCTTGTTCCAGCGTTGAAAAGTTTTGCTAAAGTTAAAGCTAATGAAAACATGATTAGTTTAATTAGATGTCCGTTTTGTGGTTCGTCAACTAGCAGTCATTCAAGTTGTGACTTTGTAGTAGGTTACATAGAAGGCTTTTTAACGGCCAATCCTGCAGTAGGTAAAGCAAGTGTTGAGGAGACCAGCTGTGGAGCTGGAGGTAACAATACTTGTGAGTTTAACATTAGATAAAATAGTCGCTCATAGTTAGTTTAGCCGCTATAAACAAAAATAGTAGATGTATTAAGCACCTCGGTTCAACCAAACCAGCATGGTCTTATGCTCAACTTTTATTACATATGAAGGATAAAAAAATGATTGAAGTTCAATATGACATGCTTTTGGTGTTTGTCTCATACGCGATTGCAGTATTTGGCTCTTATGTTGGTTTAAACCTTGCTATTCGTGTTCCAGCTGCAAAGCCAGGCGCAGATCTGTATTTTTGGGTAGCTTTATCTGCCATCGCTATTGGTGGTGCCATCTGGTCAATGCATTATATCGGTATGATGGCAGTCGATATGCAGATGCCAGTGACTTATGATGTAGGTATGACGATTGCTTCTATGATACTTGCGTTTGTGTTCGTTGCAATTGGAATCGTTATTGTAGGTCGCGGTACACCAAGTATTGCTAAGTTATTAGGCGGTGGCACACTAGCGGGTCTTGGTGTTGCAGCCATGCACTATACTGGTATGGCATCAATGCAGATGGAAGCGACCATGTCGTATAATACAACACTTCTAATCGCTTCAATTATTATTGCTATCGTAGCTGCTACCGCTGCACTATGGTTGGCGTTTAACTTACGCGGTAACTTACAACGTTTTGGTAGCGCGTTCATTATGGGAATCGCGGTTTGCGGTATGCATTATACAGGTATGGCTGCGATGGAAATGACCCATACAGGCGATATGATGTCTATGGGCTATACCAATTCAGGTGCATTCACCTCATCACTGACTATCTTTATTAGCTCAGTCATTGTATTAAGCTTACTATGGGCTGCTGCCTCTTATAACGCACCTAAAAAAGCGACACTAGTGTTTGGCGAATAATAACAAGCTAATAACACTCTTATAGTTAAACCATAAAAAAGGTTTTTAGATTTATATCTAGAAACCTTTTTTTGTGCCTGAATACTTAAGCCAGCTTTAGCTATACGGTAAAAGGGTTATAAGTGAAACTGTTTTAAGGTTGCCGCGTTAAATAAAAGACTACTTAAATTGACGTTATAGGCTTAGGATTTTTTACATTGTTCTTATATAGTAGGTTTAACTTAAACGTGTTGCAGCGATACTGGGATGAATTTTGCGCAGTCTCTAAGAACGCAGCAAGCAAGGAAAATTTATCCCAGTATCACGTTTGAACTTATGACAGTTTTATTTTCAACTGACTATATGATCTGAATCATTGTCTTTATTCTCACCTCTGCCGTACTGTGTTGACGTCTTTTCATAGTAGATTTTATGGAATACAATCTTGATGCGGAAGCAGTTTCTCGCCGAACCCAATATTTTCGAGTAATACTAGATGTCTTAACTCATTCTAAACTTTCACACTCGTCGTAATTGAGCGCACCTGACAGGGGGTAATCTGCTCGATGATGTCAGCTAATTTTGGCTTAGCTGTTAGTCCTAACCAATAGGCAAACCCTACTTGGGTTAAATCTACACCGCTATGAGCCGTATAGCTAATACCACCTGATGGGCGACTGTTAATCTCAAGGACACGGTGCTGACCATTATCATCCGCCTTGGTCTGTACACTAACAATACCATCACAACCAAAAGTTTTAATCAATGGCATAACGACGTCCATGACTGACTGCTCGTAGCCGATATGCTGGATTTTCCCTGTTTTATGGCGAGTGATTGCGGCTAAGACTTCGCCATATTCACAGACCACATCGATAGAATATTCCTGCCCTGATAAGTAAGGCATCAGTAACATAGGAATAGGACGCTCATGCACCATCTGACTGTTTGTATAGGCATTCACAAACTGTTCAATATTGATTTTCTTACTGTCTGTAAAATACAGATGCTCAAAACTATCATATTGTTCGTTAGCTGCTTTGCCAGTATCTAATCGCCAAAATCCTTGAGCAAAAATACCAGTAACCGGTTTTACACATAGTGGTTGATGACCATGTTTAGCCAGTAACGCTTCAAGCTCATCAGTAGTGTCAAAGCGCCAAGCGTCTGCCACGGGGATATCATGCGTATGACACTGCTGCATAAACGCAAATTTATCTTCAATTGACGCTAGTGCCTCTACGCTGGTTGCACCCGTTAATAAACGAATACCTGCTGTGTCAAATGCTTTACGCTGCACTTCGTAGTCAATTCCATTACGACCAGTCAAAAGCACCTTTACGTTGTGTTGTTTTGCATGCTCTAATACAAATTGCCAACGCGGCATGTCAGGTTTTAAGGCTGAGTCTTGATCGTCATCTATTAACACGCCAGTAGGCTCTTGATAAGTCAAATCAGCAAATTCAAAAATCTCAGGACGATGATGTCGATGTGAGGCAATCACATCAAATGGGGTGTTAGAACGAGTTTTTAGGGTTTGTAAGCTAGATAACATATCGCGCTGGCTTGATTGTCCTTCAGCAAGCCAAGCCGCGCTTAAATCATACTGATATTCATTGTCTTGGTTGTCCATAAATCTCTCAACGTCGTTTGGTTTGGCGTACTATGTTCACAGTCATTATATACAAATGTGGCAAATTATAAATCATTATGCAAGTAATGCACGACAGCTGATGTAGTAGATTTCAAGCTTAACCATAACAAGCGTATTCTCATTCAGCAGCTGCTAAAAATTGAGTCATATCCATGCTACTATAAGACGATAATAAGGCTAAAAATATCTCAACTGTATAACCATATAAAGGATAAATCATGAGTCAAACCCTAGTTGCAGGTGCCAATGCGCCATTACCAAATGACAATATTAGTATTAGAATTTTGAGTCAAAATGCGATTGATTGTGCCGCTTATCGTCTGACAAACAGCGGCAAAGTCCGCGGTGATGGCGATATGGTGTTTTATGGTCAAAAAAGTAGTGATGATAATAGCGTCAGCTTTCGAGGTCATGACAGTGATGGGTTTTTTGATATCAATTTGCCTGCGCAGCCTGCAAGCATCGAAAAAATAGCCTTAGCATTTTCTAGTGGGCAGACGCTGGCGCAACTGGGTGATGTCGACATTCAAGTATTGCAAGGCAGTCAGGTACTGATGACTTGCCAGCTTAGTAGCGCTGGACGTAATGAAAAAGCCATCATTCTGGCAGAATGCTATCGCAGGCAAGGTAGCTGGAAATTTCGCTTTATTGCTCAAGGTTTTGAAGGTGGACTAAAACCATTATCCGAGCATTTCGGTGTTGAGATTGCAGATGAAGCGCCAGTTCAGAACCAGTCACAAAATCAACCACAGAGTCAATCACAATCTATCAATACCCAAAGACCTATCAACACCCAAAAAGCGGGTAGTGCAAGTCAAGCAAGCATACCGCCGCCGATTCAGACCAGTCCTGCAATCAATTTAAGTAAAATTACCTTAACCAAAAACCAGTCCAGCATTAACCTCAAAAAACGCGATGACTTTGGTAAAATATCAGTTAATTTGGATTGGAATCAGCGCCCAAATACGGATAAGGCAGCGCCCAAAAAAGGCTTACTAGGCGATCTATTTAAGCAGCATGGTAAAGGCGGTATTGATCTTGATGTCGGTGCGATGATTCATCTGAAAAATGGCGAAAAAACACTGATTCAAGCACTAGGCAATCGTTTTGGTAGTTTGCAATCAGCGCCTTATGTATTGTTGCGTGCTGACGACAGAACTGGACAGGTAAGTGGTGGCGAGTGGCTCGATATTAATGGTCAGCAATGGGCACAAATCGAAGAGGTGTTTATTTTTGCCTTTATCTATGAGGGCGCACCAAACTGGGCGCAGACGGATGGGGTGGCGACGATACATGTGCCAGAACAACCACCGATTGAAACTCGCTTAACCGAAGGCGCTGGTAATCTACCAATGTGTGCTATTGCGCGTTTGGTAAACCAGCAAGGCAGTATTAACGTTGAACGCATCAATCAATATTTTAAAGGTCATCAAGAAATGGACAAAGCTTTTAATTGGGGCTTTAGTTGGAAGCGCGGGCGTAAGTAATATTTAGCCCCGATATTTAAATAAAAAACAGCCCGTCTATGCATAGCATACGGGCTGTTTTTTTATAATCACAATACAATTATAGCAGACTGTGCTTAAACCTATTATGCATGTGGCGTGATAGCAGGCATCAAATCATGAAAGGTACGACCAGAAGCAGTTTCACCAATAGCGTGCATCTTCCATTCATTATTATGGCGATACACTTTTGCCATAATCATCGCTGTATGACTGCCTTGTGCAGACAAGTTATAACGTGCCACTTCTGAGTTGTTGTCAGCGTTGACGATACGGCAAAAGGCATTTTCTACTGTCTCAAATGTCTGTCCAGTAAAGCTATTGACAGTAAAAACCAGTGATACTACCTTAGTAGGAACTTTTGCAAGATCGACGTTGATCACTTCGTCATCACCGTCGCCGTCGCCTGTGCGGTTATCACCAGTATGAACAATACTGCCATCTTTTGACTTAAGCTGACTGAACCATATGGCATCGACAGGCTGTTTGTTGTTATCAAACATAATGCATGAGGCATCCAAATCGATTGAGTCGCCGCCAGTGCCGCCACCAAATAACTTACCTAAGAAGCCACCTTTTTTGTCTTGGGGTCCTTGTGCGACATCCCAGCCAAGACCTAGCTTGACTTGGGTAAGGTTGCCGCCAGCTTCTTTGCTTAAGGATATTTTTTGACCCTTTTGTAAACTAACTGCCATGATGAGATCCTTATACCCTCTCAAAAATTATGATTAGCTGCGTCAAACTTGCTTAGTCTATGATGCGTAGTTCTACGATGCATAGTACGGACACTTATTTTCCTTGCTACTCGCATTTTTGTCGATAGTATTTTAGTAATTGTAAGTGGAATATTTAAATGTTGATTACTGTAGTTAGCCATTCATTTTGCTTATAAAGTTTGCTTATAAGATGTTATCTAAAAAACCACCATTGCCGCCGCGACCACCCGAACTGCTACCTAAGATACTTTGTAGCCAGCCCTGATAACTGTCTCGATTACGTGAACAAATAATGATCTTACCAGTGCCTGAAAAGTTTAGCACCATACCTTCACCACTAGTGACTGAATTGATGATATTACTCATAATACCTTTTTTCTTACTGGTTGAGACCGACAGCTTGTAATCAAGGTTTGAGTCCCAGCAGACTACATGCCCATTATCGATAATGACATCTTTGTCTGGCGTCACATCAATCTCAAACAAGGAGCCAAAGCCAGAGACAACGACTTGACCTTTACCTTGGGTCTGCATGACCATAAAGCCGCCCGTATCACCAAACACCGCACCGCCGAGGTTACGCTGAATATTTGCTCTGATATCGACCCCTGTCTGTGCGGCGACAAAGGCGCCATCACTCAGAGTATACTGCTGAGTACCGACGTCCAGTATCTGCATATCGCCATCCAGTGTTGGCGCAAGTAGGCAGTCACCTTCACCATTGACCGCTTCTATCTGTTGTTGAAACAGTGATTCATCATTAGCAAAGCGGCGCATTAACGATTGCATCAATCCACCTTGCATTTTACCTTTTAGCTCAAGATTGGACTCCATCATTACCATGGCATTGGCTTCGCAATAAATCGAATCGCCTTTTTTAAGGTTACAATGCAAAAATGGTTCGATAGTTCCGATTAAGCTAAACGTAGCAGTCATGAATGAAAAATCCTTCTAATTCTATATTGATTATAAACATCTTACTAAGCAATTATATTCAAATATTTTACGTAATCATCTATATTTAAAGCCATCAAATGTGGTCAATACACTTGATGGCTTAGGGGGAAATACAATCAGACATCTGATTGACTACGTTTACTCATAAATGGTTAAAATCAATGATTAAACATTGACACCATAAGAGGCAGCTAATGGTCCTAGACCACCGCTAAAGCCTTGACCAACTGCGCGGAATTTCCAATCACCGTTATGGCGGTATAACTCCCCAAAAATCATTGCAGTTTCGGTGCTACCATCTTCTGATAAGTCATAACGTGCGATTTCAGATTGGCCAGTGTCGTTAACGACACGAATATAAGCTTCACCAACTTGACCGAAGTTTTGATTGCGGTTTTGACCTTCATAAATGATGGCGCAAATAGCTACTTTGCTGACGTCAGCTGGAATGCTTGCAAGGTTGATTTTGATTTGTTCATCATCGCCGTCGCCCTCACCAGTACGGTTATCACCAGTATGCTCAACAGCACCATTATCCGACTTTAGGTTGTTAAAAAAGATAAAGTCCTGATCATTACGTACTTTGCCTGCTTCGTTGACCAAAAAGCCAATAGCATCTAAATCAAACTCTTGACCGTCAGTTGCGCGTGGATCCCAGCCAAGACCAACGGTGATATTGGTTAAGCCTGGCGCTTCTTTTGATAAGTTTACGTTGCCGCCTTTTGTTAAGCTAATAGCCATATAAATATCCTTTAGATTAATAATTAAGTGGATTAAAGAATCAAAAAAATGAAATAAAAATCGTGCAGTCGTCTAACAATCAACGTAAATATCAAAAATATCTACCTGTATGTCACGTCCTGCATGTCATTACGTTTTACTATACTAAGCGTTTGCCTACTAAGCAAGGCGAATTTTGTGTGACTATATGACATATACATTTCTATTTATAAAAAAATGGTTTTATTGCAATATTACGCTCATTTTGGCTATTTATTTGATTATGATTTATAATAGCGCGCTCAGGTTCCCTCTACCCTGGTGTAAAAAAAGGCCGCTTTATGACTATCAGTACTGTTTTGACAACCCCAATTGAACCCATTCGCCATAGCCGTGCTTTATTTTGGCTAGTCAGCTTACATATCTTTATCATCGCAAGTAGTAACTACTTGGTGCAATTACCTGTTGAGCTGTTTGGCTTTATCACCACCTGGGGCGCTGTTACCTTTCCTTTTATATTTTTGGTTACTGATTTGACCGTGCGTATCTTTGGTCAAAATCTCGCTAGACGCATTATCTTCTTTGCTATGCTGCCTGCGCTATTGATTTCTTATTATTTTTCAGTAGTATTTTCAAATGGTCAGTTTATTGGTCATGAACACCTGCTGGATTTTAATCTGTTTGTTTTTCGCATTGTTCTTGCAAGCTTTAGCGCTTATGTCGTCGGACAGCTTTTAGATATTCAGGTATTTAATAGATTACGCCGTCTTAGCGTCTGGTGGATTGCGCCCTTAGCATCGACGTTTATTGGTAATCTGGTCGATAGCTTGTGCTTTTTTGCCATTGCCTTTTATAAAAGTCCTGACCCTTTTATGGCGTCGCACTGGGTTGAGATTGGCGCGATGGACTACTTATTTAAGATCGTAATGGGTGTATTTATTTTCTTACCATTATATGGTGTGATATTGGCAAAGTTGCAGAAGATGCTGGCAGGGAAGTAGAGCGTAAAAAAATAAGTTGTGTATACGTAAATGTCTAACACGCTCTAAAAACGGACATAAAAACAGGTCATAACCGATAGTGGCGATGACCTGTCGTGTAACGGCTCAGAACAATTTAAGCATTAAGCTTAGAGTTATCGAGACCTATTCAATTGCTGCTTGCTTACGATATTTGAGTGAAGAAAGTAACGCCCAGCCGATAAAGGCGATACCGATAAGACCAGTAATCAGCTCTGGCACATGAAGCTTCACTGATAACAACATAATAATCGCTAGCGCACCGATAGCATAGTGTGCGCCATGTTCAAGATAAACGAACTCATCAAGTGTGCCTTTGTCCACTAGGAAAATGGTCATAGAACGCACAAACATCGCACCAATAGCAAGACCTAGCATAATAACGATAACGTCGTTGGTAATAGCAAAAGCACCAATGACACCATCAAAACTGAACGAGGCATCAAGGACTTCTAAGTATAAGAAACCAATAATACCGCCTTTCATAATGGCACTGGTCGCTTCCCCGCCCGACATACCATCTTCGTGTTCTAAACCTTCTTCAAGATCGCCCTCGAGCATACCAGATACCACTTGGACACCAAGATAAACTAGAATACCCCAAACGCCAGCGATTAATACAGCAGAAGCTTGCTCTGTACTAGCCCATGATACCGCTATCATCAAGATAATAAGTGCGACAAAGACACTCATAGCATCAACTTTACCCAGTTTTGCCAAACGGCTTTCAAGCCAGTGGAACCATAGGACTTCTTTTTCGTCAAATATAAAGTTTAAGAAAACCAGTAGTAAGAAAATACCACCAAACGCTGAGATTTCAGCATGGTGCGCCATCAGTCTGGCAGAGTACTCTTCTGGGTTGTATAAGGCTAGGTTGATCACTTCCATCATACCAAGGTCAGCGGTAACCGCGACAATGACGATAGGGAAGACCAAGCGCATACCAAATACGGCAATTAAAATACCAACGGTTAAGAAGATTTTTTTCCAAAATTCATCCCAGCCTTTGAGGACTGAGGCGTTGACCACCGCATTATCAAACGATAATGAAATCTCCATGACGGCCAAAATAGCAGTAATAGATAAGGTAGCTATCATGCCACCCATACCGCCATGTGAATATCCCCACCACGCCGCTACCGCTAAGGCAATGGCTGTAAAGATAAAGTCTAAATAAAAATGTCTCATGACACATCCTGTCTGGTTGCGTAAAGCTAAGGTCGGCCTATTATAGACACAAACCACAAAAAAGTGGCTATTGCTAACCACTTTTTATGCATAATTTTAATCGAAACATAAAGCATTATCAGTCGTTTGGCTACCAATAATAGTGACTGTTTTGTAGCTATACTCACTACTATTAATAGAGCAACCTATACTTTAGGTTTTGGATGTGATAGTTATTCTAATAGCAGTATAAGTACTGATTTTAGGACAACTCTAAATATCCACACCATACTGCTGACACATGGCTTGCAATCCACCTGAGTAGCCCTGTCCGACAGCACGGAATTTCCACTCGCCGTTGTGACGATACACTTCGCCAAATACCATGGCCGTCTCAACAGAGTAGTCTTCTGCTAAGTCAAAGCGAACGACCTCAGTACCTGTCTCTTCATTGACGACGCGGATGAAGGCGTTGGCTACTTGACCAAAGTTTTGACTACGAGCAGCAGCATCATGAATAGTAACGGTAACGACAACTTTATCGACATCAGCAGGTACTTGGGTCAAATTTACTTTGATGACTTCATCATCACCGTCACCTTCGCCAGTACGGTTGTCACCCGTATGCTCAACCGCGCCATTGTCGGACTTGAGTTGATTATAAAAGATAAAGTCATGATCACCGCGTACTTTGCCAGCCGTACTTAACAAAAACACACTAGCATCAAGATCGAATTCTGCGCCAGACGTCGCGCGCTCGTCCCAACCAAGACCGATAAGCAGTTTGGATAAATTTGGATCGGTTTTCGTTAGCGATAAGTTACCGCCTTTATTAAGTGATAAAGCCATTTGATAGTCCTTATTATTAGAGTAAGTTCAACGTTTTATTAAAATCGTGTTGATGTTGAGACGATACAAGGAAGAATAATATTGCATCAGAAATGGTGCAAAACCAACACGTAATAACGTTCTATCATAACAACAAAAAATGACCCAATCAAAGCAGATTAGGTCATTGTTGTGTTTATGACAAGGTGAACTACAAATGATAATATTTAAATACTACAGTGAACTTTAGTACATCTAAACTCTAGCGATGACGAATCTCAAAACTTTGATGGATGGGTTTTTTGATATTAAAATCAAAGCCAATAGTCTTTGAGGTAATATCAATGATAGCGTAGCGCTCGCTCAGCTGTTCATCTAATTCAAAGCGAGTAAAGTTGTTTGAAAAATACAACACGCCATCCGAAGTCAAACGATTCATAGCACGGTTGATAAGGGCAGCATGATCACGCTGTACATCAAAAGTACCCTGAAACTTTTTTGAGTTTGAAAAGGTCGGTGGATCGATAAAGATAATATCAAATTGCTCAGTATTGTCCTTAATCCACTCAAAGATATCAGCCGCAACGAATTGATATTTGTTACGACTAACATCCAGACCATTGAGTACAAAGTTTTGTTTGCCCCAGTCTAGATAGTTCTGTGACAAGTCAACGCTAGTGACTTTTTTCGCGCCAGCAAGGGCTGCGTGCACACTCGCTGTACAAGTATAAGCAAATAAGTTTAATACCGATTTACCGCGACTATTGCTCTTGATGCGTGCGCGCATATTACGATGGTCAATGAATAGACCAGTATCGAGATAATCAGTAAAGTTGACATAAAAATATGCACCATCTTCACGAGCGACATAAAACTTACCACGTTTTTCAGTGTCGCCTTGCTTACTATATTGATCATTGCCAGATTGACGTGCACGGGTTTTGATAAAGACTTGCTCGCGGTTGATATCAAATACCTCACGAATACCCATCAATGCCAAATTAAAGCGTTTTTTGGCAGTTTCCGGCGGGATGGTTTTGGGCGGTGCATATTCTTGCACATGCGCATAATCGCCATATAGATCAATTGCGACTTTAAAATCAGGCAAATCAGCATCGTAGACACGGATATTACTGACGTTGTCTTTTTTGGCCAGTTTTTTAAGCTTAGCAAGATTTTTTTGCAGACGGTTGATGAAGTCCTGACCATCTTCTACGTCAATCTCACGCTTTTCAAAGCGACTAACAAGGTTGCCCGTTTGCCCAGCGATGAGTGTTCCGTAACGGAAATAAACGGTGATAGCACCATTATGACAACGTAATGTTTTAGGCGCTTTAATCGGCAAGATATCAACTTGTTCGACATTAGCGGCCAAAATACCAAGCATTGGGTCAATTCCGCTACCAGCAAAGCTATCTTGCAAGATGAGTCCTAACGCATGGTATAACGGTTTTATCATCTCTTCATCACCCAAACGCTCACCATAAGGTGGGTTGGTGATGATTAAAGGGTTGCTCAATCGACCATCATCGACCAGTGGTTTTAACACACCGCTCAATTGGTCAAGAGCGCGGGTTTCTATATCCAGTAGCGGTAGCAAATCTTGCAAACCTGCTGCAATCAGGTTCTTCTCTGTCGCTAGAGTCGCACCGCTATCTGCATCGTAACCTAGTATAAGAGGCAGGGTATCTGGCTGCTCATGAGCAATCGCTAAAGCGTCGCGAAAACGTGTCTGCGCATCATCAATCATTTGCTGCCACAGTGCATCATCATGATGTTGCCATTCATAAAAACCAAATTGATTGGCCGCTTTATCGATACCGACTGCATAATCACAATGCATAAGAAGCGCTTCGATAATAAACGTACCAGAGCCGCACATAGGGTCGATGAGAGCATTGTAAAAAGGTGCGTTACCAGCGTCGTTTTTCTTATGCCAACCAGCACTATAGAGTAGGGCAGCTGCTAGGTTTTCTTTTAATGGGGCTTCGGTCATCGCCACACGGTAACCACGGCGATGCAAACTGGTACCTGATAAGTCTAGATACAGCTCAGCTTGTTTATCATTGACGGTCGCAAATACAGAAAAGTCTGGATTTTTACTATCGACATTAGGACGGCTGTCATAAACTTCATTAAAAGTATCGGCAATCGCATCTTTGATACGCAGCATCGCAAACTGTTGACTGACAGCAACACGCTTGTCAACAGACAGGCGAATCGCAAACGTTTGCTCCAAGCTAAACTGTTCAGTCCAGTTGACCGATTTTGCCAAGCCATAGAGCTGTTCTGCCACATCATAATCTGTATTGATGTTTTTACGTTTGATAAGCATTAGTACTCGTGAAGCCACACGAGACCACAAGCAAATCGTATATAGATCATGCAAAGTACCAGTCACTGCCAGACGGCCCGTACTTTTGATGTCACTTGCAATACCAAAACTTGTCAGCTCAATCTGTAGGGGCACCTCAAGTCCATCGGCACAGGTGATGATAAGATCAAGCGACAACGCTGGTGGAGATACTGTGGAAGAGAGGGGCGCGGCTGTTTCGGACATACGGATACCTGTGGGCTAAATGGATAAATGAGGCGCATCATAAATTACGATGTTTAACCCGCGATTTTACCATATTTCAGGATAGGATGGTTTAAAGTGGTTGGTATTAAGCAATATAGTCGATACTAAGTGTTTGAGTGTGCTAACTAATGATATGCACCAATACCCAATATCTAACGCGTCTCGACTGTTTTATTTCTCATTTTTGGTTAAGGGTAGCGGTTCTGTTTTTATTTCTGGTTCTGCAATGACTTGCGTTGTGGTTGCAAAAGGTTTGGTAGCGATAGGGTAGTCGACATCTTTTGGCATGAGCAACCGCATATGCGGGTAGGGCGTTGAGATATTGGCAGCATCGAAAGCGCGTTTGATATCTTCTTGTAGGTTTTCTTTAATTTTTGGCATACGTGCTACGGCTGCAGGCTTCACCCAAAAGCGCACAATAAAGAATACGCCATATTCACCAATTTCATCGACTGTGGCTGAGGCCTCAGGGCGACTTAACACGACATCGGTGTCAGTCAATACTTGTAAAATCTCTTTGCGAGCTGTATCGATATCATCTTCGAAGGCGATACGCATCCGAAGATCAAAACGTATAAAGTTCTTAGAGGTCAGGTTGATCACCTCAGAGGAGGCCACGTTAGAGTTTGGGATGATAACGGTGATGTTGTCTCGCGTCAAAATATGGGTGGTGCGTAAGGCAATAAGTACCACACGACCTTCGTTTTCATTAATGTGAATCCAGTCGCCCACCTGAAACGATTGTTCGAGCAAGATTGTGATACCAGCGATGAAGTTGGCGAGTGTTGATTGTGCTGCAAAGCCGACTGCTAAGCCAACGATACCAAGACCAGCTACCAAAGATACAATATCGAAGCCAAATTGGGCCATGACGCTGGCAAGTCCAAGCACCCATATTAGTACAGATAAAATATTTTTGAGTAGCTGCTCGATAGAGGCATTAAGACCATAGTGTTGCAGTACTTTATGAATGATCTGTCCTGATGACGTCCACAATATATAGTAGATACCTGCCCAAATACTGGCTTTTGCTGTGGCTTTAACAGTACCTGGCTCAAAGTTAATCTGACTCATAATAGCGATTAGACTAGCGACAACCCATATATAACGCAGTACTGAGCGTACGATGTTACTACGTCGCTCATTAAGACGAAACCGTGTCTTATTGTGCTTTATAATATAAATCGCCAGCCAATAAAAAAACCCTAACACTGCAAGCAGTATCAGGATTTTGATGCCAGTACTAACCAACTCTACTATCTGAGTGGACCAATCAAAAGAATCTTCTTCTACTGAGCCACCAAGCGCAAGATATAAACTGGTATGTAGGTCACGGATAATCTCTTCAAAAAAATCAGTAATACCAGCAATTGCCATTATCTTGTCCATGCAAAGTTAAGTCTCAAATTACTACAAGCTTTGTGCCAATCAACAGTCCAAATAGTGATTGGCACAAGGCATATCTCTTATTTGAAAGTGTAACTGAGCAGACAACTAAAAGCTATACTCCTGTGCATCTTGAGATTGATAAGGTATCTCCATTTTATGCTGGACATCGCGCAGAGCAGTACGCAGACCTTCTAAAATAGTAGGATGATAAAAAGGGGTGTCGAGTAAATCTTTGACACTTATATCATTGGTAATAGCGGTCGCCAATATATGTCCAATGTACTCAGCATCTGGACCAACCATACTGGCACCTAAAACTCTATCGGTTTTTTTACAAGCATAAATATGCAATAGGCCGCAGTTAACACCCATAATACGACTACGTCCTTGGTTGTCAAAACTGACACGGCCGATGACATATTCTAACTCTGGATCCTGTTGTATCTCAGGTAGTGACATACCGACGTTGACAATCTGCGGTGAACAAAACACAATAGAAAAGGGAATAGCTGGCGGACGTATATAAGCGTCTGCCTTATTTTCGCATACTATATTACCTGCACTATATCCTTCATCACTAGCAACATGTAATAGAGGAATATTAGCATTGGCATCACCAACAATATAAACATCAAGATCACCAATCTGACCCGTCTTCTTATCTAATTGTTTTGGCCGGTTTTTGTCATCAAGCTCAACATCTAAATTTTCAATACCCAATTGTTCAATATTATTACGACGTCCAGTCGCGACTAGTACACGTTCACCTTGCCATTGCTGCATCTTACCTGCACTGTCTTCATACTCAATAAAGGCGGACGTCTTATCTTCTCCTTCAACAGTTTGCGTACCTACATTATTGATCTTACTGCCCAAATGCATGGTCAATTCGCGGTTTAAACAAACGATTGCTTTATTGTTGATGTCATCATCTTTAAGTCCAGCAACGCGTTTAGCACGATTGAATAAAGTGACTTCTACGCCTAAGCGTTTAAACGCTTGCGCAAGCTCTAATCCGATAGAACCTGCACCTATGACGGCTATAGATTTGGGCAAGTCTGTCAGCTCAAAGACGGTATCAGACGTCAATAAAGTGTCACCAAGATTGTCAGACCAGTCATCTGGAATATAGGGAGAGCTGCCAGTCGCCACGATAATTTTATTGGCCTTTATCAACTCATCATTAACTTCAATCAAACCCTGTTTATTAATATGCGCGCGCCCTGATATCTTCTTGTTTTCAGGCCAGCTATCTACTTGCTTCTTAATATAGCTTGCAAAATGGCTACGCTCATCACGGACACGTTCCATTACTCGTTTACCATCTATCTGAGTCGTAGCATGAATGCCAAAGTCCTCAGAATGATTGGCGTCATGAGCACGATCAGCTGCGGCAATTAAAAGTTTACTTGGCATACAGCCAACTTGGATACAGGTTGTACTCCAAAACCCGTCATTAATAATAACAATGTTTTCAATAGTTTTACTGGCTTGACGAAACGCGTTCTGACCTGCAGTACCAGCACCAATTACTGCTACCTCTACCTTAAGAGTGACATTCTTGTCAGTGTTACCAGACAGTTTGCTCATATTATCCTCAGTTAGTTGATTATTTATATCTATATTTGACGATTTATTTTTTTAAATAGTGGGCTTTAATACTAAAGCTTATCTAAACGTTATGCACCTATGCATACGTAGCAAGCTGTTGCAAAAATGTGTCATTATTTTCTTAGATGACATAAATGTTTTTACAAAAATATTGATTGAGAATGATAAATATAGTTTCTGTCTTGTCAGAAAGTTTCATAGCAAGTGCTAATAATAAAGTAATGATTACGAAAAGCTTTGATATACAATTAAGTTTACTAAGTCAACATGGCAAACAGATGTCATTAGTGGATGATGCGCTGGCAAGCTTCTATGAAGCTATTAAAGAGTTAAACGCGACTGACAGTGTGACAACTTTAACAATCCAGATTTAGGATTTATGAAAAAATAGTCTTTTGTTGTTAAAAACAAAGAAGCCTTCATAGCTCTGATAAATACCGATGGTCCTTATCAAATCTAAGAAGGCTTTTTAAACATTTACTTGTTCTTCAAGCAATATCAATCGGAGTGATTACGCACTTAGCGTCTCTAACAAACGCTCAGTATAACCTTTTGCTCTTAGGTTGCGCTGCGCGTGGGTCAGTGTCCCGTCCTTATCAAATACAAATACTGAACGCACAAGGCCCATAGTGATTTTTCCATACATATTTTTTTCTTTAATAACGTCAAAGTACTGGCAGAGTTTTTCATCACTATCGCTAATAAGTGGAATTTGTAGATCGTACTTGGTGATGAACTTCTTATGAGACTCAACGCTGTCTCTTGATACGCCAACGATATCATAGCCAAGCTTATCAAAGACAGGTAGATGTTCTGTAAACTCTGTGGCCTGCGTAGTACAACCAGGTGTATCGTCTTTTGGATAAAAGTAAAGAATCAGCCCTTTGTCGGTATGCTCTACAAGCTCTTTTAAGCCGATGCTATCATCAATCAAGTGACCATCTAAATTGCGAACGATCGCTACTGGAAAATCTGGTAGGGTAATACTTTCTGTTGCTGGCTTTGCCATATTAACTTCCTCATCTTATTGAATTCAAAATATAGTCGATGTCAGTTGACTCATTATAGTTAAATTAATAATAGCGATTGATAAATTTTGTATATTGTTTATTTACTAGCAAAAAAAAGACTGACGATTGTCAGTCTTCTTAATACACGCATTTAAAAAATAACTTAAGCAGGCTTTTGGGGTTGTTTTAAGTCCAGACCTTTAGTGCATTGCTGCAAATCTTTTTGCATTGTTTTTACGTAAGGTAGGCCTGATGGGTCTTTTTTATCTTTTGCGTAGCTTTCAATTTCCCACATCTGACCAATCGTCATTTTACTGCGTACATCGATGGTACAGTTACACAGTTTAGTGGCAGTACTCTTGTCAGCGACTTTATATTTGACCGCACCAGTAACGCACTGATTAATATTGTTTTGCTTGATATCAGTAGCATTTGCTTGCGGCATAGCGACCAGACCGATTAATGCTAGGGGTAGTACTTTTAATAGCTTCATATACACTCTCTTATAAATAAACACAGCGCCGATAAAACAAACGCTAAATGGATAATACTGTTGATAGCCAGATATTGTTAAAAAGCTTTTCATCTATCGGCTATGCTGTTATTTGTAAACGATATCTAGTAGGGGTATAAGGATTCATACCATAACAATTATAGCTATCAATGAACACTGTGTACTTGCTGTGTTGATGCAATCAAATGTTACGCTTATGTTTGTCACGTTTATGGTCTGTGCTTTGAGCATAAAGCAGTGTTTAGATGAAGACATTCAAGCATAAACTTAAATACACAAGCAAACTCAAATGTTTGAATTTACTCAGGACGTTGGTACTGTGCTTGGTAATGCGTAGGATCAGCAACGTCAGCTTGAATAAATCCTTGACGACGTAGCGCACAGCTGTCACAAACACCGCAAGCAAGCCCATCTTTATCTGCTTGATAACAAGAAATGGTCTGTCCGTACTCAACACCAAGCGTAAGTCCAAGCTCAATGGTTTGTGCTTTAGACAATCTTTGCAAAGGTGTTTGAATGCTTAAATGATGACCTGTAACGCCAGCTTTGGTCGCAAGGTTTGCCATGTGTTCAAAAGCGGCGATGTACTCGGGACGGCAGTCAGGATACCCAGAATAATCTACTGAGCTGACACCAATAACGATATGATTGGCAGCCGTTACTTCGGCAACTGCCAACGCATAAGACAAGAATATGGTGTTACGCGCAGGTACATAGGTATTTGGAATGGCATCGTTATCAATCTTATCGTGCTTTTTATCAGGGAATTTATCCGCATCCCCATCAGGCACCGTCATACTGTGATCGGTTAATGATGAACCACCAAGCTGGGCAATATCAATATCAATAATGCGGTGATTCACTGCCGCAGTTTTAGCAATCGCTTTTGCTGCAACAAGTTCACTATTATGGCGCTGACCATAATTGAAGCTTACCGCGGTGACGCAAGCATAGCGAGCCTTTGCCCAGTACAAACAAGTGACCGAATCAAGCCCACCTGATAGTAAGACGACAGCATTTTGATCTTGTTGAAGCGTATGTGCAGGAGTTTTGGATACTGAGCTGAAAAAGTCAGATTGCGAGGTAATGTCAGTCATAGTAGTGTCTATTATTGAAAAGCGAAAAACAGCCATTTTAACAAAAATATGGCTACTATTACATAACCATAGAAGTTATAAGACCTATATGGATAACAAGGGTATTGAATTTTATGACTTTAAACCCTGCAATTTAATCTCATCTTTTCAAACTGTTAGCATTTTTTGTTATAATCGCTGCTGCTTTTAGTGCATTAGTAGTAACACGTCATTAAACCTTGTTCTACTATCAATTGCTTTATCGCCAAATCACCTTTGTAAAGATACTGAGTAATCTATGACCGTAGCGACCTTATTCACGCCAAAAAATACGCTTGAGTCTGACAAGATGTCTACTAAAGCACATCTAGATAGCCATACTTTAGAAACTGATGCTTATAGTGTGGAGTATGATGACGCTGATGACGCTGATGACGCTGATGACATCGCTACAGAATCTGCTTCTAAAGATTTAGCTGACGAACAAACTCTTACAGAGTCTGCATTATTTCGCAAATTACAAAAAAAGCTACGCAGGCAGGTTTCGTGGGCCATTCGTGACTTCAACATGATCGAGGATGGTGATGTCGTAATGGTATGCGTTTCGGGCGGTAAAGATAGCTATACGCTGTTAGATATTTTACTGCTATTGAAGCGTATTGCCCCGATCAGCTTTGATATTGTCGCAGTCAACCTTGATCAAAAGCAGCCTGGTTACCCAGAGGATATCCTGCCTGCTTATTTGAATGAGCAAGGTATTGCACATTATATTTTAGAAAAAGACACTTATAGTATTGTCAAAAGCGTCGTGCCAGAAGGGAAGACCTATTGCTCAGCCTGTTCACGTCTGCGCCGAGGCTCTTTATATGGTTTTGCTAAGCAAATCGGTGCAACCAAAATAGCCCTCGGTCATCATCGCGATGATATGTTAGCAACCTTCTTTTTGAATCTGTTTCATGGTGGTGCACTCAAATCAATGCCGCCAAAGCTGCTGAGCGATGACAAGCAAAATATGCTTATTCGTCCATTGGCTTATGTCGAAGAAAAAGACATCATTGAGTATGCCCGCTTAAAAGCATTTCCTATTATTCCATGCAATCTATGCGGCAGCCAAACCAACTTGCAGCGTGCCATCATCAACGATATGCTGCGCGATTGGGATGATGCGCACCCGCAGCGTCTGGCCTCGATATTTAAAGCCATGCAAAATGTTGCGCCATCGCAATTAGCTGATCGTGAATTATTTGATTTTGAACAGCTAAGCTTAGAGCGTGATAACCATGAGCGTCTATTTGAAGGGGATAATATCCAAGCAGGGCAGACCGACAGTCTTGCTGAGATTGGTCTGCCTGTCGCGCCAAAGACTCAGACTTTTAATGCAAAGTTTGATAATAATTATAAACAGTCAGCAGCTTTGGATAACAGAAAAGAAAGTAGCCGTGCCACACAGAAAATCCCTACGATTAATCCACTTCTTTAGCTGCTTATTTAACTAAGTAAAATTGGTTAGTACATAAAAAAACCAGCTTTTAATAAGCTGGTTTTTTATGGTTTTAAACGAGTTATTTTGAAAACTATGTCCAAAAAGGTTTAACTTTTGGCAAACACTTGCAGTGGATCAAAACTGACTTCTGGACGAGGCAATTTTGCAACGTCTTGCATACGCCAGTCGTCTTTACCATCATTGCTCACTTGCAAATAGTATTTGGCTTTTACTGAATCAATATCCACTTTGGCACTGTATCTATTCCCTTCTTGATGCTCTAGCACCACGTCTCGATCCTTTTTGACATCTGTTGCATGTGAAATCGAAAGCTCTAACGTATCAGGATAGGTAAGTGGTTTACCATTTAACAGTTTGCCTGTTTGTAAGCTCTGCTGTGGATAATCAAGATAAAAAGTAATATCTCCATTTGAGTTAAATTGCATTTTGCCACTCAAGTCTAAATCGTATGTCAGCTTATCGCGTGATACATCGTGATACAGCGTTTTGCCGTCCATATACCAATCGTCACGTACCACACTGTCACGAATCTGATAAGAGTAGTAGACAAACCAAAGACAAGCGATAACCACAAAAGCGGGCATACCAATAACAAAGATAACCACCATATAATTTTTATACCATGGTTGGCTATCTTGATGCTTAAAACTTGGCGAAGAATTTGGTGTAGACATAGAATACCTATTAGATGTATGAACCGATCAATATGCTATTACCTAGATTGAGTCTCTAATATACAGACACTCAATCATAGATTATACCTTATATTTCAAGTATTTACTGGCCTTGAGTCGTAAAAATGTTTTGTTTACTGACTTTATACTGACCGTCCTCACTTACCACGTTTAAAGTAACAGGCGTTTGACCAGACTCAATAATATCAGGGTCACCATAAATGCTCACAGGCATATCGAAGCTTTCGCCAGCTTCTAATGGCACGTCGTTAAAACGCAGCACTAAGCTAAGACCATCTTGCGGTGCGAGCGATATTTTGTAAGCGTGAGGCTCTTGGGTTTTGTTGGTTAGCTTCACAATATAGCTGTTTTCAATCATACCTTGGTTAGTTAGAGAAGACAGCTGGTTACGGTCACGGCGAATGTCAATTTCTAATGGCACGCGATCAGTTAATGCATAGATAAGACCCCCACATAACACAGTTAATAGTGTCAAGTAAGCAAACAAACGCGGGCGTAAGACACGGCTAGGCTCATTTTCAGCCAATTGTCTCTCAGTTGTATACCTTATAAGTCCGCGTGGATAGCCAACTTTGTCCATGATTTCATTACAGGCATCGACACACGCTGCACATTGAATACAAGCAACTTGTAGGCCGTCTCGAATATCGATACCAGTAGGGCATACCTGCACACACATTTGACATTCGATACAGTCGCCTAAATGGTCTGGATTGGTACCTTTTTTTCGTGCGCCGCGAGGTTCACCGCGTTCATAGTCGTAAGATACGATGAGAGTGTCTTTATCGAACATGACACTTTGGAAACGACCATAGGGGCAGATTTGAATGCACATCTGCTCACGCATATAACCGGCGTTAGCATAAGTCGAAAAAGCGAAAATAAATATCGAAACCCAAACCCAGGTTGGCCAATCAGGAAAAGGGATGAACCCTATCATCTGCCAGCTGTTATACAGCGCTTCTGTTCCTGATACATAACTGACAAAAGTCGTGGCAGTAATCATCGAAAACACAAACCAAATAAAATAAATCAAAAACTTTTTAAATGCTTTGCTCGCACTCATCGGCGTTTTGTCAAACTTAATACGCTTGTTACGATCGCCAATCACCAACTTCTCAACATATTGGAACAGATGCGTCCAGATGGTTTGTGGACAAGCATAACCACACCATACTCGACCAGCATAAACGGTGACCATAAACAGCGTAAAAGCGGCAATAAGAGCAAACGCGGCAATAAAATAAAAATCTTGCGTCAAAAACGTCATGCCGAATATATAATAGTGCTGTGAGGGCACATCAAACCATATTGCTTGCCTACCGTTGTAACGCAACCAAGGTAAAATTAAAAATAACGCTAAAAACGCATACATACTGATGACACGAATATTTTGATAAAAACCTGTGACGAATCGAGGATGTATACGATGCTTTGTCGCATCAAGATCTATTTGTTGTACTGGGATTTTATTAGGTTGTGGTGCTGACATAAACTTGCCTCTTTAAAAAAAAGAATCAGTTCGCTGGCATGGGTAACATACATAAAGTGATGCAAAGCTTAGCATTGTTATCAATGTCAGTAAGTAGTTAAAGCATAAACATGGCATAAAAAAACTGCCCAACTACCAAATGATTGATTGTAAATAACGGGTTTAAATACTGACTATTTTACCATTTACCTTAGTATAAATGAGGCGATAGGCTCAAAAAACAATCATTATACAAATATAAAATATTTTTATTATGAATGTTTAAACTTAAAAAAGGAGAGCCGTCATAACAGCTCTCCTTTGTTAACGCTCATTACTAATCAGACTAGATAATTAAGAACTTAATTGCTGCTGACTGCTGGAACACTATTGGTCGCTTTTGGCATAGAAGCCGCAGCTGTCACATTAGCGCCGTTCTTGGTAGCTGCTGATCTGTCTGATAATGAATAAACATAAGATACTACAAGCATAATACGCTCATTACCCAATTTGGTTTCCCATTCAGGCATGACGCCTGCACGGCCATAGCGTAGGGTATCGCGAACAGTTTCACGCTCACCGCCATACAGCCAAATGTTATCAGTCAAATTAGGCGCACCAGTTGAAATCATACCTTTGCCATCTTTACCGTGACATAAAGCACAGTTCGCATCATAGATAGACTCGCCTTGGGCGACTAAAGTTTTATCCAGCTCACCGTTGTCCTTATGACCGTTGTTATCAGATAATGATAGAACATACTCAGAAGCTGCGCGAACGCCTTCTTCACCAATCTGATCACGCCATGCTGGCATACCACCAACCCGGCCTTTGTGTAGCGTGGTGAGTAGGTTTGCCGCATCACCACCATATAACCAGTCATTATCCGTCAAGTTAGGATAACCTGTTGCACCCTTAGCGTTTGACCCATGACACACTGCACAGTTTTGCAGGAACAAACGGCTACCTACTTTTAGTGCGTTAGGGTTTTGTGCCAGTTTTTCGATTGCAGGCGCAAGATCAGTAATTTTTTCATCAATCTTAGATTGCAAATCCGCTGGTGGGTTGTCACTACGTTTCAAAGTATTCTGTAACTCTGATAGCTCACTTAAAGTCTGAGCGGCATCAGTGGCATCAGCTTTTACCAGAATACTTTTTTCAAAGTTATCGGTAAATACTTTATTGTTGCTTTCAAGTTCACTATTTAACTCATTGTGAGAAGTCCATGGTACAGTCTCGCCATCAACTTCTACTGTTGCAATACCGTCCCAGTGTTTTGGGAACATCGCTGGAAAAAATATCCAATAAGCGACCGCCCATACAATAGAACCAAAAAATATTACTAGCCACCATTTGGGTAGCGGTTTGTCGTATTCTCGAATACCATCATACTCATGTCCTGTAGTGCCGTCCTCTTCTACTTCTGGCTTATACTTTAGTACCATTAGTAAAACTGCGAGAATACCTAACCAACACGCAAAGCTCAGTATAGTGATCCAAGAACTCCAAAAAAATGTCATCATTCATCCTTATTGCGCGGCTGGTCAGATGAGGATTCTTTGTCCTCATCATCAAGCGCAAGTTGTGCATCTTCTTCGAAGCGTTTTTTGTTTTTTGGCGAATACGCCCACCATGCAACGCCCAAAAAAGCGATAAAGGCGGCAACCGTTGCAATGGTCTGTAGTTCACCAATACTCATTAGCGCTGTCCTTCCATCGCTGTACCCAATTGCTGTAAGTAGGCGACTAAAGCATCAAGCTCTGTGGCACCCAGTACCGCATCAGGAGCACCTTCAATGTCTTCTTCAGTGTAAGGTACGCCAAAACGATCACGGAATAGACGCATCTTAGTTTGAACGTTATCACCATTAACTTCATTAGTTGCAAGCCATGGGAAACCTGGCATGACAGATTCAGGTACCAACGAACGCGGATTGATTAAATGCTGCTTTTGCCAGTCATCAGAGTAGCGTTCACCAACACGAGCCAAATCAGGTCCAGTACGCTTTGAACCCCATAAGAAGGGATGATCCCACGTAGACTCAGCAGCACGTGAATAGGGTCCATAACGTTCAACTTCTGCACGTAACGGGCGAACCATTTGCGTATGACAAACATGACAACCTTCACGAATATAGATGTCACGACCTTCAAATTCTAATGCAGTCCATGGTTCCATAGCAGGAAGAGGAGCGTTGACCCCACCATCCTCAGGACCTTTGTTATCATAAATTAGTGGTACGATTTCAACTAGCGTTGCAAAGCTAATAGCAATAACGATACCGATGACCAACAAGCCTGTATTTTTTTCAATAATTTCATGCGGTGTACCAGCCATGATCGCTCCTTATACGTTAGCTGTCGATGGTTTTTCGACACTAGGTTCATGATCCGTTGGATCTGCGACATCTACAGGCTTACCTTCTGGCATCTTGAGCGTTTTATAGCAGTTATATGCCATAACAAACATACCTGATACATATAAGAAGCCACCAAAAGCACGACCAATATACGGGAAATGTGAAAACTCAACCGTATCAACGAAACTATATACCAAAGTACCGTCAGGGTTAGTTGCAAGCCACATCATGCCTTGACCGATGCCCGAGATCCACATTGATACGATATAGAAAATTGTCCCTGCAGTCGCAAGCCAAAAATGCGTAGTGATTAAACTGATTGAGTACATTTTTGGTTTGTTATAAATACGTGGTAACAATACATATAATGAACCGATAGTAATCATACCCACCCAGCCAAGTGCTCCTGAGTGTACGTGACCGACCGTCCAGTCAGTGTTATGCGATAAGGCGTTGACTGTCTTAATCGACATCATCGGACCTTCAAACGTCGACATTGCATAAAATGACAGTGCCACAATCATAAAGCGAATAATCGGATCCGTACGCAGTTTGTCCCAACTACCTGATAGCGTAAGCACACCATTAATCATACCGCCCCAAGAAGGTGCAAATAGGATGATTGAGAATACCATTGCTAAAGACTGCGTCCAATCTGGAAGCGCTGAATAATGCAAATGGTGACCACCAGCCCACATATATGAAGCAATTAACGCCCAGAAGTGAACGATAGACAAACGATACGAATAAATCGGACGACCAATCTGTACCGGAACGAAATAATACATCATTCCAAGAAAGGCAGCTGTCAAGTAAAAACCTACCGCGTTATGTCCGTACCACCATTGCACCATCGCATCAGTTGCACCGCCAAATAACGAGTAAGACTTAAATGCACTAACAGGAATGGCCATGCTATTTACGATGTGCAGTAGAGCAATCGTAATAATAAAAGCACCAAAAAACCAGTTAGCCACATAAATATGTGACGTTTTACGTTTGATAAGGGTGCCAAAAAAGACAATGGCATAAGAGATCCATACCAAAGCAATCAAAATATCAATTGGCCACTCAAGCTCTGCATACTCTTTAGTAGAGGTCAAACCTAAAGGGAGGGTGATTACAGCGGATACAATCACCGCTTGCCAACCCCAAAAGGTAAACCAAGCCAGATAGGGGGCAAATAGTCTTGTCTTACAAGTACGTTGAACGACATAGTAAGAGGTTGCGAACAGGGCAGAGCCACCAAACGCAAAAATGACCGCATTGGTATGTAGCGGTCTTAAACGACTAAAGGTCAGCCATGGAATGTCAAAGTTAAGTGCTGGCCATGCCAACTGTGAAGCAATGAACACACCAAGACTCATGCCGACGATGCCCCATGCAACGGCCATAATCGTAAAAAACCTTACGATAGTAATTTCGTATTCACGGTCAACTGGGGCGACTGCTGTGTTTTGTAAACTCATTGGATGATTCCTTTACAGCCCGAATTATCAATAGAACTAACTAACGCTCCACGTTACGTATATGATAAAACATAATGAACGTGACACATGATATTGTCCGACTCACCTATTACCGTAAGGGTTTATTAACTACTTTATTAAACTTTTCGCAGGGGATTGATTAGTAATGATGGCACAAAAGAAACAAGGCTTACGACTACTATTCAGCGAGACTAAGGCAATTAATATATCGTTACAGTTAATGCAAAAACAAACCGACTTTAGGCATTAAACATCTATTTTACAAAGCGTGAATGATAGAGGTATGCGAGCGGCGGCTGACAAAAACATATTGACGTAATATTTAGTTAAAATTCCTGATTCTGTTTAAGGTATTGTAACGCAATCTTAATAAAATATCATCAGAACTATGCGTCAAAATACAAACTCTTTGGTAAACCATACGGCTAACAACCTTTACTTATGGCTAAGTAAAAGGGTTGTAAAACGTTATATTTATGATAAAAATAGATGTAGCTCTAATCTGACAGTAAAGAGTAATTAACCTAGTTACCCTATTGTTCAATAGTGTTAAATTTCATCATACATCTTTATTAATACTATTAACTTATCTGCCGCTAACCATATGATTTAACTTATGATACGCTTACAAAGTAGATATGTTAAGAACATTTTTTGAAGTTTATCAACGTTTTATCTTATGTAACTGTTTTGGCTTATTAAAGCAACAACTTTTATATGACATGTAGTTATTCAAAGTCATCGGCGCTCATCATAACAAAAAACCTTAATATATCAATACAAAACATAAGGATTTTTCTTATAAGCTTCATAGAAGCTAAAACTGAGTGTGAAGCACTAAATTATGTTGATCAGCGACGGTCTTAAACAAACCTAACCATACTAGCATTTGTTACAATTCAAAAAAATCTCATATTTTTGGGTTTTACTTATTATAAAATCACGCCATAATGACACGCAGCAATATTAGCAATGACATTAATCGTAACTTTTTAACGTAAACAGGATAATAATATGGCAGTTTTTTTGACGGATGCATGGTTTGAGCAGGTAGCGCAGTTAGGGAATGAAGCTGGTGAGTTGAATTTACCACCAGCATTGGCAGACATGGTTATCAATTTAAAAGTTTCTGATGCTGAGCAAGATATCGAAGCCAGTTTTTCAGACGGCTTACTTCACCAAGGTTTAAATGATAATGCTACTACTACGCTGCTACTTGATCGTGATACTTTACAATCTATCATCACAGATTTTGACATGAACGAGATTATGGGTGCTTTTATGGGGGGTAAGATTCGTGTTGAAGGGGATATGTCACAGTTGATGGCATTACAAACTGCTCGTCCAAGCACAGAACAAAAAGAGCTATTTAAAAAGATTAAGTCCATGACTACTATGGCTTAGAGCACTGGTCAAACGGTGTCAGGTAAATGATGTTACTCTTTGGCCTGAAATAAAAAGTCTGTAAGTAAAAGCCTTTAAATAAAAAGCCTCTAATTAAAATTAGAGGCTTTTTATTTGTGCCAGATGTCGGTTGTAGACAGTGTGTCTGTTTAGACTATTATAAAGATATCAGCTGGCCTGAGTCTGTATTTGTACTTTTGTGTTTTTAGAGTCCTGATTTTCTTTATAAATCGCTGCTTGTAGCCAGATATTTGCTTGAACATAATTATTTACTTTGATGGCCTTTGTGCTTGCCGTACTCAGAGCGCCGATACGCACAACAAATGGGTCTGCATCCTGCTCACGCAATATAACCACATCGAACAAAATAATAGGCTTGTCATTGAACGTCGTTTCTTGTTTGCCAATAACTTGCCCCTGACACCATGCTTCGTCTTCTTGGCCGAGTGTATCGCCAAATAGATAAGCACACATATGACCCAAGTTAATCTCTACTGGTGCCATCTGTTCTTTGGTTTCTGGTTGCCAACCTTTAATCTGTTCTTGAATGTCTTCTGGTACTTGTCCATCATTGGCCGCAACGATATCGTTAAAAGCGCGATGATAGCGAATCGCTTCTTGATCCTCGACCATAATGACTTCCTCTTGATCGCTGATCGAGATTTCGTGAGCCCAAGCGCTAAAATTCACAAAATAAGGCGTGCTTTGTTGATATAAGTGGCAATTGGCCGTATAGAGCTGATCAAAAGCATAAATAATGCTGCCATCAACACTACGCAGGCGTAATACTGCATCATGCGAGCTGTCACTGACAATCATACGCTCAATCGTACAAGTCAGTCCATAGGGACCATTGACGCATGGATAGGCGTTAATAAAGCATTCAGGTTTGCCATCTTTCATGGCAAGTACTTGATTGATATGGCAAGGCTGATCCTCAGACAGTAGCAAACAAGCGTCTTGAGCACTCGCATTAGCATTAAGGCCCTTGGGCATGGTCGCTTGTTCAATCATTTTTTGTAGCCACTCTGGCACATCACGACTCATATCATCAGTCAAAATACGCCAATGATCAGCGTGCCCTGCCGTTTGATCGTCTGTTAAAGTAATTTTGGTCGGAGATTGTACGTTTTTATATTGATAATTAATAGTCATGAAAATACTCAAACTTAAGTCTGCCATGGAGTTTGGACGCCAAATAGCGCAAAAAGCTTTTATTTGTTACTAACACAGTAAGCCAATACCTAAGCAATATATTATATACATTCTCAATATTGTGCTATGTTTGCGCAGCAGCAATGGGTCAACAAACAACAATGATGGGTTAATGACAATTGTCCTTAGCATACAATATATAGGTATAGACGCAACTAATAGCAAGCCCCTCATAAAAAAATAATAACGAAGCGCTGTATTTTATGAAAAAAGACCTGCAGTTTTTACGAATGACTGGCACATATTAGAAAAATTGTGTCAAACTATCCACTTTTTTGGTAGCCACGATTGGGACGTCTAAAACCATGTTTATATGTCTGCGTTATATTCATATAAGCATGACCAGTACTGGCTCAGTTGCTTGTTAAGCACGGAAAGCTTGTTGGCTTACGTTAGTGTGCTTATATGACAGTTGCTCACCTAGATAAAATAAAGAGTTTGAATATGTTTCGTCCTTTAGCATTATTTATCGGTTTACGGTACACCCGAGCAGAGCGTAGTAATCGCTTTATCTCTTTTATATCGCTCATTTCAATGATAGGTCTAACTCTTGGAGTAGCGGTATTGATTACCGTGCTATCAGTGATGAACGGCTTTGATCGCGAACTAAAGACCCGTATTTTGGGAATGGTTCCACAAGCGACTGTGACGTCACCTGAGGTCATTGGTGATTGGAAACAGCTTGCTGAACGTATTCAAGAAGATCCAGAAGTTGCAGCAGTCGCACCATTCATACAGTTGCAAGGTATGCTGACTTCTAATGGTCAAGTTGCTGGTATTATGGTCACAGGTATCGATCCTGAGTACGAAAAAAATGTCTCAATCATTAATGAGCATATGACTGAAGGCAGCATTGATACTCTAAAAGGTGGCGACTTTAGTATTGTGTTGGGCGAGGAGATGGTACAGTCTCTTGGTTTGAATATTGGCGACAAGGTCACGTTGGTGCTACCAGAAGCATCACCATCGCCAGCTGGTGTCATACCGCGCTTTAAGCGTTTTACTTTGACAGGTATTTTTAGTATTAGTCCAGAAGTGGATAGCTTGATGGCATTTATTCCGATGAATGATGCTGCTAAATTGCTGCGTCTTCCTGAGGGCGCGCAAGGTATTCGTATGAAGCTTGATGATTTATTTAATGCACCGATGGCCGCGCAAAAAGCGGCGGCAATTGCGCCAGAACAACTGTACCCCAATGACTGGACACAGACTCATGGCAATCTATTCGGCGCCATTCAGATGGAAAAAGCGATGGTAGGCTTATTATTGTTCTTAATTATCCTTGTCGCCGCCTTTAATATCGTCTCAAGCTTAGTCATGCTCGTCACTGACAAAAAAGCAGACATCGCTATCTTAAAGACTTTTGGTGCCTCTCCGCGTCTGATTACTCAAGTATTTATGGTGCAAGGTGTGGTCATCGGGGTCATTGGTACCGTCGCTGGTACTGTGCTTGGGGTTGTTTTTGCCTTAAGTATTAGCGATATTTTAGGTTGGATTAATCAAAGCTTTGGTCTAAATCTGTTCGATGCTTACTTTATTAACTACTTACCATCACAGCTACGCTTGGTTGATGTTGTACTAATCACTGGCGCATCGTTTATTTTGAGCTTTTTGGCCACTATCTATCCTGCACGCCGGGCAGCCAAAATTCAACCTGCCCAAACATTGCGTTATGAGTAGTAACATTCACGGTTATACGGCAGCAGTATAAAAATATAATTATAGACTTTTAAGTGTCAGCGTTTGATTGACAAAAATTTGAGTGAAGGAAGCGGTATGGCGGCCATTTTAGAGGCAAGCAACATTAGTAAGGTATACGATGAGGGTGCAGTGCATACGCAAGTGCTGACCGGATTGGATTTATCTGTCAATGCAGGCGAGCGCATCGCTATCGTTGGTACAAGCGGGTCAGGTAAGAGTACTTTGCTGCACTTATTAGGCGGTTTAGATACACCAACTGATGGTGAAGTATGGTTGCATGGTAAGTGCTTAAATCATATGAATGAGACGCAGCGCGGCGCCATGCGCAATCAGTATTTAGGCTTTATCTACCAGTTTCACCATCTATTGGCAGAATTCACTGCGGTAGAGAACGTCGCCATGCCTTTATTAATGCGGCCAAAAGTTTCTACAACAGACGCGCGTCTGCAAGCAGTCGAGCTGTTAGAAAACGTGGGTTTGGGTCATCGTTTAGATCATAGACCAGGAGAGTTATCAGGGGGTGAGCGTCAACGCGTGGCTATTGCCCGTGCTTTGGTGACTAAACCATCGCTTATATTGGCGGATGAACCGACTGGTAACTTGGATTATGACAATGCTCAATCTGTCTTTGGTTTGCTGTCAGAATTACAAAGTACGATGCAAACAGCGCTACTAATGGTGACACATGATCGTAATCTGGCTGCATTGGCTGATCGGCAATTATTGCTACGAAATGGCCATTGGGCTGAGTATTAAGCCGCTGGGCATGTACCGATAGCAAATTATATTTATATAATTTAAAGTCTGGCAAAGTTTATGAGGATAAATATTATGACTGATAATAAAGATCCAGTTTCTGATTTTGGTAGCGCTGAAGAAGGCAATAATCCGCTAAAAGATTATATTGACCCAACGCTGTTTGAAACGATCGATCGACAGGCTCAAATAGAGCTATTGACCCCCGCTTTTGACGCCATTACGCTTGCTGGTGCTGACTATGATTTAAAAGCTCGAGATAGCGCTACAGGGAAGCGTTATACATTACTTAAAAATAAAGAAGTAATAGAGATTTTAATGATGGATAACAGTTTTACTGACCAAGTCGTTGATGCTATAAACAAAGACCAAGAAGAAGGGTAGTGCTTTTAAAAGTATAACTCACTCAATACAGATGAGTTCTACTACGTCTTTGGTGGTTTATCTGAAGATTCTTTTTGACGCTTTTGCCAGCTTGTCACTGTTTTATAGCGCCAAATTGCTTTAAAGGTTAAACCACAAATAATACTAGTAATTACTGCCAACAACGCCAGTCCTAAACAAAATGCCGTCAACGATACTGTACCGCGGTAAGTAACAAAGGGATTGGCACCATTTGCAAGTACCCACAAGCTAAAATCAGCAATCATCCTTCCGATTACCCGTAAGCTAATCATGGGCTCACCCATAATATGGGCACCAACGTAATAACCTGCATAAAAAATAGGTAGGGTAGTAAGAGGGTTGGTAATCCACGTTAGGCCAAGCGCCATGGGTACGTTAGCACGAAAAATAAGTGCACCAATCAAAGCCAACAGCATCTGTCCTGGCAAGGGGAAAAATGCACTAAGTACCCCTATATAAACCGCTTTGTTCAAACTATGACGATTAAACTGCCATAAACGAGGATCAGCCAAATGCGGCGCAAACAGCTTTAAAGAGCGGCTCTCTAGTATTTTTTCAGGCGTGGGTAGGAGGTTTTTAAGACGTTTTTGGGGCACAGGTTTGCCTTTGATCGTTATCTACAGTTCACTCAGTAGAGCATAAGCGTTTGATATTCGACAATTTTGATAAAACATTGTCAGTAAAGATAAAGTGTTGATAAAAAAATAGGACGAGTGGCTATCAATAAAGGCAATCGCGATATGATAAATAGTATAGGGTAATACCGTTAATAATGCTATCATCGGTATTTAGTCGTCTAATGTTAGTTAATAAACAACCAAACAAATGATGTATGATAAAAGTTGATTGATCGCTATCTTTTCGACTTTATCTATTCTTCTATGTAGAAGGTTGTGGATAGAACATCGTCAGTGGTTAAGTGTATATTTAATAAGCCGTCATGCAAGGAGTGCTGATGTATTGGACGATTGGCATCTCAATCATTATAGCGATGGTAGGCACATTATCAATAGGGACGGTAGACTTTGCTCAAGATAGGTTATTAGCATTTGATTTGTCTATAGCAAGCGCTCTTATTTGGCTCTTGTTGATCGTAACAGCGATTATTTTCCTTTTTCTTCTCCAGCGCAGTGCAGCGTTGCCGTCAATAAGCAACTACTCCCTTCATAAACGTCGAACACAAAATCATACGATATCTTCTAAGTTTATCCGTTATCTACTGATGACGATCATAGCGAGTGTGCTGGTTTTTGGAAGTGCCCTGCAAGCATTGTCTGCCTATCAGCAAGCAGAGACGACAAAAATCACCGAGCCTATGCAGGTACGTGCGTGGGTGACCATCAAGGGCATTAGCGATAGTGTATATGATTCTGAAATAAATAGTGGCTATCGACAAGTGGCAACGTTGCAATTAGTTGAGCCGTTGGTGTCCAAATTAACTTCACAGGATTTACAAGCGCAAACGTTAAGCTATATTAATAATAGCCTAAGTAGTAAAGGTTTGTATAATAAAGACATAAATGATGACAAAAACTTAGAGCATCGTGTGCTTCTCAGTGCTTATCCTAAGCGAACATCTGGTAACACACAAACAATTGATCTTAATGGTCTACAGCCTGGTGATCAGTTGCTCATGACTTTAAAGCTTGTACCTCTAGTCACCTCTGGACAAACACTCAACAATCCAACAGGTTTCGACAGCTATCGCTGGTTACGGGGACGTCATATCGATGGTATGGCTACTATTATGGCGACTGGCGAGCCTATCAGAGTGTTAGATAGCTCATCGACAATGCTTGCTTCAAATGCCGCATTTGACTCATTTCTTAACAGTTTGCGCACTCATGTTGACCAGTGGCGTTGGCAGCTGCGTCAGCATTTTTATGCAGATTGGCTGCAGCAAACGACAGCAGAGCAGCAAGCCAAAGCAGTAACGTTAAGTTTACTGACAGGTGATCGTAGTTTAATCAATCACGAGACCAAGGATCTATACCAGTTGGCTGGTATCTCGCATCTGTTAGCCATTTCTGGCACGCATGTTTTGTTTTTGGCCATCATACTCGCAGGTGCCGCAGTTTGGTTAGTAAACCACCAGTGGCCAGCGCTGTATCGTAATATACCGCGCTGGCAGGTACGTTGGTGGGTCATGATTGGTGTTGCTTTTATCTATGCGTTATTTACAGGATTTGATGTACCAGCTGTCCGTACCGCATGGATGCTACTAGCAATAGGGTTGGTGCGATTAACGCTACTGCCTATTAGTACCATGCGTGTGTTACTTGCGATAGCAGTACTCATGGCTTGGTTTGATCCTTATGTATTATGGCAAGCAGGCTACTGGCTATCGTTTGTCGCGGTGGCATTATTATTAAAATATGACGACACATCATATCAGCGAGATAACGTAGCTTTAGCGCAGCATCGTCATGACATTACTGATAACAACCATATAAGTAGTACTTTACTGACCCAAATAGGGCTAACTGGTAAACGCGTATTTAAATTGCAGTTTTGGTTATTTATCGCATTGTTGCCTATTACGTTGTTATTGTTTGGCAAAGCCTCGCTGTGGGGGCTGTTCATCAACCTATTTGCTATCGGTTTATTCGGTTGGGTCATCGTACCTTTGAATCTGTTAGCAGGGCTCTGCTATCTTTTATTACCTACTGTAGCAGATAGTATTTGGGCATTGGTAAGTATCATAGTTGCAAGCCTGCATAAGCTGATAGCATGGCTGACTTCATTACCAGCGTTATCAGACGCATGGCTGTATACGTCAGTGAATATGGCTATATTGCTGATGGCGCTACTGGTTATGATGCCATGGTTGCTACCACGCGGGCTTATCAGTCGCGGGCTGGCGTTACCACCTCTAAGCTTGTTAGTGATGACGGTTTATGCCAATCAGCAGTCCTTGGTAACAGCTCCTACCTTATACGTGCTACCAACTGGCGATCAGTATTTGAGCGCGACGGTATTGCAGTATCCTATAGTACGTCAACACATAGATAACAGTAGTCATGTTAAAAATAATAATGAAAGAGCGCCAGTTTCAGGCGCTGTTTACTGGCTATTTTTAGCAGACCACCGACCTTATGGTAACAGGACGATGCCAAGCACAATGACTGCAGATGATATAACTGCTCACTTAGCACAACAGCTGGGAACGTTATCGATTGACCAGTTAGAAGGTGTTGTCATACAAACCAGTGTACCGATATTGACCGACACTCTTTCTTCTAAACAAAACAATAGCAAGATTAAAAGCAATATAAAAAAATCTGAGCTACTACCGATGAGTGTCTTACAATTAAATCAAAGGATGCCTATTAATCAGTACTGGCAAGCAGGACGCCATGAGCGCTGGGCCGCTTATCAGCAGTTATACTTAGAGCAAAAACAATCTGCGCGAGCAACTACTATTACCGCTCAAAGCTGTGAGCAAGGCAAAACATGGCAGCTAGACAATAAAGATATGGCATTACAAGCAATGACAGGCTGGCGTGATATCGATGATAGTAGCGTTTGGGATTGTACTATAGCGATTGCTAGCAAACAGCCCATTCGTGTCATTCGATATGATGCTAACAATCCACAGCAGTCATTACAGGCAGATTCTCAAACGTTTATTCCACCTACACCGATATCAAAGACCAGTCAGAAAACTACCCATCGAAATGGGGCATTTGAAGCACGTGTGGTCTTAAATGCAGACACTCACCATCACCTCTGGCAAATGTGGCCCTTGCTGTGCTCAGCTGATTCGTTTGCATATAGTACCAGCATAAACTATCCTACGCAGTGGCTTGGTCACAGTACATCTCAGGTAACTACAGAGGCATTAAGCCGACAACAGATTGATAAGATAATCACATACGATCGCAAAACTTTAGAGATAGCGCTACGTTTTGATGCTTTACCATAAAAACGATACCGATACGGCCAATACCTATTATCAACATCGTAGTATAATGATATTTCACGTTTTCACTATTGAACCATGAGTAAAATACCACCATACTTAATGACCTAGTCATACTAATCATTCATGTATGCAAATTTTTATCGTGTTTATTTTCTATCCTCATTTTTACTTGTTTTAGATTGCTTTTTACCTAGGAAGTTATATGCCCAACTGGCCGCCAGACCCTAACAAACGTCCTGATAATTTAGAAAATCAGCCGGTACCATTGCAACAAACATCGCCTAATCAGCCAAATGGACAAGAATGGCGTCTTATTGAAAAAACTTTATTAGCCAGTGTAGAAGAGCAGCGCCGTTCAAGGCGTTGGAGCATCTTTTTTAAGCTACTTACCTTTGGTTATATCTTGTTATTATTCTTAACGATAGGCCGTAGCTGTAGTAACGATGCGCCATCTGGGCTAGAAGGAATTGATACCAGTAAGCCGCATTTAGCGGTGGTTGAGCTACAAGGTACGATAAGTAACGCCGATCCTGCAAATGCTTACGATATTAGTAAAGCGTTGACGCGTGCTTTTGAAAATAACAACTCAAAAGCAGTGGCACTTGATATAAATTCACCTGGTGGCTCTCCGGTACAATCAGATGAGATCTGGCAAACTATGATGAACTTACGTCAGCAGTATCCAGACAAAAAGCTTTATGCGGTGATTGGTGATATTGGTGCGTCAGGCGCTTATTATATTGCATCTGCTGCAGATGAGATTTATGTCAATCCATCAAGCTTAGTAGGCTCGATTGGGGTCATCATGCCAAGCTATAATATTGAAGGCTTAATGGACAAAGTAGGCGTGTCCGATCGTACCATCACCGCAGGCGAGTACAAAGATATTTTAAGCTTGTCGCGTCCGCTTACTACGTTTGAGACACAGCATGTTGAAAACGTACTTGATAATACGCATAAGCACTTTATTAATGCAGTCAAAGAGGGTCGCGGCGATCGTCTTAAAGACCCTGAGGCCAACAATTTGTTTTCGGGGCTGTTTTGGACCGGTGAGCAGTCTATCGCACTGGGACTGGCAGACCGATCAGGTAGCATTGCAAGTTTAGAAAAAGATTTAGAATTAGATAACGTGGTAAATTACACGCCACTAGATCCGTTCCAACTATTCATGGATCGCTTCGCAGTTAAGCTTGGTGCAGGCGTAGGCTCGAGTATCAATCTTGATGTATTGCCACAAGAGGATGGTAATATCGAGATGCGTTAAACGTTCTTTTTTCATTTTGAACGGATTATATTTAATGTGTATGATTGTTGAGGCTGAGCATATAACTATGCTCAGCCTCAGTTATATAGTCAGTTTAAATTATAAATAAATTACTAAATCAAGTACCGAGCCTTTAAGAGCACCAAACCTCTATAAGAATTAGTGAGAGCCTGTCATGAGTGAAATCAATTTGCAGACCTTTGCATCATTGCCTGTATCGAACATAACCCAAAAGCCAGTCCTTCATTTTGCTCATGCGAACGGGATGCCAAGTGCGGTCTACCAGCCATTTTTTGAGATATTGGCTGAATTTTTTACGGTTGAATATATACCGATGTTAGGGGGCGACCCAGACTATCCTGTTGACAATCACTGGCGCAGTCTTACCCAGCAAGTTATCGATAGCGTAAAAACTGTCTGTGAGAGGCACGGCATCTCACAAGTGGTTGCGGTAGGTCACTCGCTTGGTGCTATGTGTACGCTACAAGCGTTGTACCGCGCTCCCAAAATATTTAATCAAGCAGTACTTATGGATCCGCCTTGGGTTTATGGCAAGTCAAGCTTACTATGGCATGTGGCAAAGACAGCTGACAAGTTGCCTCTGATGGACAATCGTCTGATGGATAAACTGTCACCATCTGGTATTTCTAAGAACCGCCGTGATGTTTGGGATAGTCGTGCAGATGCTTACGAAAAAATGCGTCATAAAGGGTTTTTTAAGAATTTTGATGAGCGTAGCTTTGAAGGTTATATTCAGCATGGCTTGTATGAGCGTGCAGATGGCAAAGTCACTCTAGCCATTCCTAAAACTAGTGAGGTTGCTGTGTTTCGTACCAACCCTTCTTGGTACTGGCTGTCACCTAATCGTCGGCCTAAGCCGCCAGCGACACTTATTATCGGTGAGGAGAGTATATTTTTAAAGCGCCGTTTTCCGCAGCGAATTCAAACGCGCTTGGGTATTCCTTATCAGACCCATGCAGGAGGTCATATGTTTCCGCTTGAGCATCCTGAATCTGTCGCACAGCAGGTATTGGCATTGATAAAGCAGCAACTGTCAACTTAACTGGTGATTAAATACTGTATATCATAAATATTTATGAGAATTATTAAGTTACTGTTTTGAGTATTACTATTATGCCAAACCGTGCTACTGCTTTGAATAACACAATGACACTGCAACCAAAGCGCTCGGCTTTGTTTTCACGCTTAGGTGCGTTTTCTCTTGTCATAGGAATGGTCATTGCTTTTTTTGTCAGTCAGTTGATAGGGGTTTATGTCGCAGGCAGATTATTGCTGCCAGCTACCAAAAGCACGACAGTAGGAGATGTATTTTTTTTTGGTAGTAATGATGGAACCGTAGTAAGTGCTTCGATTATTATCAGTTGCATACTACTGATGGCACTGAGTTATTTGGTTGTACGTGTAAAATCTGGAGATATACGTGAATACTTAGCGATCAAGCCATTTTCCTTAGTAGTTGGCATTGGTATGTTTGGAATATTGTTAGTATTTATGATTGGCAGCCAAGCATTGACTTATTTGTTGGATAAGTCTCCACTGGTTTTTGTAGATCCGTTATATCAGTCTGTCAGCTCAGTGTGGTTACTCGTTTTTGCGATGGTGATAGTCGCACCGATATATGAAGAGCTAATTTTTCGCGGCATTTTGTGGTCGGCTGTCGCAGAACAGTTTGCTGCAACTCCACGCTCGAAACAGCGCGGAGCACTGGTAGCGAGTATCGTGACCAGCTTTATTTTTGCTGTGATTCATTTGCAATATGGTATTTATGAAATCACTACTATCGTGGTACTAGCATTTATATTTTGCTACGCGCGTATCAAGTCAGGATCACTAGTACTGCCTATGTTGTTACATATTATCAATAACGGTGTTGCTATGTGGCAGTACCTAAACCAAGTTAGTTGAACAAAAGATACTTGACCAAAACGATCAAAACAAATTAAGCATTAGGGTTTAGTTGCAAAACTTCGTCGGCAGCTTTTTTGATATCATCGAGTGTCAGCTGCGGTTTACCGCTTAATGCTTGTCGCCACTTACGAGCTCCGGGCAATCCTTGAAATAATCCCAAATAGTGCCGCGCCATCGTCGATAGTGTCTCACCTTTTATAAGCTGCTCCTCTAAATATGGATACAGCTGCGCTAAAATATCTGCACGCTTAGGCATCGGCTGATCCCATAGACTATTAGCTTCTGCTAGTAAGTAAGGGTTATGATAAAAAGCCCGTCCAATCATTACCCCATCAATATATTGTAAGTGCGTGGCAATATCAGCGACAGTCTCGATACCACCATTAATCTCAATATCAAGCTCTGGAAAGTCCTGCTTGAGTCGATACACATCATCGTAACGCAGTGGTGGTATTTCACGGTTTTGCTTAGGGCTGAGTCCTTGTAGCCAAGCTGTGCGCGCATGTACGATAAAACGTGTACAACCAGCATCAGCTACCGTCTTTACAAAATCCACCATAAACTCATAACTGTCAAAATCATCGATACCGATGCGATGTTTGACGGTTACTGGAATATCTACAGCCGCCTGCATGTGCGTTACTAAGTTGGCCACAGTGTTAGGCTCTGCCATTAGGCAGGCACCGATTTTATTGTGCTGTACACGGTCAGAGGGGCAGCCAACGTTGATATTGACTTCGTCATAGTTATGCTGCTGAGCAAATTCGGCGCACTGAGTCATCTCGGCGATATCAGCACCGCCAAGCTGTAGTACCACAGGATGCTCTAATGCATCGAAGCGTAGATGCCGCGCACGGTTGCCATGTATAAGAGCACCAGTACTAATCATCTCGGTGTACAGATATACTTGCGGGTTAAACAGACGGGCAAAGTAACGATAATCCGTCGTCGTCCAGTCAATCATCGGAGCAACTGATAAACGCTTATTGGTCATATCAACCATGGGTGTTAAGCCTTAATATTTTTTGAAGTTTGTATTGGATGTGATAAAACAGCTGTTTCATTACATCCAATGTTTGATTGAAAAATCTATAAAACAAGAACAGTAGGTCATCAGACGCGAGACAATATGAGTAATCATACTGCTAGATTAACTGATTGATTTTTTTGTACTCAGGCATATTATAAAAATAAAACCCCATGATGATGCCAATTAAGCCGATAAAAGCGATATAGAGTGCAGGCGAAAAGCTTACAAACATAGTGGCATAGCCAAGTCCGAAAGGTACGGATACGCCCACAAGTCCATAGATTACATTGTAGCAAAACGCCATTCCTGTCAGGCGTACGTTGGTTGGAAATAACTGTACGAAGATAGCAGGTACCATGCCAATGATGCCAGCACAAAATCCTAAGAGTGCATACATGATCAAGATATAATCACCGCCAGCTTGCATATGGTAGAAAAACGCAAACATCTGAGCAATCAGTAAAACGGAGCCGACTATTAAAATTTTACCAAAGTTCTGGTAGTTAGATAGTATTCCATAAAATACACAGCCAAAAATCATAAACACAATGCCCAAACTGTGTGAAAACCCAAATAAGTCTTTGTCTAAAGCAAACCGTAATTCAATCAAGTCTGGGAGCAACAGTATGATGACAGTCGTAATGCTAGACATAATCAAACTTAGCATCAAACCGATAAATATTGAATGCTTACAGTGTTTGAAAAGTAAGGTAAATGGCTGAGCGGTATGACTATTCGTTTTTACTTTTTTAACTTCTAAAAAGAATGGTGACTCATCAATAAAACGCCATACTAATAAAGGTAAACAGCTCAAGATTGCTGCAATAAAGAAGGGCAAACGCCAGCCGTAACTGGTTAGCTCTTCAGGGGTCATAGAGCCAGTAAGCCATACAAAAAAAGCGTTAGAAAATAGCACTCCTATAAAAAAGCTTGCCATTACATAGCTACAGCTAACCGATAGATACTGCCGCGGTACATGCTCTGCAACAAAAACCCAAGCCAATGGGACATAAAGGCCAAATGCCATTCCCTGTATCAGTCTAAGTAGGATAAATAGGATTGGAGCTAGTATGCCCCACTGTGCATACGTGGGCAAAAATGCTATGGTCAGTAAACTGCCTGCAATGATAGCCATGCTGATGAATAGAATTGGCCTGCGACCCTTGATGTCGCCATAACGTCCAAGAATAATGCCACCGAGGGGCCGTGCCAAATAACCCACTGCAAAAAGCCCAAGTCCTTGTAGTCTTAGGATATCAGGATTGGTACTAGTCGGAAAAAAAGCAGACGACACGATGTCTGCGATGTATAAATAAATCAGAAAGTCAAAAAAAGCAACAGCGCTGCAAAAGCAGACAAATAAGACTGTATTTTTGTCTTTAGAGGACATCAGTGCATATTGAGAACGAGAGGGCATAATTGATCACGCATCCACATATAAAAGTGGTTGTTGAGACGATCATCATGAGATAACCGACCATCATAAAAAACGACAAACCAACATGGGTAGATGCTGGTTTGCCAGAGGAATGATTTAGAACGTTTTATTTAAAAAGGTTTTGACAAAAATATTTTTGGACTATGTAATAAGCAATGATATTGATAACGTTAAAAGAAGACATCGTTGGTATTTACAACAACCAATCAATAGGCAACCAAGACATGACAGTTAGCCATAAGTGATCAGTCAAATCTACTTTTGGTTCTGAATCATACACCACTTTTTCTCCATTTTCGAGCGTATGCCATTGTAACTTATTGTTATCTATTAACTTTACTTCATAAGCTTGACTTAACAGATCGTCACTGAGCGCTTCATGTAGTTGTCTTGCCAGCTCATCGTCATTGATAATCACGCCCATTTCAGTGTTAATATTAGCTGAGCGGGGGTCAACATTATAGGAACCAATGAAGACTTGATGGTCATCTACAGCGAAAGTCTTTGCATGTAAGCTGGTTGACGACTGACTGCGCGCTTTCCATAACTTGTTTTCGCGCTTTTCTTCACTAGCGGTTGATTTTAACTCATATATTTTAACACCAGCGCCGAGTAGATGAGGGCGCCACTTGCTATAACCAGAGTGAACAGCAGTTACGTCAGTTGCATTAAAAGAGTTGGTCAAAATCTTTATATCAATTCCTGATTTTGCCAGTTGTACTAACGTATCTACACCGTCTTTGGTTGGGACAAAATAAGATGAGATGATGGTTAGCTTTTCAGAGGGGCTTCCAAGTAGGGTTCTTAACTGATGGACTAAGTTGCTGTCAGTGGGGACGGTTTTGGTCAATTTGCCGACATCATCACTTAAGAACTGCATATCTGTCCAACGAAATGGTACGCGCTTGTTAATCAGGTCAGTATCGATAGAGGAGTCTTCAATGGCTGCTTTATAAATAGTTAAACTGTCGCTAGAACGGCTCTTTTCATCTCCATCTAATTTATCTAATCCTGTCAAAAAATTACTGGTAGTGTTTTTATCGAGAGTGACTAGCGTTTCAATATCGAAGGATATAGGGGCTGACCAGTAGCTCATAAAACTGTTATCAATATCAGCGACTACTTTGCCAATAAGTAGCACGTCTAAATCAGCAAATTGACTGCTTTGATCATTACTAAGGTATTCGTTACCAATGTTGCGACCTCCAATAACGGTAATTTGTTTATCAAAAGTCATGCTTTTATTATGCATGCGTCTGTTGATACGGGGCAAACCGGTGACAAAGTTCATCGCTTGAACCTTACGATGCATTAAAGGATTGATAATGCGTACAGCGATATTTGGATGGCTGGCAAAACGTAATAAGTGCTGATCAAGTTTTGCATTGTTATTAAAATCATCAAGTAGTAAGCGTACGATTACCCCGCGCTCAGCAGCTTTCCACAAATCTTTTAGCAACAGCTGACCTGCTTGGTCATCATGCCAAATATAGTACTGTACATCAATACTGCGAGTGGCCATATCAGTTAGGATACTTCGTGATGCAAAAGCATTCGCACCAGTGACAATAGGATGGTAGCCTGATAGCTCAGGGTGTATGTCGTTTTGTTCACTGATGGATGCCACTAAGTCGTTGTTACTGCTGGTGCTGTTTTTACCTTGAGTATTGTCCAGACTACTGTCTTGTTGGTATAGAGCATTAACACGGGCTGATAACGCTTGGCTTTCAGGCAGATGCGGCTGTTTTGGCAAGCTTTGGCATCCACTAAGACCTAATGTTAGGCCAAGTATTAGACTCAGTGACAAGCTGCTCGGCTCTCTACTTAACATCGACATAACTGGTTTACCTTGATAAGTTTTAGAATGTACTGAAATTTATATAGACTAATGTGGAGGAATAATAGCATTGTTTATAAGGTATGTAATAGCAACGTTTAAAGCCTAGTTAAAAATGCTGCCAAGCTTAGCAGGTGATGCAGTATCTGCCTATCAAAAATACGTTATTTTTCTTAGATTGGCAGTCACTCACGTTGTTATAATAGCTTAAGCTGAGACTAGGTTTTATTATTTAACCATAAGGCCTTCAAAAACAACCCATAGTCAGTGCTTAAAACTGACTATAAACGTTAAGTGTTTCAAATCTGAAACAGACAAACAAGTAAAAGCGATACCTGAAATCTAACGTCTGATATATGGGAGCATGATATAATAAGCGCTTTGACTTATGTATCATGGAAACTATAATCAGCAGTGTCAATACCAACCATAGTAACGGAAAACTTATGAGTCAGTCGCAAGCGCATGATGAAAGCAATTCAAATCTATTGGACCCAAACTGGCGCAATGATGCTTTAGACTTAGACCTCGATTACGGCATGCAGACTATTGCAGTTCGTGCAGGGCAGCATCGTACTGATGAAGGAGAGCACGCCGAACCTATCTTTACCACCAGCTCTTATGTCTATACTTCTGCAAGTGATGCCGCTGCGCATTTTAATGGAACAAAGACTGGTAACGTTTATTCGCGCCATACTAACCCCAGCGTGCGTACCTTTGAGCGTCGCCTAGCAGCACTCGAGAACGGTGAACGTGCGGTTGCCACAGCCTCAGGTATGGGTGCGATTTTGACTATGTGCTTGGCCTACCTAAAAGCAGGTGATCATCTGCTTGCAGCCAACCAGCTCTTTGGCTCATCCATTGGTTTATTTAATAATTACATGGCTAAGTTTGGCATTGAAGTCAGCTACGTTGATTGCTTCGACAATGACGCATGGGCAAGTGCCATACGACCGAATACTAAAGTGATTTATTGCGAGAGCCCAAGTAATCCTTTGGCGCAGATTTGTGATATCGGTCATTTAAGTCAGCTGTGTAAAGCCAATGATGTATTACTAGTCGTTGACAATTGCTTCGCCACGCCAGCGCTACAGCGGCCATTAGACTTAGGGGCTGATGTGGTTATTCATTCTGCAACCAAATACTTGGACGGTCAAGGCCGAGTACTGGGCGGCGCACTTGTCGGTAGTGATAAGCTGATGCAAGCAGCATTTACCGTTGTGCGCTCAGGCGGTATTAGCATGAGTCCGTTCAATGCTTGGGTCTTTACTAAAGGACTTGAGACCCTTAAATTACGTATGCAGGCGCACTGTGCCAATGCTAATCAAGTGGCAGAGTTTTTGGTCAATCATACTAACGTCAGTAAAGTGCACTTTTCAGGGCTCTTAGATCATCCCTCTCATGAGCTTACCAAGCGTCAGCATCATATGAAGAATGGCTATGGCGCCATTATGGGGTTTGAGGTTAAAGCGTCTGCTGCTAACAACCATGCCAATGATCGCGACACAAAAGAAGCTGCTTGGCATGTCATTGACTCAACACAAATGGTCTCTATTACTAATAATTTAGGAGATGCCAAAACCACCGTTACCCATCCTGCGACCACGACTCATTTTAGGCTTACCCCTGAGGCGCGCGCTGAGGCTGGTGTCAAAGATGGGCTTATTCGATTGTCAGTAGGACTAGAAGATGTGGAAGACATTATCAAAGATTTGGCGCGTGGTTTAGACAGTTTATAAAGATGACGGTATAATCAACGTTATCGTATTAACTTTATGATCAAAAGCTATTTATCATTCATCAATATAAAACAAAGAGGCAATTATGAACATCCAAGCACTTATGCAACAAGCTCAGACAATGCAAAAAAAGGTCGAAGCCAATGTTGAAACTGCAAAAAAGGATCTAGCAAATAAAGAAGTCCAAGCAGAGGCGGGTAGTGGTCTAGTAAAAGTTACTATGACTGGTCGTCACGTGGTCAAGCGCTTAAGTATCGATCCAAGCTTGCTTGAAGATGAGCCTGATATGATTGAAGACTTAATCGCTGCTGCTATTAATGATGCTGTCCGTCAAGCAGATGAGCTATATGAAGAGACAATGGCTGGCGCGACGTCAGGTATGGGTCTGCCACCAGGTATGCAAGGTTTATTCTAAGTCTTAATTTGCTGTAATTACTACATTTTGTGGACCATGATGGGGTTGTTATCTATAGGATGCGACCCCATTTTTATATCTACGGTTTACAGATAAAGGAAGCAGATTTGCTTACAGCTAAATTTGATCAGCTGGTTAAACAGCTGCGTATTTTACCAGGGGTTGGGCAAAAAAGTGCCCAGCGCATGGCAATCCACCTACTTACCAAAAAACGTCCGCAAGGGATGGCGCTCGCTCAAGCACTTGATGAGGCAATGCGCGATATTGTTGAGTGTCAGCGTTGCCATAGCTTCAGTGATGATGCGGTTTGTCCGCTATGCCAAGATCCAAGACGTGATGATGGATTGTTATGTGTGGTTGAAACCGCCGCTGACGTCATGGCCATTGAGCAAACAGCGGGTTACCGTGGACGTTATTTTGTTTTAGGTGGGCATCTGTCACCGATTGATGGTATTAGCGCTGATGATTTAAACATTGACCAGCTGGTATGGCGCGTTAAACAAGAGCAGGTTGAGGAGCTTATATTGGCAACAGGTACCACTGTTGAAGGTCAGACAACGGCACACTTTATCAGCGAAGCGGTGAGTCGTCATGTCAATAAAGTCACTCGTTTGGCACAAGGCGTACCCATAGGCGGTGAGCTCGAATATTTAGATAGTATGACATTGGGACAGGCACTACAAAATCGCTCCTTTTTATAATATAAACAAAAGCTATATGTTTTAGTCTCGTAAATAATGGCTTTAAACTTGACGCTGTCATACGAAACGCTCCAAAACATGAACGCTAATTTGTTATAATTTTCTTTTATTGTCTCTAGGCGCTATTAATAGCGCTCTTTTTTCTTCTATTCTCTTCTATCTAAGCAGGTATCTGCCCGTGTCTGATCTAAGCTCTTTTGATGTAAGCGCTCAAACCAATTTATCTCAAGTTGATTTTTCGCAAGATGATTTGTCTCAAGACGATGTTTTGCAACCCGATGCAAAAGAAGGCGTTGACGGTGGTCAAACATATGCAGCTACTAATGTGGTAGACATGCCTGCCGAGCCGGATATTGACGCGTTGCTAGACATAGCAGATGAAGCATCTGTCACTTGGGTACGTGAGCAAGCGCAATTGGACGAGGTTATCAAGGCCTTGGAAGTTTGCGGGCGGGTAGCGTTAGATACTGAATTTATCAAGCGTGACACTTACTATCCACGTCTTGCTTTAGTGCAGCTTAATACTGGCGATCACATTTATTTATTAGATGCCCCGCAACTGCAACTAGCTGAACTATGGCAAGTCCTAACTGAAGTCGATGTGGCGATTTGGCATGCTTGCGGAGAAGATCTAGGTATTTTTTATCTACTCTCTGGCTGTCCGCCATTGACCAATATTTTTGATACGCAAATTGCGCTGTCTTATTTAACAGGTCAACTGCAAATGGGCTATCAGCAAGCGCTTGATGATCAGCTAGACATGCAAATTGACAAAGAACAAAGCCAGTCTGATTGGCTACAACGTCCATTGTCAGATGAACAAGAACAGTATGCAATCGATGATGTGCGTTTTTTACCAGCACTGTATCTAAGTTTGGAGTACGAATTAAAAAGACAAGGTCTATATGATTATGTATGGGCGGATTGTCAGCTCTATGCTCATGAGCTATACAAGGTGCAGCATGTTGAAGATGAAGCTATGTATTTGACGATGGCAGATTATCGTTATAATTCAGAGCAGATGGCTATACTAAAAGCAGTGGCTACTTGGCGTGAAGCGCTGGCACGTTCGACCAACCAGCCGCGTACTTTTGTAATTAAAAAACAGGCGGTGCGTGAGATTATCACCGAAAAGCCAACCAGTATGCGCGCGCTTGCCCATAAGACGACGATGCACCGCAGTATGTTGCGCCTTTATGGTGAGGAGCTGCTAAAGGTCATTAAAGAGGCAAAAAACTTAGCGCCTGCTGAGCATCCAGAGTGTCTACTACCGCCATACCGCTCGAAAAATAAAGTACTATCAAAAGCGGTACAGCAAGCGGTAGATGAGCAAGCTAAAGAGCTTGGTGTGCCGGCTAACGTGCTTATGCGTAAAAAATGGTTAGGTCAGCTTTATGAGGTTATTGCCTTCGATAAAGATTTGGCCGAATTACCAGAAGGTCTAAAAGGCTGGCGCAATGAATGGGTGATGCAAACTTTGATTCCAGTGATTGAACAACATAAGACTGAATTGCAGCAAGGGATGGGTATCAATGTTTAAATGTTTGGATATTTTTCTTGGTTAAATATCAGCGTTTAAATTTTCCGTGCTGCAAAAAGTGTTCAGTTTGCTTAGCCACTGTTTCATTTACTAACATGCCTGTATGCGAGACAGGTAAGACGATATGATCGGTGGCTTTGTCAATTTTAGTCTCTTCTACATATACCGTTCCATCATGCACAAGCGCTTGCTTGGGACTTGACTTGTCTGCTTTACGCAATTTTCGATTATGATACTGCAAAAACAGTTGCCCTAAACCATAGGGCTTATTACCCGCAATCACTCCCAAAGTAATATGTTGTGGCAATGGTGCCACCGTCCCATCTAAAGCATCGACGTATGAGCGGCCTACAATAGCAGGGGTTAATCGCCAAATATAATCGGCACAAACGCTGCCAACATGCGGTGTACCTAGGGTCACACAGCGTCCAATCTGCCACTTTGGATAATGGTAAACAAAGTCACGAATAATCAGCCCGCCTAAACTATGCCCCACCAAATCTAACGGCTGGTCGGGATGATGGTTGTTTTCAAGCCACGTATTAAGACGCTGACTATTGGTCGTAATACTGTCACGCATACTACGGTAGCCGTATTGATGAGTACTAAAGCCTGCGGCTTGCAAGCGTTTGGCCAATGGTCGCATAATCCATGCGGTTTGATGCAGACCATGAATAAGAATGACGCGGTTTTTTTGTTGCATTTTATCGTCCAAAAAGTGCATTAAATAAAGATCAGCAGTGCCTACTAATAAGTAACGAACATTAATAAGTAACGAATATGCTTTAGTATATCGTTAAATAATCGTGTTAATTGCTCATGTTAAATAGATATGTAAGTAGTGTACAAAATAAAAACCTCCAAATCAGCTACTGACTTGAAGGTTTGTTTTTATATAAAAGACTTAAGACGACTACCTGTTACCACATACTACATATAGTTTTCGATACTTGGGCAAGAGCACATTAGGTTCTTATCACCATAAGCGTCATCAACGCGTGCCACACTTGGCCAGAACTTATGAGCACGGACATAAGGCAGTGGGAACGCAGCGACATCACGGCTGTATGGATGCGTCCATTCGCTATCAGTGATCATAGAAGCTGTATGCGGAGCATTAACCAATGGATTGTCTTCAAGCGTCCAACCATCTTCGCCCGCTTTGGCTTTCATCGCTTCAGCTTTGATAGATTTTAAGGCACTAATAAAGCGATCTAGCTCTTCGACAGACTCAGACTCGGTTGGCTCAATCATCAAGGTACCTGATACTGGGAAGCTCATCGTTGGCGCATGGAAGCCGTAATCCATCAAGCGTTTGGCGATATCACTCTCGCTGATGCCTGTCTCTTCTTTTAGTGGACGAATATCAATGATACATTCGTGCGCGACTTGACCATTTTTACCCGTGTATAGAACAGGGTAGTGGCCTTTTAACTGAGAGGCAACATAGTTGGCATTTAATAGCGCAAGATTGGTCGCTTCGAGTAAGCCATCACGGCCCATCATCGCGATATACATCCATGAAATCGGCAAGATACTCGCTGAACCATACGGTGCTGCTGATACTGCTGAGCAGTCCTTTTGCGCATTATGGACTGGAGTAATGGTATGGTTGGCCATAAATGGCGCCAAATGTGCCTGCATACCGATAGGACCCATGCCAGGACCACCGCCACCATGTGGAATACAAAAAGTCTTGTGAAGGTTCATATGTAGAACGTCGGCACCAACGTCAGCAGGCTGCATGATACCAACCTGAGCGTTCATGTTAGCGCCATCCATATAGACTTGACCACCGTGCTTATGGATGAGGTCACAAATCTTGCGAATACCTTCTTCAAATACACCATGCGTTGATGGATAAGTAATCATCAAGGCGCCAAGGTTTTTGCTGTGTTCTTCACACTTAGCATTAAGATCATCTATATCTACATTACCGTTGTCATCTGTTTTGACCACGACGACTTTCATGCCCATCATCATTGCTGTCGCAGGGTTGGTACCGTGCGCTGATTGAGGAATGAGGCAAACATCACGATCTGTTTCGCCTAGTGATTCATGATAGCGACGAATTGCCAGCAGGCCTGCATACTCACCTGAGGCACCAGAGTTTGGCTGCATAGAGACATCATCAAAACCTGTAATGGCTTTTAGCTGCTCTTGTAAGCTATCAATCATATCGATATAGCCACCAACTTGGTCACGCGGTGCAAAAGGATGCACGTTTGCAAATTCAGGCCAGGTAATAGGTAACATCTCACTAGTAGCGTTTAGCTTCATCGTACAGCTACCAAGTGGAATCATACTGCGGTTCATCGCCAAATCTTTATCTTCAAGCGATTTTAAGTAACGCAGCATTTCATGCTCGGTATGATGCGAGTTAAATACAGGGTGAGTCAATATATCGTCTGTACGTAAATGCTCCGCATCTAAAGAGACAGAAGCCGTTTCGGGTAGGTCATGTGATTTATTGACAAACAACTGAGTTAAGACATTAAAGTCTTTTTCATCACTAATTTCACTAAATGATACACCCAGTTTATTTTCACTCAAACGCCATAAGTTGTAGCCAACATTGTCTGCATTCTCAAAGATTTGCGTGGCAAGCTTTGCTGAGCCACAATCAACTACCACGGTATCAAAAAACTGCTTATGAACGACGTTTAGTTGATTATCGCTATCTGCAGTGCTAATAACATCAGCAAAAGCAGTCGCAAATGCATGAATACGAGTAGCGATACGCTTTACACCGCTTGGGCCATGATAGACGGCATACATGCCAGCAAGATTGGCAAGCAATACTTGTGAGGTACAGATATTTGAGTTGGCTTTTTCGCGGCGGATATGCTGTTCGCGAGTCTGTAACGCCATACGCAGAGCAGTATTGCCTTGTGAGTCTTTTGAGACGCCAATGATACGACCAGGTGCGGAGCGTTTTGCTTTATCAGAGAAAGCAAAATAGGCAGCGTGTGGACCACCAAAGCCCATAGGAATACCAAAACGCTGCGTGCTACCTAGAGCAAGATCTGCGCCCATATCAGCAGGTGATTTTAATAATACCAAGCTCATGATGTCGCTGACGACTGACGTGTAGGTTTTATTTTGCTTAACGGCGCTAATAACATCGGTTAAGTCTTTAACATCACCCTCGACACCGACATATTGAAATAAGGCACCAAAGTAGTCACCAGATTTGGCCAGTTCAAAATCACCAACGATAACTTCCCAACCAAAATACTTAGCACGAGTATGGATAACGTCTAGTGTTTGTGGGTAGATACGCTCATCAACAAAAAATTGGTTTGATTTGCTTTTACTCATACGCTTTGACATAGCCATCGCTTCTGCAGCGGCAGTCGCCTCGTCAAGTAGCGATGCACCAGCCAGCTCAAGTCCAGTGAGATCAATACAAACTTGCTGAAAATTAAGCAAGGCTTCTAGACGACCTTGAGCGATCTCAGCCTGATAAGGCGTATAAGCAGTATACCAACCTGGATTTTCAAGTACATTACGCTGAATCACTGCTGGCATACGCACAGGTGAGTAGCCTTGACCAATATAGCTTTTATTAACGGTAATGTTGTCTGCCATAGTACGTAATTTGGCAAGCGCTGCATGCTCACTCATCGCAAGTGGCAAATCCAACTCTCTATGTATGCGTACTGGTTCAGGAACCGTATCATTAATAAAACTTGCCATGTCTTTATAACCAATAGCACTTAGCATATCAGCTTGCTTGGCATCGTTAGAACCTAGATGACGATAAACAAATTCAGTTTCATTAAATAAACCTTTAAAAGTATCAAAGGTAGGTTTTTGAGAATGAGTCATGAAAATCCTTAATAGACTTGGTAAAAAAGTAATAAGTTAGGACAAAAAAGACGGCATAAAATTGAGAAAATAACTTTAGACCAGACACTTATTAAAGGGTTAAAAATACGAGATAGACCGTATAAAGCTCAACAATAGATAAGGTTAAACATAGTGAACAAACTGCTTTTGATCGAAGCGAAACTGCGAGTGATAAATACCTTTATCAGAACGCTCACCTGCACCAATCATCATTACAATATGATGATCATCGCTAAGTTTGAGCAGCTTTTTCATTGCGGGCTCATCAAAACCGCCCATCGGACAGCTATCAAACCCATGTGCCCGTAGCGCTAGCATTAAGTTTTCAGCGGCAAGCGCCGTATTGTTTGTCGCCCAGTTTTTGACATCTTCAAAGGTATAGTAAGGCGACTTTATTGGACCTTTTACTCGCCTAGCTACTTGCGTTGCGCCCCATTTAACGACAGAGATTGCGTTTATCGGACCACGCAGAAAGTCTGCTGTGACTACTTTGGTGTAGTAGTCCGTCACTTTTTTGGGTACAGGCTTATCAGGATACTCACGCAAAACCTGCTTAGCGTGATCGTGCCAAATATCCGTACGTGCGACAACGGCAATCAAACGAGCAGATGTTTTTGCAGCATTTTGGTTCATACAGTTTTTGACAGCGCGTTTGCGACTATCTGCGCTATCAATCACATAAAACTCCCACGGTTGCAAGTTACTAGAGTTTGGCGCTAGCATTGCAAGTCGTAGGCAGTCTGCGAGCACATCGTCAGGAATAGGCGTATCGGTAAAGCGGCGTACCGAACGACGTGACTCTACAACTTCACAAAAGGCTTGTAGCTGCGAGGTATGGCTTGGCGTTGCTAGATTATCTGTTTTGGGATTTTCTGCTCGAATCTTTGGCGTGTCGGCTACATTGATATGGTTGTCGTTAGTATCTGCTTGACTCATATAAAGCTCCAAAACGTCGCGTTAATAGAAAAAACGATAAAAATATAAGCAAAAAAACAGGTAATAATAGGATGGTATAAATGGCGTTACGCGTTAGCCAGTTGGTTTTTTGATAAGGTTAACTATGTCTTATAAGACATAAGCAGACATCAGCTGACGCCAATATCTGCAGGTTTTTGATAGCTAACGTAGGTCAGCATAAAAGCTTTAAAAAATTATAGCTCGTTTTGATACTCTTCAGCCGTCAATAGTGCTTCGTAGTCGTCCAAGTTGTCAGGCTTCATTCTAAAGAACCAGCCATCGCCATAAGGGTCTGAGTTGATGATTTCTGGATCATCTTCTAGACTTTCATTAATAGCAACGACTTCGCCTGAGATAGGCGCGTACACATCAGAGGCCGCTTTTACTGACTCTACCACCGAGATTTCATCATCAACGACGATAGTGTCACCAACTTCTGGTAACTCAACGAACACCACATCACCAAGCAAGTCTTGGGCATGATCAGTGATACCAACGGTGATAGTACCGTCTTCTTCTAAACGTAACCATTCGTGGCTAGCGATGTATTTCAATTCTGCTGGAACATTGCTCATGGTGTCTCTCCTAAATGATAGAGGCTGGTTAATAGAACATATAAAAAATAAGAGCCAATAATAGGCTGTGGTCAATCGACACTTTCGGCGTTACTTTCGGCGTCGTTATCAAAAGTCTCGATTAACCCATAATCAAACAGTATTCGTTTAATTTAGTCAATATTAAAATCAGTCGAACTGCTGTTTACCATTGCGTACAAATGGTAGCTTAAGGACGCGTGCATCTACGAATTTACCTTTACCGCGCAAGTCAATTTGCACATTATCATCGTCTGATAAGCTGGCTGGGACACGGGCGATAGCGATAGAGTTTTTGAGGCTAGGGGAGAATGTGCCACTAGTGATAATGCCTTTTTGCTCGTTGTCCGCTCCTTGGTTAATGGTCACTTCCATCCCTTCACGCAAGACACCGCGAGTTGTCAATAATAGACCAACTTGTTTCATTGCAGTGCCGTCTTCTTTTGCTTGCTTGCGCTGGTTGACCAAGGCTTCACGACCAACAAAGTCGCGATCGTCTTTTAGCGCAAGTGTCCAGCCCATATTACATTCATAAGGGCTAATGCTCTCATCCATGTCATGACCATAAAGATTCATACCGGCTTCTAGACGTAGCGTATCACGTGCGCCAAGCCCCGCAGGCTTGATGCCGTGGGCTTTTAATAGCTCAAAAAAAGCTGGCGCGTCATCAGCATGCATAATGACTTCAACGCCATCCTCACCCGTATAACCAGTACGAGCGACAAACCAATCTGTACCCTCTATGTCGGTAAGATCAGCACCAACGAAAGGCTTTAATTCGTCAAGAATAGCGCTCCAGCTCGGTTTGGCTTGAGCCAGTTTTGCAACTGCATTTGGCCCTTGGACGGCAAGCATAGCAAGCTCTGAACGCTCAGTAATCGTAATATCGAAAGCGTCAGCAACTTTATTAAAATGAGCGATATTTTTATCACGAGTACCTGCATTGGATACGATACGATATTCAGTCTCATCAGCAGTTATTAAGTAGACGATGAGATCGTCGATGATACCGCCTTGCTCGTTAAGCATAGGAGAGTATAAAGCTTTACCGACTGTTTTTAGTTTATTGACATCGTTTGCTAGCAGTTTTTGCAACCATGTTTTGGCGTCTTGACCTTTGATATCAGTCACGACCATATGTGAGACATCAAACATACCAGCATCAGTACGTACAGCTTCATGCTCTTCAATTTGTGAGCCATAATGAATTGGCAACTCCCAGCCCGAAAAATCTACCATCTTACCATCACTATCGACGTGAGACTGATATAGAGGGGTGCGCTGAGGAGCTTGGCTAGTATTGTCTTGAGAGCTGGAGTTTTGAGAATTGGTATCGGTCATAACAAATCCTTGTGTATACGCTATCGGCCTTTTATAAAGGTACGAGGATGATGAGCGTCATTACAGTAGAGAGAAGCAAAATTGCAAGGCGCAAACATTGCTCCAAAGGGTAGCAAAAAATAAAGCAATAAGCCAAACAGACGCATAACGTCAGTTTAAACAAAAGCCCTATCTGTCCTGTGACCTGAGATTTTCAACACGATAGCTATATGTTAGCAGTTATGACTCGATGTGAGCATACAGTATCGTATTTTCTCCCCTTCGGTGGGTAAGGCGTCGTTGCTGGCTCCTTACCTCTCTCCAGATTTGTTATGTCGCTTGTGTATGATTGCAAAATTCAAATAAAAAGTGCAAATAAACAACGAGGGACATGCGTTTTTCAGTCCTTTTACCTGAGCGATTGGCAGGGTAGATGCGCCTTCGGTGGTCGTATAACAATACTGATAGTGCCTTATAAATACAGGGCGCATACTGTTAAACGACTCTCTCCTGAAAAACGCTATTATTATGAAAGGTTAGTCGCGCTTTTACAAGTCATCAATGGGATTAATATTAACAATTCTATAAAAACCTAACATTTAATAGAGACAAGCAGCAAAAACCAAATAAAGTTGTAATACTAAAAGTCACTATTGATAACAGAGCATGCCATGATAGGCTATAATTCTATTATTCATAAGCATTTTTTATATCAATTGTGATGTGTAATTTGCTTTCATTTTTAGTGTTAGATAGGTGTTTTATGCATTGTGATATTTATAAGTTCCCCAAACATGACGATATGTATGTCTATATTGCTCGTCCTGATTACCCTGACGACACTGACGAAATTAAAGATTGGTTAAGTGTGTTGCCAAAGGATTTTAGAGCCGGTTTGGGTGTGAGCAAGTTTGTTATGCATTTAGATTTAGAGACGACGCCAACGCTTGCTCGCGTCGATAAAAAGGATGTTTTAGCAAAACTAAAATCACAAGGATACTTTGTTCAGATGCCGCCACAAGAGGTGATGCGTCGTCAAGCAGCGCTACGTGCCCGTGAGGCTCAAGACAATATTTACGATTGAGCATCTATATCGTGATAAACTGATCATTTATCAAACTTGTATATTGGTGCCAAGTTGCTGGTCAACTGAAAGACCATGTAGTCAGCAATTTCGCTATCAGTTGATAAGATCATTGTCATCGAATTACAAACCAAGCGATTGATAAACCGAGCAACTTATAAACTTAGGTAACTAAACACGCATGGACTGGTTAAAAAGTATCTTAGACAGCTTACCTTTAGAAAAGCTGAGCGATCTTCTTGGTGAGATTGTTATTTGGTGGAGTCAGATGGTCAAAGACGTGCCACCTGCTGACTTGCCAATGTACGCATACCTTGGTGGTTCTATTATAGTATTATTACTTTGGATATTGGTGGCGCGTATGCTGCCACGTCCATTAGGTGGCATGAGCTGGATGGTTCTGTTTGCAGTTTTATTAGCTCCAGGAACTGCACTGAGTGATCCTAGTGTTATTGCACCAGCGAGCATCAGCGTGGTTTACGCTATCATGATGAAAGACATGACAGGGGCCATTACCAATGCATTACCCATTCTAGTGGTGTTGGTTGCAGGGTTGTTTTTAGGTTTTGTCTGGCAGCTTATTCGCGGAGCTTTTGAGTCAAGTTTGGATAAGGCTCGTCATCGTAGCGCTGAAGACACACAAGCCAATCTACAGCTGGCAACGGGTAATTATATAGGCGAAAAAGACTATGCAGGTGAGACAAATAATAAGTCTTTGCCAGTGAATACTCCAGTAATTGATAAGGCTACGACCAAAGGTACTCTTAATACTAAAACTGAGAAAACTGCTAAAAGCAGTTCAGTCGATAACGATAAGAGATGATGCTTCTTGGCTAGTACTGACTACAAGTTGTAGAAGTCTAACTCTATATATAACTACATGATAGATATTGAGTGACATAAAAAAGACACCTGTGCGTGTCTTTTTTTATGGTCATAGATTTGTTTTATCGTCATAAAACATTTGAGCTTCACTGGTAACCGCGACGCATGAGTATTTGGGCATTAAGATACGCTGTGCTAATCTAAACCATTAATTTTCTATCATTTCACATTGATAACAACGACAGAGATCTTACCATGAGTACTGATAATAAGACTGCAAAACCGAGCTTTACAGGCACCAGAAGCTATATTGCCACTGATGATTTGCAACTAGCAGTTAATGCAGCAATGACGTTACAAAAGCCGCTGCTAATCAAGGGTGAGCCTGGCACAGGTAAAACGCTACTTGCAGAAGAAGTGGCTAACAGCTTAGGCATGCCGCTTATCACCTGGCATATTAAATCGACTACTAAAGCTGAGCAGGGACTGTATGAATACGATGCAGTATCGCGCTTGCGTGATTCGCAGTTAGGGGATGATAAAGTATATGAGATTGGCAACTACATCAAGCCTGGTAAGCTTTGGGAAGCTTTTACCAGTAAAGATCGTAGCGTGCTCCTCATCGATGAAGTGGATAAAGCAGACATTGAGTTTCCTAATGACTTATTGCATGAGCTTGATAAAATGTCGTTTTATGTTTATGAGACAGGCGAGACCATTACTGCCGAGCAGCGTCCTGTGGTCATCATCACCTCAAACAATGAAAAAGAGCTGCCAGATGCCTTTTTGCGTCGCTGTTTTTTTCATTATATAGACTTCCCAGAAGAGCAAACCATGCGTCAAATTATTGAAGTGCATTTCCCTAATATCCAAGAAAAGTTAGTCAATGATGCGCTCGATATCTTTTATAAACTGCGTAATATTCAAGGTCTCAAAAAGCCACCGTCAACCTCAGAGTTGGTTGATTGGCTAACTTTACTGTTGGCTGATGATATGGCACAAGAAGAATTAGAAGAAAATCTGCGCGGCGAGAAGTCCATTCCGCCTCTATACGGTGCACTGCTAAAGAATGAAGCTGATGTAAATTTATTACAGCGTTTTGCAAATATGATGCGCCGCTAAGGTTAAACACTATGTTTATCAAACTATTTTATACCCTGCGGACTTATGGTGTGCCAGTCAGCACGCGCGAGCTACTGGATTTAAATGCCGCGTTAGATCAGGGTCTAATGATGCAGCCGCATCCTGAGAATCCAGCGCTGTCTACCTTTGCCAGTCGAGAAGATATGTATCGTCTTATTCGTCTATGTATGGTCAAAGATGAACGCCATTTTGACAAGTTTGATCGCGCCATGGCAGATTATTTTGAAGGAATCGATAGCTTAGATATTGATGAGCTAATGGCAAAGTTGACGAATGTTCCAAAAGAATGGCTCGATCTCAAACTAGATCCCAAAAACCTAACAGATGAACAGCGGCGTTTATTAAAAAAATATGGCTCGCTTGAGGAGCTGATGAAAGCACTTGAGGAGCGCTTAAAGGAGCAAAAAGAGCGTCATCAAGGCGGTAGTAAATGGGTTGGCACAGGTGGTAGCTCGCCATTTGGCGCTTACGGCGATCATCCAGAGGGCGTACGCGTCGGAGGGGAGTCACGCAAGCGTAGTGCAGCCAAAGTCTGGGAGCAGCGTAAATATCGCAATCTTGATGATGATAACCTGCTCGGTACGCGACAGATTCAAATGGCACTTCGCAATTTACGCCAGTTTGCGCGTACTGGTAGTGCTGATGAACTTGACATCAAAGAAACAATCAAGCGTACTGCTAAAAAGGGTGTGCTCGATATTCATATGCAAGCGGAGCGTCGCAACCGTGTAAAAGTACTGATGCTATTTGATGTGGGCGGCAGTATGGATATTCATGTGGAAGCACTAGAAAAGTTGTTTTCTGCTGCGAAAAATGAATTTAAAACGTTAGAGTTCTTTTATTTTCATAACTGTCTCTATGATTATGTCTGGAAAGACAACGATCGACGTCATAGCGCACCGATGCCAACTTTTGAGCTACTAAATACCTATGGTCGCGAGTATCGAGTAATATTTGTCGGTGATGCGTCTATGTCACCTTATGAGTTATTTTCAGTCGGCGGCAGTGTCGAGTACATGAATAATGAGGCAGGTATAGTATGGTTAAAAAGAGTACTGGCTCACTTTGATAGAGTCGCCTGGTTAAATCCTGAAACCCCAGCTTATTGGAAATATACCCAAACTATTAATGAAATTAAAAAGGTATTTAATGATCATATGTATCCTATGACATTGCATGGAGTAGAAGACATGACCGCTTATTTAGCACGTTAACCCATTGTCTTATATACCTACTTAATTTCGTAAATACAGAATCATTAATTTAAAAATACCACTACTATAATTTATGGTAGTGGTATTTTGTATTAGAATTGATAAATTGAATATTCTTCAATAATCGAATTAAGGTTAGCTAAAGACAAATGTTCTTAAAGTTAACAATTTGTAGATAAAAGCTTTTATATACTAACAGCATATAATTTCATTTCTATTGACTATTTCTTATTTGTATGAGTTTAATTAAGGCAGTGAATTTAGAGCATACTTTATGAAATATTTGCATAGCAATCTTGAGCTCAGTCATAAAAAAGAATAGCAATTTTGATAAAATAATTTGATTAGGAAAACTTATTAATAGTAATTTTTTATTTGGTGTATGAGTTTTTGCACAGTGATTGCTTTTTGAAATGCTAGAGGGTGTGCTTATCGCTACTTAAGCCAAACGAAGAATTTTTTAATAATGTTATTAAAAACCATAACTTGTAGGTTAGCCATAGTGAACTGTCTGAATAGCCGATAAATGGACGTTTTTGGGCAATTAACCAATAAGGAACTATAATACTTTTTGATCTATTGTATATTGTAGGAAATATAATCTGACTGACAGTTACATAGGATGATGTTCTATCAAAAAAACTACTATTATATGGTTATATTTTTAAAATTAGTAACAAACATACCTGCTTAAATAACTAATTGTAAAAACAAACTTTTATATTCTCTATGAGAAAATATAAAAAAGAAGACTTTGAGTCATTTTGGACTTGAGGTCTTTTTTTATGTCTATCGCCGGTGCATATAGCCTTTCACCATACAAAATCTCTATTTTAATCAGATTTTATCTAAGGAATTACTTCTAAAATACTAACTTACTTTGTTGTTAATATGTAAATAAAAGGATAAACGGTTGTAAATAATCGCCTAACGGTATTGTTTCTATATATGTATATCCGTTAAGATGAATGCATATATCCGGAATTATGAATATATATGGAAACAGTCAGTTTACAATACAAAAATTTTTCGCTTCTTAATGCTTAATAACGGGTTACATCTTAACAAGATGTTACGTATATGTAAGTCTAAGGCCCGTTATCTTTTGTTATTTAGACTCTCTGTAACATAGATTTTGGTTTTGTTTTTTATATCTAATAGATCTATTTGGGAGTATATATTATGAATCGCAGTTATAAAGTCATATGGAATGAAGCGTTGCAATGCTTTACAGCAGTTGCTGAAAATGCCAAAGAGAAGGGTAAGTCATCAAAGTCTTCTATCAGTGCTTCAGCTCTAAAGACTGATATAGGGACACAAAGCGGCCGTAGTCTACGCCTAAATGCATTACGTTCAGCACTTATTGCCGTCGGCTTGACAAGTTTGGCAATCGGTATGTCTTCACAAGCTATTGCTGCTGTCGGAGTGAACGGCGGTACAGGAAGTGGTACAGCTATTTCTGAATGTACTAATGATAGCCAAGCAAATTCAGGCACTAATAAAGAAAATATCGCTATTGGCTGCGAATCTTCTACCAGCAACAAGGGATATCAAATCGCTGATCGTGGCAACCCTTACTATACTGATAATGAATTTACGCCTGGGATGAAGAATGGAGGCTCCGTCGCGATTGGAACAGGTGCAAGTACAGAGCATGTATTTAGCGTAGCAATAGGTGAATATGCAAAAACGACTAGTGGCGCTGGTGTGGCTATAGGCGTTGGCTCATTATCTGAAGGCAATACTGCATTAGCGATAGGTCGTCAATCAGTTGCTAGAGGAGACTACTCACAAGCCATGGGTAACGTCGCTTCTGCTACAGGCGATGGATCGTTAGCTATAGGACACTCTACGACTGCAACAGGTTATCGAGCGATAGCTATTGGAGCTGCAGATATCGAGAATGCTACGCCAAGTTTTGGTCAGTTAGGTGCCAATTATCAATCGGTAGACCAAACTACAGCTTCTGCAAAAGACTCTATTGCGTTAGGTAGTGGCGCGCAGGCTAGCACTGAAGGCGCTGTGGCATTAGGTCGAGGGTCTAATACTCAAACCGATGCAAATAGTGTCACTAGCGCAACTGTAGGCGGTGTCACATTTGATAACTTTGCTGGGGCAGCTAACGCCGCAGGAGATCAAATCTCTGTGGGTGCTAGCGGACAAGAACGTCAAATTAAAAACGTGGCAGCAGGCGATGTCATGGAAACCAGCACAGATGCTATCAACGGTAGCCAGCTATTCTCTGTCGCAGATACGTTGAATACTAACATTGCTGGTAATACGACTAACATCACTAATAATACTAATAGAATTAATGACGGTATCAACTTTGGTAATGGCGCTACAGCTAATAAGTTTGAATTGGGTGACACCATTAATGTTATTGGTGATGAAAATATAACCTCTACGACAACGACTAATGGGGTACAAGTTCAGCTAAACAGAGACGTAGATTTGGATAGCGTCACTTTAACTGGTGGTTCTAACCAAACGGTCAGACTGAGTAACAATGGTCTTAATAATGGTGGTAATAAAATCACCAATATCGGTAGAGGCACAGAGGGGTCAGATGCAGTCAACGTTGACCAATTAAATGAGGTTAGAGACAGTGCTACCTCTGCTAACCAAGGTTTCAATGTTAGTGCCCAAGGTGGTAATGAAAGTACTGTTAGACCGGGTGATACTGTTGATTTTAACAATCAAGATGGCAATATTGTGGTCTCTAAAGACGCCAATAGTAACAATGTAAGTTTTGATTTAAACAAGGACGTTAATTTAGACAGCGCCACCTTTGGCGATGTAGTGATCTCAGCTAATGGTCTAGATAATGGTGGCAATAAGATCACTAACGTCGGTAATGGCACTGTAACAGCAGGTTCTAGTGATGCCATAACGGGCGATCAGCTCAACAGTACAGCAGATGCTATTGCCAGCGTTATCGGCGGCAATGCAGTGAACACAGGCGGCATCATTACGACTACTGATATTGGTGGTACTGGTCAAGATACTATCGATGGCGCTATCGGATCTATACAACAAGGTGTGACGAACACTAATACTCAAGTAAATACTAATACGACTAACATCGCTAACAATACGACCAATATTACTAATAATACCAATCGACTGGATGGCGGATTAAACTTTGGTGCGGATAGTGGTAACAATATTAATAAACCAATAGGTGATGATAGCGTACTTGGCTTTGTAGGTGGTAACAACATTACCACTACTGCTCAAGGCAGTAGTATTAGATTCGATCTAAATAATAATATTAATGTAGATAGTGTGACTACAGATAAAGTGGTCGCTGGCAATACTACTGTTGATGATAATGGTCTGACCCTAACAGGTGGGGATAATCAAGAGGTCAAACTGAGCAACAACGGTCTAGATAACGGTGGTAATAAAATAACCAACGTAGCTAGGGGTGAGGATGACAGTGATGCTGTCAACAAAGGTCAGCTTGATGAGCAATTTGATAGTATTGACAGAGTAATCAATGGTCAAATTGCTGATATGGACTCAAAACTTGAGGGCAAGGTTGATTCGCTAGGTTATAGAATCGACGATGTTGAAGACGACGCCAATGCAGGTATCTCGGCTGCAATGGCAATGTCTTCATTACCGCAAGCTTATATTCCTGGTAAATCGATGGTAGGTGGCGGTGTGGCATCATATAACGGGGAAAGCGCAGTTGCTATCGGTGTGTCCAGAGTCTCTGATAACGGTCGCTGGGTGATGAAAATAAATGGTACAGCAGATACTCAAGGCAATGCTGGCGGCGCTATTGGTGCAGGCTTCCATTTCTAATCCAATCCAACCTATTTTGACGATGTCTGTACTCTGACAGACATTGTCATATCACTCATGACACATTAAGGAATAAACAATGAATTTATCTACTTATGGCCACGGATTATTGGCTACTGCCTTATTATTTGCTGTAACTGGCTGTACTTGGCATGTGAGTCCTGGCGCACAGCATGGGACAGTTCATCCTGATGATCTTGTATTCCCTGAGCAAAGTAAGGCATGGCAAAAAGAAGGCAGGATCGTTGAGCAAAATGATGTTGCCAAAATCAAAGTCGGTACGACCAAAAATGAGATTTATAAACTTATTGGTACACCGCACTTTCAAGAAGGTTTTAATTCCCGTGAATGGGATTATATTCTCAAGTTCTATGATACCAATCAAAACGTAGAAACCTGTCGCTATAAAATCATCTTTGATGATAGTTACGAAGGTATACTGCGTAAAGATGAGTTTTATGCCACAGAGACCTATTGGCAACCTGCCTCTTGTGCAAAATATTCACAATTTACCCAATAATCTGATTAAGTGCTGAAGTACGAATAAAAGAAGTACGAAAAAAAGAACAAGGCATTTAATGTCTTGTTCTTTTTTATAACTGGCTATGCTCGCTGAATGCTTTAAATACCTGTGTAATAGGTCACTCTGTTATCACGTAAAAAACCAGCCAACCCTAATCCATAACGTTCAGCGACTCGAACTGCTGTACTAGTAGGGGCAGACATACCGACTAACCAAGGTATGCGGCTACGGATAGATTTTTGTACCAGCTCAATGGATAAGCGAGACGTCATAAGAACGTATTCAACTTCCATTTTGTTCCGCAGTTGCCAGCCGATAAGTTTGTCAAGCGCGTTATGACGTCCTACATCTTCAAATAAATGTAAGTCATCACCTTGCATCGTTGCCGCTGCATGTACTGCACCTGTCAATTGATGAGTGTGTTGCATAGTATCTACTCGTTGCCGTATTGACAACAGATAGCTGAGGTGTGGGACAATGTCTTTTACATACTGCCTCTTTTGATGATAGGCACTCAAGTCAGGTAATGCTTGTGTTAGACCAGTCATACCGCACATGCCGCAGCCAGTACGGCCCGCTAGCTGACGTTTTTGTGCCTGAATACGCTGATGACAACGCTGATTCAATACTAGCTCTACTATATAAACATCATAATCTTGCAATTGTGCTAAGCTTTGTTCAAGTATTTCGCTTTGTTCAAATATTTCTGTTTCAGAATTTTTATCGATTGAGCCTTGTATAAAGCTCTCATAGTTGGTTGTATCGGTAAGCTGAGTCACCTCCCAATCTAGCAATTCATGACTATACTGAATTAAGCCCTCACTAAACAAAAACCCAACGGCCAAATACTCCAACTGGTAAGGACTGGCCATCAATACGGCATAATGCACACCATTGATGACGATAGCAACAGCAGCCTCTACTGCCAAACTTGCAGGTTTATTTTCGATATAAGGATGGTAATGGTCATAATAATTTGATGGATAATAGTGCTTTTGTGCCAAATGAGTGCGTGAAAGCGGTGTGACTGACGAGGGTAGTGAAGTATCAATTAAGACAGGTGCTTGAGCTTCATCAATTATATCGGAGACTGTATGAGATACCGAAGCAGATGACGCAACGGTTTCGAGTAGATTGTCTTCTAAGACTTTGGTATGTTCAGTTATCATAAAATCTGCTTTTAACCTAAAGCGTGTTATCAATAAGTACACTTATGCATTTAGCGGTCTTAAAATAGATAAATTTCGCTAAACAGTACCAAAAGCCTCGTTAATGTATTCATATTAATAACGATTTCTTCTTTGTTTAGCGCAATTTACCTCATTTTAAGCCTCACCATCTAAACTAAAAAATGACCATGGCAAAAATCAAGCCGAAGCTACCAGTCCATCTGCGCTACTAACTTGTGCTTGCTTATCAACTTTACTTGGCTCGCGACTATCAGCAGCTACGCGCTCCAAAGTCACAGTTGAGGATTTATAAGCTGGGATGTGCGACTCTGGTGCATGAGTGTCTAAATCAAATAAATCATTACACTCAGGATAATAAGCAGCGATTGCATTAGAAGCAATATCCATCTCAGTTAAAACGAGTGGACCAAGAGTACGTGCTTGGTTGCTACTGTCTTGACGCGTCACTATAACGCTATCTCCTTTTTGCCAGCCCAAGCGGCTAATTTCATCAGGATGCATAAAGAGCACATCACGGCGGTTGGTTTGACGATAACGGTCATTGTAGCCAAAAATCATCGTATTGAACTGATCATGACTACGCACACTGGTAAACTGCCAAACCTTTTGTTGCTCATTTTGAGATGGATTAACCTTCTGTTCAGTCGATGCAGTCTTTTGAGCCATTTGCTCAGCAACATAAGTAATCGGATATTGTGGTACTTCGATTTGAGCCTTACCACTATCTGTATTCCATACGCGATGACGCGCTGGGTGATATAGATGAAAACCGCGCTCGCTATCACGAATACGCTGATTAAAGTTCTCAAAACCATCGATAGCTTGCGATACATAATCACGCACCACATCATAGTCTTCACTCATCGCTTGCCAATCTATATTGGTTGTCGAGCCTAGTACATGTGTCGCAATATCTGCGACAATCTGCGCTTCAGACTTTAACGTATCGCTAACAGGTTTAATAGTGCCCTTGGTCGCGACAATTTGACACATAGAGTCTTCGATGGTGGCAAACTGCTCGCCTTTAGCGGTCACTAAACTTTCAATCCGGCTTAAGCAAGGCAGAATAATATTATTGGCACCAGGATACAGCATGGTGCCGTTAAGTTTGGTACCAACAAAAACATTCAATTTGTTGTTCGTTAAAGCTTGTTGAATCGCACTAGTATTTGGTGCTGCTACTGCAAAGTTGCCGCCCATAGCCATAAAAGCTTTAAGCTTGCCGTCGATCAAAGCTTTTGCTCCTGAGACAACATCATAGCCATCTTCTTGCGGCATCGAACGTTCAAACACCCGCTCAAGGCTGTCTAAAAGTTTTTGCTTAGGGCGTTCATGAATACCCATGGTTCTATCGCCCTGCACATTAGAGTGCCCGCGAATTGGCGAAGCGCCAGCACCATCAATACCTATCATGCCCATAAGCAGCAGCAAGTTGGTAATCATAGCCACATTGTCTTCGCCCTGCACATGTTGCGTAACGCCCATGCCCCAAGTACATATCGTCGCTGGACTATCGGCAACCAATTTTGCCAGTTTGACAATCTCTGCTTGTACAATACCACTACCGCGCTCAATATCTGTCCAAGTTTGCTCGGTTAGCCATTCTTTTAATGCCTCAAAACCTGAGGTGTGCTCGGTAATAAAATTGTGATCAATTTTGTCATGCTCGACCAGCCATTTGGCCATACCCGCTAACAAAGCCGTATCGCCACCAATTTGAATCTGGACGACTTCATCAGTCATCTCATCACTTTGACCTGCTGCCATGTGCGTGGGTTTTTGCGGATTTCTAAAAGCCTTTAAGCCTTGTTCGCGCATCGGATTGATAGAGATGATTCGGCAGCCTTCTTTATGCGCGTGTGCCAGCATCTCAAGCATGCGTGGATGATTGGTGGCTGGATTATGTCCAAAGGATAATAGCAGTTTGGCCTTTTCAAAATCTTCAAGCATGACCGTGGCTTTGCCGACACCCAATTGCTTACCCAGCATAACGGATGTTGGCTCATGGCACATATTGGAGCAATCAGGCAAGTTATTGGTGCCAAAACAGCGTACAAACAGCTGATACATAAAGGCAGGCTCGTTCGTTACTCGCCCTGAGGTATAAAATAAAGCGTCATCTGGCGAGTCAAGCTTATTCAACTCTTTCGCGATAATCTCATAAGCAGCCTGCCAAGAGATAGGGAGATAGCGGTCCTGCGCTGCATCATACCGAAGCGGTTCTGATAAACGACCACTATGCTCAATCTCGTAGCCGTTCCATTTCTGGAGCTCTTTGACGGTATATTTTTCAAAGAATTTGGCATCTGCTTTAGTAGACATGGCCTCACTAGCGATGACTTTAATACCAGTTTCGCAAATATCAAGTGTTTTATGAGACTTATGATCAGGCCATGCACAGCCTGGACAATCAAAACCCGTCTTAGGCTGATTGCTTTTCAACATGCTTAAGCTACCGCGCACAAAGGCCTTATAATCCATAAGTTTACGAGTAGAGGCAATGAGCGCTGGCCAACCAGCAGCAGGATGAGAGTAAATAGGAATTTTGCGCATAACAAACCTCATAGTAAATGGTGGCAAATAAGCTTATATAACAACTATATAGTGACTAACGAGAAGTTTGTATATAATTAACTATAGATAACAAAAAACCTTCAAGAAGTATGTATTTGGATAGATATTAATAAACTGTTTATAACTCATAAAAAGGTAGAAAAATGAGTATGTTGAAACTTAAAATACAATTAGAACTTGAGATTTTTCAGCCAATAAAAAACGCCTGCTACTAGACAGGCGTTTTTACTTTTTAAATCCAAACTATTTAGCTGAGTTGTTCAACTCAAAATCAAGCTATCATCTTCGACCTTTTCACCGCGTGTTTGCTCAAACATATCGAGAAGATCATGGACAGTCATACCACGACGAATATCGCCAGCAACATCTAAGACCACTTGTCCTTGATGTAGCATAACGGTACGTGTGCCATGTGCTAAGGCTTGCTGCATGGAATGGGTAACCATCATAGTCGTGAGATTATTGTCTGTCACGATTTTATCTGTCAGCTCCAAAACAAACGCCGCTGTCTTAGGATCAAGCGCAGCAGTATGCTCATCTAGCAATAAAATCTTAGAAGGCTGCAATGAGGCCATAAGCAAACTAACCGCTTGACGTTGTCCACCTGACAGCAGTCCCATGCGGTCGGTTAGACGCTTCTCTAACCCCAATTTCAAGACTGATAGTTTTTCTCGGAACAGGTCACGGTTATTTTGGTTCAATGCAAAATTCAGTCCTCGTTTGCCGCCGCGCTTATAGGCGAGCGCCATATTCTCTTCGATAGTCAAGGCTTCACAAGTGCCCGCCATCGGATCCTGAAACACACGCGCGACCCAATGAGCGCGCTGATGAGCGGTTTTTTTGGTGACATCAATGCCATTCAATAATATTGAACCACTATCAACACGTGTGGTACCACTGACTGCATTTAAAAAAGTTGATTTACCAGCGCCATTGGTACCGATGACAGTGACAAACTCACCATCAGCAATGTTTAGATTGATACCGCGTAGGGCAGGGTTTTCGATAGGCGTGCCTGGGTTAAAAGTTAACCGTAAATCTGTGGCTTGCATCATAATCGTGGTTCCTTGTCATCTCTTTAAGCTAAAAGCTTCTTCAAGCTTGTATGGCTATCTTAAGCATCATCAAGCGCGAACTCTACGAGATAAAAACTTAGTTTTAGCTTTTGGCAATACTAATGCCAATACGACGAGTAAAGCAGTAATTAAGTTCAAATCTTGTGGACCAAAGCCAATACTACGTAGCGTATCACTTGATAACGCAACCTGAATAAACAACTTATACAGTACTGCGCCAACGATTACAGCAAAAGTAATGAGCCAAATGCGTTTGGCAGGAATAATGGTCTCACCGATGATCACTGCTGCCAGACCAATGACAATGGTACCAATACCGATAGAGATATCTGCACCGCCTTGCGTCTGCACAAACAGCGCTCCGGCTAAAGCGATCAAACCATTAGAGACTGCCATACCGATAATAGTCATCCACGAGGTGTTGATACCTTGTGCTTGTGCCATGCGAAGGTTGGAGCCAGTCGCGCGCATGGACAAACCAGTTTCGGTGCTATAAAACCAATCTAACAGTAGCTTGGCAAGCAAGATAACGACGCCAATAATTAAGCAGCGCATCCAATAACCGTTGCCATCAGTCACAAGTGAGCTAAATACGGTGGTTTCACCAAGCAGTGGTAGATTGGGTGCGCCCATGATACGTAAGTTGACAGAATATAGGGCAACCATGACCAAAATACTGGCAAGCAGCTGTAAAATACCTAGCTTGACATGCAACCATGCTGTGACGATACCAGCGACTGACCCTGCCAGCATACCAAAAACGCAGGCAAGCCACGGGTTAATACCAGCGACGATAGAGATACCAGCGACCGCGCCACCTAACGGAAAACTTCCATCAGCGGTTAAGTCGGGAAAATCGAGGGTACGAAATGAGATTAGCACACCAAGTGCTACGAGGCCGTAAATCAGACCACTTTCAAGCGCACCAAAAAAAGCGATTAAAGACATAAGAGATCAGTAAGTCATAACCAGGCGTTTAGCGAATCGCATTCTAATGATTGACTGGTAAAACCAATAAATGGTGTCTGCCAATACTGTTTGTCCCAGCAACATAGAAGCCAATCTTAGCTAAACGTCTAAGTGGTGAATTTAACAGATTAAGTAATCTGCGGTTAGGGTAAATCAAAACATGTCGCTATTGAACATCAAAGCAGATGATAGTTGGCGATATTCATTGTGCTCGCTATTACCGTCTGTTTTACGGTTTTAATTTTAGGCAGCCTACAAAGGTGCGCTATTCTACCACTTCTTTTGCTTGGTCGATGACGGCTTGTGATAAGCTAATACCTTCTTCTTTTGCATGTGTTGGACTGACATACAAGTCAAGCATTTGCGGTGTATATACAGGTATAGCACCTGCTTCTTCACCATTTAAGATACGTACTACGATTTTTCCAGTCTCACGGCCAAGATCGTAATAATTCACACCTAAGGCTGCAACGGCACCGCGCTCAACTGAGCTGGTATCTGACGCAATCAATGGAATCTTACTTTCTTTAGCGATTTGATATAATGACTCGTAAGCTGATACCACGTTGTTATCGGTTGAGGTGTAGATCATATCGACCTTACCTTCAAGGCTACGTGCAGCCATCGCAATATCATTACTACGCTGAGCCGGCGCTTCATGCACATTGATACCAAGTGGCGTCAGTTTTTCTTTTAAGTTTTTCAAAATGATGGTTGAGTTGACTTCGCCTGGACTATAGACATAACCGACGTTTTTGAGATCGGGTATGATTTGACGCATTAAGTCAATTTGTGGCTCATAGGGTAGGGCATCCGATGCACCTGTGACATTAGTGCCAGAGCCATCAAGCTTAGACACCAGTTTGGCTGCTACTGGGTCAGTCACGGCTGAAAATACCATCGGGATACTGCTGGTAGAGGCAGCAACAGACTGAGCAGACGGGGTTGCAATAGCGACGATAACATCAGGCGCATCTGCAACGAATTGCTTAGCAATCTGACCTGCTGTCGCTGTATTGCCTTGAGCACTTTGGAAGTTGACCGTTAAGTTTTCACCGTCTTTAAACCCTGCATCATTTAATTCGTCGATGACACCTTTACGAACACTATCAAGTGCTGGATGCTCGACAATGGCAGTGATAGCGACAGTCTTCATTGCTGTGACGTCATCGCTAGTAGCCGCACCATCAGGCGCACTCGTATCTTGTGCCGACTGGTTACAGCCGGTTAAGATGGCAGTACACATACCGCCTAATAACAAGGCTTTGCTAAAATTGAAATGACCAAAACGGTTTTGATAAAACATGGGTCTCGCTCCTAAAATAATAGTGTGTCCGTACACTATATAAATAATTGACGTGCTGATTGTTATCTTACTACTTTTTATTTGGTATCGACATCAGTATCAGTGTTGATGGCATCTTTTAGTAAGTCTTCTGATAAGCTCACTCCTTGCTCAGCTGCGTGCTTTGGGCTTGCATACAAAGTTAACGTGTTCATAACCTCAGGTTTAATAGTGTTAACGGCTTCTCCATTTAATACGCGATAAACCATTTTGCCAGTAGTACGCCCAAAATCATAGTCATTTACCCCAAGTGCTGCTGTCGCGCCGCGTCTGACACTAAATTCATCTGAAGCAATAACTGGAATATCAAGCTCGTTTGCTGCACCTGCCATCGCCTCGAATGCAGACACGACGTTATTGTCTAACGAGGTATAAATGACATCAGCGCGACCAGCAAGACTGCGCGTCGCCATAGCAACATCAGTTGGTCGGTTGGCTGTTACGTCGAGTATTTTGAGTCCACGTGTTGATGCCGCCTCCTTAAGCTGATTCAGCACGACCACAGAGTTGACCTCACCTGGGCTATAAACGTAGCCAATGGTTTTTGCATCGGGGACAATCTTTTGAATGTTCTCTAACTGCGGCTCGATAGGCAATTGGCTGGATAGGCCTGTCACGTTGGTTTGAATGGGAACGCCCTTATCATCGATAAGTTTGGCTGCAACAGGGTCTGAGATGGCAGTATAAACAACTGGAACGGTTTTGGTGGATGCCACGATTGACTGAGCAGATGGCGTTGAGATGGCTACAATGGCATCTGGATTGTCGCCTGCAAACTGCTTAGCGATCTGCCCTGCTGTCGCCGTATTACCTTGTGCACTTTGGAAATTAACGGTTAAGTTTTGGCCCTCGACATAGCCGTTATCTGCCAACTCATCGATAATACCACGGCGCATCTCGTCTAGTGATGGATGTTCGACAATTTGAGTGATGGCTAATGTCTTGGCAGGTTTGTCAGTATCAGTTGCTGGATTTTCATTAGTCGCTGTTGCAGTATCAGTAGAGTTTGAGCAGCCAATCAATCCAAGAGCGGTGCTGATAGCAGCACCATATAGGCTTAAGCGTAGGGTAGAAGCAATAGTCATTATTAGATTAACTCATAAGTTGTATCAATTCCAAAAACCAGATTCATCAAGCCTAATCATAGTAGTGCTTGCACTCGTCTTCGTGATCTTTGATCTTTAAAGTAGTATTGGAGAATGCAGATTGGTCCGTTCAATGCTATGTTGATGTCAAAATAGCAGGTTAACAATAAAGCAATCGTTCCGTCGATCGTTATGTATAGGAGCTGAATTCTATGTAACCCCTATATTATGACAGTAATGTAAGTTATCGCAATAAAAAATTAAAGCGCATTCGTCATAGGTATTATTAAACAATGCTGTGGCACTTTTATAAAGCAATATAAAGCGGTTTTTAGCCATTACGTTATAAAAAATACACAAATTCAAAAAGACACAAAAAAAGATGCCATGTAGACATCTTTTTTATTATTTCACATTACACTCAAAACTTATGCCAAGGTATCACCAACGACACAGTCATCAGGCAGGGTAACGACCGTTAAACCTGTTTTGGGATCACCAGTCGACAACACCATGCCTTCTGAAACACCAAACTTCATCTTTCGCGGGGCAAGATTGGTCACACAAATCACTTTCTTATCAGCCAACTGTTCAGGCTCATAAAACTTACGAATGCCACTAAACACATTGCGCGGTTTGTCTTCGCCGACATCTAAGGTAAATTGTAGTAGCTTGTCCGCGCCTTCGACGTGATTGCACTCTAAAACATGTGCCACTTTCATCTCAACTTTGGCAAAATCTTCGATGCCGATATAATCCGCTTGCTCAGTATTAGTATTAGTATTAGTATCAGTGTTAGCTGGCTGTGTGTTTTTGGCAGCTTTGCTATCATTATTTGCATCTGTGTCGCTTGCAACTGGTATAGCGGCTTGAGCCAAAGATTCCTTTGACGCCTCAACCATTGCCTCGATATCTTTTTCTTCGATACGCTGCATCAAAGGTTTAAACTTATTGATTTTTTGACCCAGTAGCCACTCATTGCGACTAGCAAAGCTTAAGTCTTCAATATTTAAGAACGCTTTGGCATTGGCCGTCAGCTCAGGTAATACTGGCGCAAGATATACCATCAATTGACGGAAGATATTAATCGCCACCGAGCATACGTCTTGCACTTCTTGCTCAGTACCCTCGATCTTAGCAAGCGACCACGGTTTTTTCTCGTCAATATATTCATTGGCTTTATCCGCACATTGCATAATCAAACGCATGGCACGTGAGAACTCGCGATTCTCATAAGCGGCAGCAATTTCATCACCGGTTTTGGTAATATCTTCTAGCAGCGTTGACTCTACGCAAACGTCCGACAGCATCCCGTCATACTTTTTAACAATAAAGCCGGCACTGCGACTGGCGATATTAACCACTTTACCCACCAAGTCAGAGTTGACCTTTTGCATAAAGTCTTCTAAATCAAGGTTGATGTCCTCGACTTTATCAGACAATTTGCTAGCGAAGTAGTAACGCAAATACTCAGGGTGTAAATGATCAGCGTAAGTTTCGGCTTTAATAAAGGTGCCGCGTGACTTACTCATTTTTTCGCCATTGACCATTAAGAAGCCGTGAGCAAAAACGCCGGTTGGGGTACGGAACTCACTACCTGCTAACATGGCCGGCCAAAACAACGCATGAAAGTACACGATGTCCTTGCCGATGAAGTGATAAACTTCTGTTTTGTGCTCGTTTTCTTGTGCCCAGTAACGATCAAAATCAAGCGCTTGCTCTGTACCTTCACGCTTATCGCATAGGTTTTTAAAGCTCGCCATGTAGCCGACTGGCGCATCTAACCATACATAAAAGTATTTGTCCGGCTCGTCGCTTGGCGTATCTGGGATTTGGAAACCAAAGTAGGGCGCATCACGTGAGATATCCCAACTGGCAAGCCCAGCTTCGAACCACTCTTGGAGTTTGTTGGCGACCGATACTTGCAGGCGATTATCACTACGCGTCCAATCTTTTAAAAACTGCTCAAATTCTGGCAAGTCAAAGAAATAATGCTTTGAGGTTTTTAGCACAGGTGTGGCATCAGACAACGTCGAGTACGGATTTTTGAGATCTGTCGCGTCATAAGTTGTGCCGCATACTTCACAGTTATCACCATATTGATCCAGCGCACCGCACTCAGGGCACTCTCCTTTGACAAATCGATCGGCCAAAAATAACTGCTTTTCAGGATCAAATAATTGCTCAACATCGCGAGTTGAGATATGCCCTGCGCTATTAAGACGGCGATAAATCAGCTCAGAGAAATGTTTGTTTTCTTCTGAATGAGTGGTGTGATAATTGTCGAAGTTAATCAAAAACTTTGCAAAGTCCGCTTCATGCGAGGCTTTAACTGAGGCAATCTGCTCCTCTGGCGTGATGCCATTGGCTTCAGCTTTTAGCATGATTGCCGTACCATGTGCGTCATCCGCGCAGACATACGTAACCTGATGGCCTTGTGCCTTCATCGCACGCGCCCAAATGTCGGTCTGAATATATTCTACAAGATGCCCCAAATGGATATAGCCATTGGCGTAGGGCAGCGCACTTGTTACTAAAATCTCACGCACTTTTGTCACCTATACTTTTATATAAACGGGTTAGTTATCATCATCGCACGCTATTTATGGCGGGCGGACGCGATGTTATCAATGGTAAAGCTTTTAAAAAAGGAAAAATTTAAAAATTGTGCCTATGATACCGTAATTCGACCAAATTTGTGACAATCCTCGGTAATTAATCACGTTAAAAAACCCACCAAGTAAAGTACGAAGTGGGTTTTTATGCACATATTAATATAGATTTGTTTAGAAAGAACCAAACATCGTACCTAAGATAATGATAGAGGTAACAGCGATTAACGGAATAACCATGGTGACCATGGCAAGGTTTAAATATGACTGTTTATGGGTCAAGCCGCAAATAGCAAATAACGTGATGACAGCGCCACTATGGGGCAGAGTGTCAAGACCGCCCGCTGCCATAACTGCCACACGGTGCATAAGCTCTGGATCAATTCCAGCTTCTACCGCCATTCTTAAATAGTCGTCACCGAGCGTCGACAGTGCAATACTTAAACCACCAGATGATGAGCCTGTAATACCAGCAAGCGTGGTCATCGCCACGGCTTCTGAGATAAGCGGGTTATTAGGGCTTAGATTTAAGATATTGTCACGAATGATAAGAAAACCTGCCAATGATGCAATCACCGCACCATAGCCAACTTCTGATGCCGTATTAAAAATCGGTAACATCGAATCGTAAGTACCACGGTTGATGGTCTTTTGTAGGTTATTCCAATGACCAATACGCAATACGATCAAAACTATACAGGCTACAACTAACGAGATAATAATTGACCAAAGTCCAAGTGATCCATCGATATTTAAGTCTGGGAACTGGGCTTGCAAGCCGCTAAAGTCTAATGACGGAAAAACAGCATAAGTAAGTAACGCGTTTAGAGCGATGACCAATACCAGCGGAATCATGGCGATGGCAAACGAGGTTTGATGCGTGTTGTGCATGGCGCTTGATGTTGCTAGATTGCTTTTAGCGATGTTGTTTTGTGCAGTATTGTTTGTCGTGTCACCTGTAGGCTCTTTTTTAGCATCGATACCACCGACGCCCACGTCATCATCATGTTGACCATAGCCTTCACCTGCAGCATTGGCTTTGCGAGCGCGCGACTGCAACCATAACCACCCACCAATGAACATGATCGTACCGCCAATAATACCTAAGATAGGCGCTGCAAAGACGTTGGTATTATAATAAGGAATCGGAATAGCATTCTGAATCGCTGGCGTGCCTGGCAATGCCGTCATCGTAAAGGTAAATGAGCCTAAAGCAATCGCCGCCGGAATCAAGCGCTTAGGAATATCAGCGGCTTTGAATAAGTCTTTGGCGATTGGGTAGATAGCAAACGCTACGACAAATAACGAGACACCACCATAGGTTAAGATAGCACAAACCAAAATAACGGCTAAAATGGCTTTACTGGCACCGAGCTTTTCGACCACGGTATTGGCAATCGCTGTCGCCGCGCCAGAGTCTGCCATCAACCGTCCAAACAGCGCACCTAATAAGAAGATAGGGAAGAATTTAAGCAAAAAACCACTTAATGCCCCCATAAACACATCGGTATAGGCGGGAATACTACTTAAAAAATCACCTGATAAAAAGACCGCTAACGTCGCCATAATCGGCGCTAGGATGAGCACCGAATAACCGCGATAAGCAAAAAACATTAATAAAAATAAAGTAATAATGATAGCAAATGTGCTAAACATGACTGCCCTCCTTGGCAAAATTCAGTCAGCGATTATGCAGGGCATATGAATGTAGGTCAATAAAATTAATCAAAATAAGCAATATATAATCTTATATTAAACATAAATCCACATTGATAACATATTGGCTTACCATATACTGAGTTACTATGATGACTGGTACACTCTTAACGTTATTATCTAGTCGCTGCAAGGATAATGTGTTAAGTTATTATAAAAATTACATATGATATATCGATATAAAACGTATTAACATAACTATTTGCATATTTGGAAATTCTGTATATTTGGCAACGCAGATAAGCTATCATATTTGTGAAGTGCTTTTGCTAAGCAAGATTTCATTGTCAAAAGACTCAAATAACAAACATTGATCGACAAGGAATGTGGATATGTTTAATGCCATAACCAACGCCAGTGTACAACTGGTTAACCGTTATTTGCCATCTCCGTTCGTATTCTCAATTATTTTAACGCTCATTGCCTTTGTTGTTGGTCTTGCCGTTACTGGTCAGGATATGATTGCTATGGCTGGACATTGGGGTAATGGATTATGGTCGCTACATAGCTTTGCCATGCAAATGGCCCTCATATTAGTGACAGGCTATGCGTTCGCTAGTGCACCCTTCATTCAGCGTTTACTGGATAATATTGCCAGCCGTATTCATTCTCCTTCGACCGCTATCATAGTATCGACCTTGGTGGGTTTGGTTGGTTCATGGATAAACTGGGGGTTTGGTCTCATTATTGGGGCTATTTTTGCCAAATCACTTGCCAGAAAAGTCGCCAATGTCGATTATCCCTTATTGGTAGCCGCAGCCTATTCAGGATTTGTTATCTGGCATGGGGGCTTTTCAGGATCGATACCGCTAACATTAAGCTCAGGCGGCGATACTTTACTCACGCTATCGGGTAATGTCATGACCGAAGCGGTGCCTTTATCACAGACGGTATTTGCTGGTTATAATTTACTTATTGTCGGCTTGCTAGTCGTAATTTTGCCTCTTCTAAATCGTTTTATGCACCCCAAAAACCCTACTGTTATCGACCCCAAGCTCATTAAAAAAGAAGCTTATGTATCGCCTCGTAGAGATACCCCAGCACAAATATTGGATGACAGCCGTATAGTCGCTATAATTTTGCTAGCGTTGGCTTTGATGTACTACATCAGTGAATTTAGTAGTAATGGTTTTAATTTAGGGCTCAATATAGTTATTGGGCTATTTTTGTTTGTCGGGTTGTTATCGCATGGCACGCTTGAGCGTTATTATCGCGCAGTAAACTCAGGTATAGGCGGCATCACTGGTATTGTATTGTTGTTTCCGTTTTATGGCGGCATCATGGGTATCATGACCGGAGCAAACGCTAATGGCATCTCTATTAGTACACAAGTTACCGAATTTTTCGTCAACTCTGCTTCAGCAGACAGCTTTCCCATCTTTGCATTTCTAAGCGCAGGCTTGGTTAACGTTTTTGTACCATCGGGCGGCGGTCAGTTTGCTGTACAAGGGCCTGTTATGATACCTGCTGGCGTTGAGCTTGGTGTTAATCCAGCAGTGACAGCGATGGCGGTAGCTTGGGGCGATGCATGGACCAATATGATTCAGCCATTTTGGGCATTACCATTATTGGGTATTGCAGGCTTAGATGCTCGAGCTATTATGGGTTATTGCCTAATAGTGCTTGCCGTATCAGGGGCAGTTATTATGGGTGTATTTTGGTTGGTGGTATAGTTAGTGGTATAACTGGAATGACATATCAGCATGTACAAAATGTAAAGACTAGCAAAATTAATAGAATCAGTTAAAAGCAATAATAGAACGGATGCGTAATGAATATAAATCAACGAACAGATAATTATAGGAGTCAACCATGAGTCAATCAAAGGTATATAGTAGTGCAGAAGAAGCGTTAAAAGGTATTGTCAGTGACGGCCAAACTCTTGCTATTGGCGGTTTTGGTCTATGCGGCATCCCTGAGGCGTTGATCGAAGCATTGCGTGATAGCGGTGTTAAAGATTTAACCTGTATCAGTAACAACGCAGGTGTTGATGACTTTGGCTTAGGATTGCTACTACAAACTCGTCAAATCAAAAAAATGATCTCATCCTATGTCGGTGAAAACAAAGAGTTTGAGCGTCAATACTTAGCGGGCGAATTAGAAGTTGAGCTGACCCCGCAAGGTACATTGGCTGAAAAGTTACGTTCGGGTGGCGCGGGTATTCCTGCCTTTTATACTGCAACTGGCGTTGGTACACTTGTCGCAGAAGGTAAAGAGACGCGTGATTTTGATGGTCGCACATATGTACTTGAGCATACATTGCGTGCTGATGTGGCGCTAATTAAAGCGCAAAAAGCAGATAAGTCAGGCAACTTGATATTCAACAAAACTGCTCGTAACTTCAATCCAGACTGTGCAATGGCTGGCAAAATCACCATCGTCGAAGTAGAAGAAATCGTAGAGACAGGCACTTTTGATCCCGATGAAGTGCATTTACCTGGTATCTTTGTGCAGCGTATTGTGTTGAATAATAGTCCTGAAAAACGTATTGAGAAAACGACAACTAAAGCAGTTGAAAGCGCTTAGATGTTGCTTGGACACTGTATTAGATTAAGCACTTATTTAGATAAATAAATGAAATAGCTATTTAAAATATTTTTTAGGATTGGTATAAAAATAAGGAAAATATCATGGCATGGACAAGAGAGCAGATGGCACAGCGTGCCGCGAAAGAACTACAAGATGGTTATTATGTGAATTTAGGAATAGGGCTACCAACCTTAGTGGCCAACTATATCCCTGAAGGTATGGACGTTTGGCTACAATCAGAAAACGGCCTATTAGGTATTGGTGAGTTTCCAACTGCTGAAAATGTCGATGCTGACTTGATTAATGCGGGTAAACAAACAGTAACCGCAGAGCCTGGTGCCAGTTATTTTGGCAGTTCAGAATCATTTGCTATGATTCGTGGCGGTCATGTCAATCTGGCAATATTGGGCGCGATGGAAGTCTCAGAGCAGGGCGATCTTGCCAACTGGATGATTCCCAAAAAAATGGTCAAAGGTATGGGCGGTGCCATGGATTTGGTTGCTGGCGTGCAGCGTGTGATTGTACTGATGGAACAAGTGAACAAACATGGCGATCCAAAAATCCTTGCCAATTGCGAGCTGCCATTAACAGGTAAAGGAGTAGTAGATCGTATTATTACCGAGCTTGCAGTATTAGATGTCACTGATAATGGCTTAAAGCTGGTTGAGCTTGCAAACGGTGTGAGCTTTGATGAGCTGCAAGAAAAAACGCCTGTGAGTATTGCTCAGTAGTTATGGTGCATAAATATATCTAGCACAGGCATTCAAAAAGCTATTTAATCAAGGAATACAAAATATGGCGACCGAATTACAGCAAGATCTGACAGGAAAGGTAGCATTAATCACAGGCTCTGCAAGTGGTATTGGACGCGATATCGCTGAGACTTATGCCAAAGCAGGGGCAGCGGTTGGTATTGCAGACATTAATCTTGAAGCGGCGCAGCAAACGGTCGATGCCATAGAATCGGCTGGCGGACGTGCTCTTGCAATTGCTATGGATGTCACCTCAGAATATGCCGTAAATGATGGCGTACAACAGTTAGTCGATACCTTTGGTGGTATTGATATTCTCGTTTCTAACGCCGGTATCCAGATCATTGATCCAATTAGTAAAATGGCGTTTGATGACTGGAGAAAAATGCTGGCTATCCATTTGGACGGGGCGTTCTTAACTACTAAAGCTGCCGTACAACATATGTATAAAGAAGACAAAGGTGGTACGGTCATTTATATGGGTTCGGTACACTCGCACGAAGCTTCACTTTATAAAGCACCTTACGTTACCGCTAAGCACGGTCTGCTTGGGCTGTGCCGTGTATTGGCAAAAGAGGGCGCAGCTCATAACGTGCGCTCGCACGTAGTATGTCCAGGGTTTGTGAAAACGCCGTTGGTCGAAAAACAAATCCCTGAGCAAGCGGCTGAAAAAGGTATCAGCGAAGAGGAAGTCGTTAACGATATTATGTTAGTCAATACTGTCGATAAAGAGTTTACCACTGTCGAGGATATTGCTCAGTTAGCGCTATTTTTAGCAGCGTTCCCAAGTAACGTATTTACAGGGCAGTCTATCGTTGCCAGTCATGGCTGGTTTATGAACTGATCTTCTGAATAAATACATTTATCTTTATATTGCTTTAAACAGAACAAAAGCCTTGTAACTTTATCTCGATGGCTCTATAAGGCTATTAAGATAGGGTTATTAAGGCTTTTTTCTATTAATATCATAATGATAATATAAGCTGATCATTCACAGGGATAGTTAAGCAATTCATATTTTAATCTTTAGTTCAAATTTATAGTTGACATTCAATGCATATCACTCTATAAATAATATTCAATTATAACCAACAGCCCATTGTTGTCACTTTGCTTTTAGTGTGTGACAGCAACGTCATGGCGCTGCTCCAGTACCGATTCAGCATCTAACTCTTTACCGATAATCTGTGTAATATCGCAATCTATTGTATATCCTCATCTATTACACATAGCTCTACTGGCAACACTATCCGTATCAAATGAGCGAGCGTATTTTCTAGCGCTAGCGGTTATCTATTTTATATCGACTGGCTATAATATTGATTATCAATAACTATGCTCGTTTTTCTGAGTTGATACCATTATTACCTATCAAAAAACATTCAATAAGTACGATCAAGAACCATCATTAATAACAAAAAATTTCTACAATTCGTTATCTCCTTTTCCTAATAACAGCATTCAAACGGCTGTTGTTTATTCAAGACCACGCAATACGAGACACTTCATAATGCGTGTTAACCCTAAGTAATAGGGTCAGAACGCTACAAAAACTGTGCAACGGAACTGCGCATAGCTTATCACTGAGCTACAAAAACAGTGAGTGCGTGCTTAGTTAAAGGCTTGCTACAACTGTAGCGTTTCGCCATTACTATTATACCCACCCATAATAAGGACAAACTATGGTGACCCAAGTACAACAAGATTTGACAGGCAAGGTAGCCTTAATCACTGGTGCAGCTGCTGGTATTGGGCGTGACATTGCTGAGACTTATGCAAAAGCTGGTGCTCTGATCGGCGTCGCTGACATTAATCTTGAAGGCGCTCAAGAAACAGTCGATATGATTACCAAAGCTGGCGGTAAAGCGCTGGCAATCAATATGGATGTCAGATCTGAAGATGCTGTCAACAGTGGTACCAAACAGCTTGTCGATACCTTTGGTGGTATTGATATTTTGGTCTCAAACGCAGGTATTCAGCTTATTAATCCGATTAATAAAATGAGTTTCGACAACTGGAAAAACCTGTTAGCTATCCATCTAGATGGTGGTTTTTTAACCACTAAAGCGGCTGTAGAATATATGTATAAAGACAATAAAGGTGGCACGATTATCTATATCGGTTCAATTCATGCTCATGATGCGTCACTTTTTAAAGCACCTTACATTACTGCAAAGCACGGATTACTAGGTTTGTGCCGCGCCATTGCCAAAGAAGGTGCTCCGCATAATGTACGCTCGCATATGATTTCTCCAGGCTTTGTCAGAACGGCAATGGTTAATGAGCAAATACCACTACAGGCTACTGCAAAAGGTATCAGTGAAGAGGCTGTGATCAACGATATCTTACTTGCGAATACGCTCAATAAAGAGTTTACGACTATCGAAGATGTGTCGCAAACGGCACTGTTTTTGGCCGCTTTTCCAACCAATGTATTTACCGGTCAGTCTATCAATGCCAGTCATGGTTGGTGCATGAGATAAGTTTTTACTCCCATCATTTATAAGAACATTTATAAATAAGAAAATAATTTTTAGATTACCACAAAGCCAGTACTATTGGCATTGTGGTTTTTTTGTTCATCCAAAACCAGTTTATTCATACCCATACGAATTTGAATTGACTATCGCTTGCTAATAAAAAATCAATCCATTAACATCTTGTCTTCTATTGACTTGAGCCAATGATGTTGACTCTTTTTTATTATTGTTTGCTGCACCGCTTAAAGGTCGCTCGGAGTAAGAATAATGAATAGCAAAGATGTTGTAGAGACCTTAGCAAAGACATTAAGCTGTGCTACTGAACAACACGAATTTGAGCAGTCAGTCAATCAATTACAAGACTTGCGCCCCATCGATATTGCTGATGTGCTCGCACTTATGGAGTCTAAACTTGCTTGGCAATTATTAGAACGTCTATCTAATCGCTCCACCATTTTTTCTTATTTAGAGCCTGATGTTCAAGTTGCTATGGCGCATGAGTTTCCTCGGAATATCATGGCGATATTGGTAGGGGAGATGCCTGCTGATGAACGCACTGACTTATATAAACATTTAAACCAAGATCAGCGTGATGCTTTACTTCCAGCACTGGCACAGGCGCAGCGTGAAGATATTCGTAAACTGTCCGCTTATGAAGAGCGCACGGCTGGTGCTTTGATGACATCAGACTATGCTACTTTGAGTGCTCAGATGACGGTTGCCGAAGCTTTGCATGCTCTACGTTTGGAAGCGCCTGATGCTGAGACCATCTACCACACCTACGTAATTGACGACGAACGTAGGTTAATGGGGGTAGTGTCATTACGAGTATTGATTTTAGCGTCGCCTAATCAGGCTATTGCAGACATGATGATGAGTACTGTGGTGTCCTGTCATGTCGATGACGATCAAGAAGTAGTGGCTAAAACCATTGCACGATATGACTTGATTGCCCTGCCAATTATCGATAATAGTGGTGCTTTGGTAGGCATTGTTACCCATGATGATGCAATGGACGTTGCAAGTGATGAAGCCACTGATGACTTTCACAAGTCAGGCGGCATCTCAACTATGGTAGGCAAGCTCAAAGATGTTAGCATTCGGGTGCTATATCGTAAGCGCGTGTTTTGGTTGGTGTTTTTAGTATTTGGGAACTTACTATCAGGATTAAGCATCTCAAATTTTGAAGAGGTCATTGCAGCCAATCTGGTATTGGTGTTTTTCTTGCCATTACTGGTAGATAGTGGTGGTAACGCCGGATCGCAGTCTGCGACCTTAATGGTGCGCGCCCTAGCGACTGGGGATGTGGTCATGCGAGACTGGTTTTCACTACTAGCCAGAGAAGCTCTGGTCGCGCTCATGCTTGGTGCTACGATGGCAGTGGCTATCTCTATCATCGGTTACATACGCGGTGATGCTGTGGTATCACTAGTGCTTGCGCTTAGTATGATGTCCGTGGTTATGATCGGCTGTGTGATTGGTATGAGCCTTCCTTTTGTGCTCAATAAACTAGGGTTTGACCCTGCTACTGCGAGTGCACCTTTAATTACCTCAGTATGTGACGCCTCAGGTGTGCTTATCTACCTCTTTATTGCTTCACAATTTTTGTCCATTTAACAAGCTAAATATAGATACAATAATCATCGACACCAGTATTTAAGTTAAAAGGCAGAAAAAACAGATTGTACAGGGCCTTGTACGATTAGCGTTGTGGTTTTTTTATCCTTGTAATTGAGCTACACTGTCACGATAAAAGGTTTGGCTAAAAAGCTCATAGACTATCTGGTTTTTCATATTTATAGCATTGTTAACTGAGCTCTTTTACCATGTCCACCCACTTTTATAGGCAGTAATAGTAGCTATGTTTAACTTTATAAAAAAAATAACGTCAGAAAAACCTGAGACTCCCAAGCAACAGGCAGAACGTGATAGTGCAGTAGATAAAGTACTACTGGGCTATGAAGTAGGTACTGTTAGCATTGCTACCATGATAACAGGGCTTGAGCGCAGCGGTAACCAGCTAACCTTAGACTTACGGTTGCCACAAGATAGTGATCCTGAAACCATTCAGCAAGAGCTTGGACAACTGCTGCATCCGCATGGTATCCAAACGATCCATATGAATGTGCGCCTGCCTGCACCAGCAAAAGGTGACGGAGCAAGCTTACCGAAACAGATGCCAAAGACGACCGATGCAATGGCTAAGCAAGATAAGTCAAGCGTACAGTCACATACAGACAGCGAACCACCCATAACGAAAGCGGCGCCAACTCAAGCTTCACTAGCAGCACATCCGCGTATTCGACATATTATCGTAGTAGCGTCAGGCAAAGGCGGCGTCGGTAAATCAACCACCACCGTTAATATTGCCTTGGCTTTAAAAGAGCTTGGCAACCGTGTTGGTGTGCTTGATGCTGATATTTATGGGCCTAGTATGCCAACGATGCTGGGCGTCGCTGATGTAAAACCGCAACTAGAAAATGAGCAGTTTGTTCCTGTTGACGCGCATGGCTTAGCGATGCTATCTATAGGTAGCTTGCTTGATAGTGATAATACACCTGTCGCTTGGCGCGGACCAAAAGCCACAGGTGCGCTCATGCAGCTATATAACCAAACCAACTGGCCACAGCTAGACTATTTGGTCATTGATATGCCGCCAGGTACGGGTGATATTCAGCTGACGCTTGCACAGCGTATTCCAGTGACTGGCGCAGTGATTGTAACGACGCCGCAGCATATTGCCTTACTTGACGCGCAAAAAGGTGTTGAGATGTTCAACAAAACCAGTATTCCAGTACTTGGTGTGGTTGAAAATATGGCATTGCATACTTGTAGCAACTGTCATCATACCGAAGCCATCTTTGGTATTGGAGGCGGTGAGCTTATCGCTGAGCAATATCACGTGCCGCTATTAGGTCAGCTGCCACTCGCCAGCGGTATTCGTGCGCAAGTGGATAAAGGTGAGCCAAGCGTTTTAGCTAATGATGAGTTCGCATCCTATTATCTGAACATTGCTAAGAACATTGAAGCCAATATTAGTAAGTTTGCTAAACCTGTCGATGATAAGCGTATATTTTAACCGACAATTAACTTAAGTAGGTTTAAAAAAGCCAGCTTAAGCAATTTTGTGATTACTCTATAAATTGATCTATCAATTCCGTATAATCGTCGCTATTAAAAATTTTGAGGAATAACAATGTCTATCAAGTCTGACCGCTGGATTCGTAAAATGGCTGAAGAACATGGTATGATCGAGCCATATGAGGCGGGTCAAGTACGCTTTAATGATGCAGGTGAGCGTCTGGTTAGTTACGGTACTTCAAGCTATGGTTATGACGTGCGCTGTGCACCTGAATTTAAGGTCTTTACTAACGTCCATTCGGTAGTCGTTGACCCTAAAAATTTCGATGAAAAAAGCTTTATCGACATTGTTGGTGATGAGTGTATTATTCCGCCAAATTCTTTTGCATTAGCACGTACGATGGAATATTTTCGTATTCCACGTGATGTATTGACTATATGTCTTGGTAAATCGACTTATGCACGCTGCGGTATCATCGTCAACGTGACGCCGCTTGAGCCTGAGTGGGAAGGGCACGTCACTTTAGAGTTTAGTAATACTACCAATTTACCTGCACGTATTTATGCGGGGGAAGGTGTGGCACAAATGTTGTTTTTCCAAAGTGATGCAGATGATGTCTGCGAGACCAGCTATAAAGATCGTGGCGGTAAATATCAAGGTCAACGCGGTGTGACATTACCGAGAACTTGATTTGAGTTGTAAAACTTTAAATAGACAATAAAAAAGCTGGGCGTATTAAATACGTCCAGCTTTTTTGTATTTTGCCATTTACTATTTTAAGACTTTTAAACCCGCTTTATTATTACGTTTCGGCTTGGACTCGGTAGCTGTGCTCTTTTTAGACGTACCTACAGAGTCTTCTTCAGGATCATAATTTTCATATTCGCTCGGGTCAAAAAACATACCTTGTGAGTTTTCTTTTGCATAGATACCCATGACGGCAGGTAGTGGCACCCAAATCTCTTGCGATACTCCGCCAAAACGTGCACTAAAGTGAATATAATCATTCTCCATACTCATATTACCAGTAGCGCGGCTAGCGATATTAAGCACGATACGGCCATCCTGTACGTGTTCGGTTGGTATTTGCACGTTTTTGGCAGTGGCATCAACCATTAAATATGGTGTCAGGGCGTTGTCCTCTATCCATTGATATAGCGCACGCACCATATAGGGACGAGTTGGGGTAATAGACGTGGTTTCGCTCATCTGATGGTTTCCTATATTTTTTGGTTTTTGATTAATAAAGTAATTTTATATGGCTTTTAGCTAACGGATAAGGATAAACTTACTTAGCTTATACTGGGTCAGTTGCTATTCTAGGACAGCTATATAAAGTTATCTAATTAGCGAACACTTTTTTGAAAGCTATTACGCTCAAAAAGCCGCGTTTGATAGTCTAGTAAAGGACGACTAATTGCACGTGGTAGCTCGATACCCATCTCGTCCAGTCGCCATAATAAAGGCGCCAATAGCACATCACACCATCCAAATTCATCTGACATAAAGTATGATTTATGAGCAAATAGTGGTGATAGGGTAATTAATGAATCAGTCAGCTGTTTTTTTGCTGAGGCTGCTTGCGTTTTGTTAAAGCTATCTGGATGTTTAAGCAAGCGTTTACCAAGCACTAACCAATCATGTTGAATACGCCAAGCTAACTGACGAAACTGCGCACGTTCTTGAGGCGTATCAGGCAACAGTTTATTTGCATGATAACGCTCTTCTAAATACTCAAAAATCACGTTAATCTCATATAGTGAGATTTCGCGCTGCTGTAACACAGGCAATGTATGATAAGGGTTCAGTTCAGTAAGGTCTTCAGGGCGCTCTGAGTGTAAACGTGACAAATAATAATCAAGCTTTTTTTCTTCAAGCAACAGGCGTACCACATGACTGTCGTAGCCATCATCAGCATATAAAATCAGCTGACTACTCGGAATGTCATTCGCATCAATCATGAGAGCCTAATGTTAATAGTTGAGGGTGTCATCGTAAACAAAGTTACCCTGTTTATCAAGGTAGCGTGCGTAAACATTATATACTGCTAGAGTTTATATAGTCACAGCAAGTCTATTTTATTTCTAAGATAGATTTTATTGAACTTTAAAACAATGCAAAAAAGGCACTACCTAAGTAGTGCCTAGTTTATACTGAATTTCTACATCTTTAACGTCTACTTATTTTATTATTTCACGTCTTTCCAAAACTCTTTATTAAGCAAGTAAACTGGAATGAGTAGTACCAATAAGAATAAGATGACAAAAAAACCAATTACTTGACGGTCATGACGGGCAGGTTCAGCCATCCATGCCATAAAATTCACCAAGTCACCGACTTCAGATTCGAATTCTTCAGCACTTAACTCTTCTTGCATATTATGCAATACATGAGGCATGGCCGCATTTGCCAGTACTAAGTTGTTAGCCCCCCAAGGACGGCTAGGATCTTCATAAAACGATAGTAAGTATGTATAAACCCAATCATCACCACGCAGTCTGGTTTCAAGCGTTAAATCTGGTGGTGCAGCACCAAACCATGACGCTTGAATCTCAGGATCAATTTCAGCATTGATATGATCACCGATTTGATCAGTGGTTACCATCAAGTACTTTTCTACAAGCTCAGGTGGTATTTCAAGATCTTTAGCAATACGTGAATGACGGACGTACTGTGCAGAATGACAACCTGCACAGTAGTTCATAAATATTTTTGCACCGTTTTGTAGCGAGCCCTTATTAGTAAAATCAATAGGCGCTGTACTACAGGCTAAGTGTTCTTCAACGCCTTCGGCATTGACAAAAGTCCCGCATCCGCCGCCGCCTGCTGCCAGTGCCGTACCAGCAGTCAAGGTCAATGCCGCGCCTAAGCCTAAACCTGTTAAGGATTTTGTTAGCGTGTTCATTAGTGACCTCCGGTAACACGTTCTGGTGGCTGTTTACACTTCTCGATAGCAGTGTAAATCGGCATCAACAAGAAAAACAAGAAATACAAGATTGTAAAGACACGGGCCATGATAGTCGCCGTTGGTGTCGCAGGCGTAGCACCTAAATAACCCAGTACAATGAAGCTAATAGCAAACACAGTTAATGCAATCTTAGACAAGATACCTTTATAACGTATAGAGCGTACTGGTGATCTATCAAGCCATGGTATTAAGAATAGCACGGCAATTGCGCCACCCATTGCAATAACACCGCCAAGTTTATTTGGAACAGCACGTAAGATTGCATAAAAAGGCGTGTAATACCATACAGGTGCAATATGTTCAGGTGTTTTTAGTGAATTCGCTGTTTCAAAGTTTGGTGGCTCTAGGAAGAAACCGCCGCCTTCTGGGAAGAAGAACACTACAGCAAAGAAACAGATAAAGAAGACAACAATACCGATCATGTCATGCACGGTGTAATAAGGATGGAACTCAATACCATCTAATGGCACACCATTTTTATCTTTAAGCTTTTTAATATCGATACCGTCTGGGTTGTTTGAACCCACATGATGCAAGGCAACGATATGCATAAAGACTAAGCCCACAAGTACTAGAGGAATAGCAACGACGTGTAGCGCAAAGAAACGGTTTAACGTAATACCTGAGATAATATAATCACCACGAACCCATTCAGCAAGGCCATCACCAATCACAGGAAGCGCGGCAGGAAGGTTTAAGATAACCTGTGCACCCCAGAATGACATGTTGCCCCAAGGCAGTAGGTAACCGAAGAAACCTTCAGCCATCAACGCCAAATAAATTCCCATCCCGATCAGCCAAATAAGCTCACGAGGCTTTTGGTATGAACCATAAAGCAAGGCACGGAACATATGCAAGTAGACTACAACGAAGAAGGCTGAAGCACCAGTCGAATGCATATAGCGAATAAGCCAACCGCCTTTCACATCACGCATGATATATTCAACAGACGCAAACGCGCCTTCAGCACTTGGGTTGTACATCATCGTAAGCCAAATACCGGTCACCAATTGGTTGACCAATACCACCATTGACAATACGCCAAAAAAGTACCAAAAGTTAAAATTCTTTGGCGCATAGTACTTTGACATGTGGTATTCATAGGTTTCGGTCGCAGGAAAGCGTGCGTCCACCCAATGCATTAACTTTTTACCCATACTCATGTTAAGCCTCCCCAACCGTCAAGATAGTACCATCCATACTATATTCTGGGATGGGTAAGTTAAGCGGTGCCGGAACGCCACTATAGACACGACCCGCTAGGTCGTATTTAGAACCGTGACAAGGACAGAAAAACCCACCATACCAGTCATTGCCACCTAAGTCGGCTGCACCAACGTCAGGACGATAGTTCGGTGCACAGCCCAAATGCGTACAAACGCCTTCTACCACCAGTATACCCGGTTCAAGAGAGCGAGTAGGATTGACACAGTATTCAGGTTGTAGCGATGCACTAGAATCAGGGTCAGATAACAGCGGTTTTACTGATTCAAGCGTACCTATCATGTCTTCAGTGCGCTTAACCACAAAAATAGGTTTGCCACGATATTTGACGACGATCATTTGTCCATCTTCGATAGAACTGATGTCTTGAGTAACTGCCGCTCCGGCAGCTTCTGCTTTAGCACTTGGGGTCCAAGAACGAACAAAAGGTGTTGCTACAGCAGCTACCCCAGCTGCACCAATTGCGGCAGTCGAGGCAATAAGAACTCTACGACGTTGTACATTAACGCCTTCGGCTTGGCTCATTAATACTTCCTCCAGGTGAATGAAATGGGATTATCCCACACTGGGTTTGTGACTTAGAAATTTACAATACAAATATATAAGCCACGTTAGCTGTGCCTAATTTTGCTAATTGTTGCTATTCTAAGCTATTTTGGTCATAAAATAAATTAATGTGTCAAAAATAAAACGACTCTGACAACACATTGTTTATAGCTATAGTCTTATGAAAAAGTCACAGCCAAATCAAAGCTGAAACCTTATTATATTAAAATCCGATTGCAATAATCACCTTAAAATTAATAAGGATATTCAAAGACCAAGAATGATACTCGAAATTAGGGCAATGTTCACTAACTTTCCATAGATTTACTATCATTTGGTTCACCTAAACATATTCCAAACCTGCTTATCTATGATTTGTTACTATGGTCTATTCATAAACCTAGGTAAGTTGCTTTTGTAGACTGATCTAATTTAACAATGCTCTAATTGTTTTCGAGGGCTTCCCAACGTTCAAGCATATTCATTATCTCATCTTCGATCACTAATAAGCGCTCGCTTGCAACGGTTGCAGCGTCGAAGTCTTCGGTGAACCATGAACCATCCGCTAGTTTCTCTTGTAATTGAGTTTGTTCTTGCTCAAGAGTAGCAATCTGTTTTGGTAGGTTATCAAGCTCACGCTGCTCATTAAAATTTAATTTTTTAGCTGTTTTTTTAGGTTTGTTTTCCGCTGCTGACTTATTGGTAGATTTGGTATTTTCAGAGGCTTTATTTGCAGATTTGGCCGCATGAGCAGCTTGAACACGTTTTTTCTGTATCAAATATTCTTGATAACCACCTACATACTCTTTAACCACACCTTTGCCATTTTCGTCTTGGTCAAATACCCAAGTAGAGGTGACCACGTTGTCCATAAACGAGCGATCATGGCTGATAAGGAGAATGGTACCGTTAAAACTGCTGACCGATTCTTCTAATAGCTCAAGGGTTGCCATATCTAGGTCGTTGGTTGGCTCATCAAGCACTAGGATATTGGCAGGTTTTAGCAGTTGTTTGGCCAGTAAGACACGATTACGCTCACCACCTGATAGAGCTTTAACCGGGGTACGTGCACGCTCAGGCGCAAATAAGAAATCTTGTAAATAACTCATGATGTGGGTTTTACGACCACCAACTTCGATAAAGTCTGAGCCTTCTGATACATTTTGAGCGACAGTTGCTTCAAGATCCAGCTGATCTCGTAGTTGATCAAAAAAAGCGATTTGCAAATTTGTCCCAAGCTCAACGCTACCAGTCTTGGTTACCTCATCATCAGACATGTCGAGTAGGGCTTTAATAAGTGTGGTTTTGCCTGCACCATTTGGACCTATAATGCCGATTTTATCACCGCGCATAATAGTGGTTGTAAAATTATCAACCAACACATTACCGTCATACTCTAGATGCAGGTTTTTAACCTTACAGACCAGCTTGCCACTTTTTTCACCTTCACCCATAGTAATGTTAACATTACCAACTTGCTCACGGCGTGCGCTACGCTCTTCACGTAATGCTTTTAATTCACGAACGCGGCCTTCATTACGGGTACGACGTGCTTTAATGCCTTGACGAATCCATACTTCTTCTTGCGCCAGTTTTTTATCAAAATTGGCATTGTTCTTTTCTTCTGCTAGTAACTGCTGCTCTTTAAGTTCTTGATAACGGGCATAACCTTTTGCGCCCTGAGTCACGTCATAGCTTGTCAGCTGCCCGCGGTCGAGCTCTACAATGCGAGTCGCAAGCTTATCAACGAATGCTCTATCGTGAGTGACAAACAGTAGAGTTAGGCCTTGCCAGTCGAGCAAGAAGCGCTCTAACCACTCAATACTATCAACGTCTAAATGGTTGGTCGGCTCATCTAATAAGAGCATATCAGGCTTGGTCACTAATGCCCGCGCCAGTAACACACGGCGCTTACGACCACCAGATAAAGAGGATAAATCATCTTCAGGATCAAGCCCCATCGTTGTAATTAACCGTCTTGCTTCGCGCTCTAGATCCCAGCCATGCACAGCGTCGATATCATGTTGCAACGTTGCCATACGCTCGCACGCATCCATATCGCCATTTGCGCATAGGTCAGTTTGCTGATTGTATTTAATCAGTAAATCAGCGGTATGGCGGCTACCACCCATGACGATGTCGAGTATTTTACCACTGGTTTCAGGTACATCTTGCTCAAGCATCGCTACGCTTGCACTACCATTGATGATGATTTCACCACTATCAGGCTGTAAAGAGCCGTTGATGAGTTTGAATAAAGTAGATTTACCTTCACCATTGCGGCCGATCAAACAGACGCGCTCACCTTCATTAATGCTAAAATCAATACCATCGAGGACAGGGGCGACGCCAAAGGCGAGATGAATATTTTTTAAATGTATCAGTGCCATAAATTATCTTAAGCTTATATATAGTGATAAAAACAATGAGTGGACAATAGAGGTTTAAAGAATATTGCCAAATTGTTAACAGTATAACATGCTGCTAGATGACTTTAGTGTAAGCAAGGACTTTTTATCACCTCTATTATGATTAAAATTTTAGTAAGATGGTTTTGATTCCTGTGTTAATGCTTTGTTCCCTATAAATGACCTATAATATAAGCTCCATGCTACAAATAATTATGACAATGAGATAAGTATGAAGACAGCATCAAAGAATAATGCAAACCAAAAAGATCATGCAATAGAACTATCTGAACTACAAACACAAATGGTCGATCTACAAATGAGCATGGCGCATCTTGAATTGACTGTAGAGCGACTTGATGAGGTAATTGCTCGTCAAGACCAGCATATTCATACGTTACAGCGTCAGCTCCAACTGGTCTATAAGCAAGTAGAAAGCCAGAGGACTGACGACGGCATTGCACCATTCGATGTAATAGCAGATAGACCACCGCATTACTAGCGCGTATAGCTATAACTAGCTATAACTAGCTATAAAAACAGATCAAGTTCTCTAAACTATTATATTCATCTATATACATAAAAACACTCTTTTATGACTATTTAGTCATAAAAGAGAAATAATATTTTTTTTCAGTTGTTTTAGTGTGCCAAAAACTTTACTATCTTTGACTTCGGATACTGCTTACTTGTCTACATAGGACAAAGTAGTAAAACAATGCGGACGTTTGGAGATAGACAATGCGCGCAATTTTTCATTTAAAAACTCTCACAGTAGCTGTTGCAGCTCTTTCTATCGCTAGCGTTGCTAGCGCTGCTGGTCTTGATCGCTCAGGTCAAGATATTACTGCATTTTTACAAGATGGCACTTATGCAGAAACCGTCTATACCTATATTAATGCTGATGTCACAGGCTATGACAATGCAGTGGTACGCTCTAATGATGAAAGCTATGTACAAGGCAGAAAAATAGATGATATCGCGGAATCCTACGACTTTTTTCGGTATGGTGTAAAAACCGACATCAATGACACCTTTAGTATTGGCGTGTTATACGACGAGCCATTTGGTGCTGCTGCTCTTTACAGTGGTGACAACAACTTTGTTTCAATCGACGATGCCGATACGATTGTTGCAGGTGGATCAGGAGGAGACATTCCGAATGTTGCAACACTCAATGGTGCAATCGCTCAGGCTAAAGGCGCTCTAGCTAATCCAAATATACCAGACGCTGCTAAGCCAGATATAGCAGAAGGGCTGGCTCAACTAGAAATTCTAAAAGGAGCAGCAGATGCAGCAGGTGAGGCGACCAATGTTGAAGTACGTAGCCACAGCCTAACGGGTATATTGGGCATGAAGCTTGGTCAAAACAAAAACTTCCAAGTGTATGGTGGCCCAGTTGCACAGCGCATAGAAGCTAATGTAAAGCTACGTGGTGCTGCTTATGGTCCAGCTTCGGGCTATACTGCGAATATCAACCCTAGCCAAGATTATGGTTGGTTAGCTGGAGCTTCATACAGCAAGCCTGAAATTGCTTTAAAAGCTGCTCTGACTTATCGATCTGAGATTGATCACAAAACCCAGATTGGCGAAAGTTTTGATGTAGGCGTTGGTAATTCAATTGAAATTACCACACCAAAATCAGTCAATTTAGACTTCCAAACAGGTGTTAATCCAACGACACTGGCGACTGCAAAAGTGCGCTGGGTACCTTGGGATGACTTTGCAATTACACCACCAAACTACAATGAAGTTAGTAAAACTCTGACTGGAGATGACAAAGGTTTAGATTTAGTCAGCTATGATGATGAGCAATGGGTTGTTGAGCTTGGATTGGCCAAACGCCTAACACCAGCTCTAGCAGTTAGTGGTACAGTTGGCTGGGATAGCGGAGCAGGTGACCCAGTCACGTCTTTAGGTCCTATCGAAGGCTACTATAGTGCAGGTCTTGGTGCCAAATACAATGTCACCGAAAACTGGGCAGTATCAGCAGGCGGTAAATATTTATGGTTTGGTGATGCAAAAGGTAAGACACCAACCCAAGATATCGTCAGCAACTTTGAAGACAACGACGGTTATGTACTAGGGGTTAAAGTTTCTTACCAAGCGCAATAGTGCTAAGAATTGCACGTCTATCTCGATGCAGCAATAGTCATCTAATACTTATTATTTAATGATAAAAAAGCGATCCAATAAGGGTCGCTTTTTTATTGGTCTTTATAAATTAAACTTATTTATTGAAAGCGTTCTTGACAGTATAAATTTGGTTGACAAGAAGTCGGTATGCATAAGTTATTCGGTTAGAAAAATATTAATAATATTCACTTAAGTGCATAATAATAATTAAGAACTGTCCAGTCATATTTGAGAAATAAAGTACTTTAAGTGTTGTCTTAGTGTGAGAAAGCCATTACTATTCAAATTAGGAGACCGTTTAAATAATAGGTATGGAAGGAGATTGTTCTGACCTACTGATTATAGGAACGGTAAAACAACGAGGACGTTTGGAGATATACAATGCGCACTACCTTTCATTTAAAAACACTTGCGGTAGCGATCGCAACGCTTTCTGTAGCCAGCGTAACAAACGCTGCTGGCCTTGATCGCTCGGGTCAAGATGTCACTGCTTTCTTCCAAGATGGCGTTTATGCCGAATCTGTCTATACTTACATTGATGCTGACGTTAGTGGTAGAGATAGCGCAAATAATGTGCCTAGCAGTAATACTTATGTTGAAGGTGGTGACACTGGTGATATTGCTGAATCTTATGATTTTTTCCGTTATGGCGTAAAAGCAGATATCAATGATACCTTTAGTATCGGTCTTTTATATGATGAGCCATTTGGTGCTGCTGCTGAATATACTGGTGATAGTAATTTCGTTTCAAAAGGCGATATTAATGCTTCTATCACTCAGTTAACTAATGGACGAGTGAATGCTGCGACTATTGGAGATGCTATTCAAGGTTTAACTGAAGATGCTCAAGCCGCTGGTGCAGAAGCGCAACGACTTGGACAGTTAGCTGCAACAGCTACAGATCCACAAGTCGCACAAGATTTTGCACGACAAGCCGAAGAACAAGCAGAAGCAGCACAAGGTTTTGTGGACGATGCTACTAATCTTGGTACTGCAGGTGCAATAGCACAAGCTGAGGCAGGTAATGCAGGTGAAAATACCAATGTAGAGGTTCGTAGCCAAAGCTTAACAGGACTTCTAGGTATGAAGTTCGGTGCTAATAAAGAGTTCCAATTATATGGTGGTCCGGTCGCTCAGCGTATTGAATCTGAAGTAAAACTGCGCGGATTGGCTTATGGTCCAGCGACTGGCTATACTTCAAGCAGTAATCCTGATATGGATTATGGTTGGATCGCAGGTATGTCATATAGCAAACCTGAAATTGCTTTAAAAGCGGCACTGACATATCGTTCTGAGATTGACCATGATATGAATATAGCCGAAACATATCCGCTAGCTGGCGTTCTAGCTGGTGATCCTGCCGCAGCCAATCAAAGCAGTAAGTACGAAATCACGACCCCAGAATCGGTCAATTTTGATTTCCAAACCGGTATCAATCCAACGACTTTAGCCACAGCAAAAGTACGCTGGGTACCTTGGGGTGATTTTAAAATAACACCGCCATTATATAATGAAGTCAGTAAAAACAACGAACTGTATGCAGAAGATGGTTTAAACTTAGTTGATTATGATGACGATCAATGGCAGGTAGAGCTGGGCTTGGCTAAGCGTTTAGCACCTGCGTTAGCAGTAAATGGTACTATTGGTTGGGATAGTGGTGCTGGAGATCCTACGACGTCATTAGGACCTGTCGAAGGCTACTACAGTGTTGGTCTGGGCGCTAAGTATAATGTCACTCCAGAATGGGCCGTATCAGCTGGTGGAAAATACTTATGGTTCGGTGATGCTCAAGGTGCATTGCCAACTGACAAAATCGTTGCTGATTTTGATGACAACGACGGTTATATCGTCGGTGTGAAGCTATCATACCAAGCAAAACAAGATTTTTAATCTAACCATAAAAGACCTAACTTATAAGTTGTACTATATTTTATAAAAAAAGCGATCCATAATGGGTCGCTTTTTTATGGTTATTATCAACGCGTCTTTTTTATTTCGAACTTACTATAAAAATTATAATTATAAAGACCATATCTGTTGCATGCTCTCACAAACCATATAACATCATTAAATCAATTTCATGCTTGTAGTATAGGTCAAGCTACATTTCTTATTCGTTAAAACGGCTTGTATTAAGTAAATAATTACTAATAAGAAACTGACAACAAAAAACCTCGTCAATAGTGACGAGGTTTTTTTATAGCGATAGGACGGTCTATAAGCTTATTTGTTTAAGTTTAGCTCCATCTCTTTATACTTAGCAGATACTGAAGGTCTTGGACCGCCAGTCATCATACTAACTACAAAAATAGCAATGGTACTTAAGATAAAGCCTGGAACAATAGCGTACAACCAGCTATTTAATGCCACACCATTCATCTCGAATGGACCATAGACCCATAAAATAACCGTCAATGCACCAACAACCATACCAGCAACGGCACCGTTACGGTTCATACCGCGCCAAGTAAGACTGAAGATAACCAGTGGTCCAAACGCTGCACCAAATCCTGCCCAAGCATTAGAAACCAAGTTCAATACCGAGCTATCTGGATCAGACGCTAGGAAAATAGCAACTACAGCGACGATAATAACTGAGATACGACCAACCAATACTTGACGGGCTTCTGGTGCATCTTTGTCAAAGAATAATTTATAGACATCTTTTGTTAGTGAGCTTGATACCACCAATAGCTGAGATGAGATAGTACTCATAATAGCAGCTAAAATAGCAGCCAATAAGAAACCTGACACCAATGGATGGAATAAAAACTGCGTAAATACTAAGAAAATAGTCTCGGGGTCATCGAGAGTCATAGCAGTTTTTTGTACATAAGCACGGCCAGCAAAACCAGTCATCAATGAACCAATAAGACTAACGACCATCCAGCTCATACCAATATTACGTGCTGTCGGTACATCTTTAACTGAACGAATAGCCATAAAACGTACAATAATATGGGGTTGACCAAAATAACCAAGCCCCCATGCCATCAAGGAGATGATACCAATAACAGTCATACCACTAGTAACATTTAGCAGATTTGTATCAATATTTCCAACCGCCTGTGTAGTAGCTGAAATGCCACCAAGATCGGTAAAGGCAACGATCGGCACGATGACCATCGCAAATAACATGATGATACCTTGCACAAAGTCAGTCATTGAAACTGCTAAGAAACCACCAAATAAGGTGTAGGCGACAACAACACCAGCCGTTACCCAAAGTCCCATGCTATAAGATAAATTGAGTGAGCTCTCAAAAAGCTTACCACCGCCAACTAAGCTTGCAGCAGTATAAACGGTAAAGAACAAGATGATAACCAATGCTGATATGACACGTAGCATGTGCGACTTGTCTTCAAAGCGATTGGCAAAATAGTCGGGTAGAGTAATTGCATTGTCAGCAACTTCGGTATAAACGCGTAGACGCGGGGCGACGATAATATAGTTCAATAAGGCACCAAGTGTTAAACCAAGTGCAATCCAGACACTGACCACACCGTCGGCATACATATACCCAGGTAGACCTAGTAATAGCCAACCTGACATGTCTGATGCGCCTGCTGATAAGGCTGTGACAGCAGGGCCTAGGTTACGGCCACCGAGCATATAGCCTTCAGTATCGTTTGCTTGTTTAAAGTAGGCGTAAATGCCAATCCCAATCATTACCAAAAAATAGGCGCCAAGTGATATTAGCACGCCACTAGAAATCCCATTCATATAAACTGTCCTTAACCAACATTGTTGGTTTTAATTATATTTAACTATAAAATCTTACGATTAAAAGACGATGTATAAAGACAAAAAAAGCCATTAAGTAGAACAAAATGGCTTTTTGCTTATAGTCAGTACTTACTTATAGTTTTATATGATTGATGCTGTTTTTACCTATAACATCGCGTTATCAACCATTAATTAAATTACCTAATTTAAGTCGTTTTAATCAATCGTTGTGGACAAAATCAATCATTTAAAACTGTCAACTCTGCATCTTATACAAATAGAGTATGCAAAATTTAGGAAAGTTCAACCATAAAGCACCATTCTTAAAGACTATTACTGATAATATCTATGATTAATGAACCGCTTATTACAATAAACGATTAATAAAACAGTATTGTTTGCTATCGTAACTTACTCAAACCATTCAATAGGTGAGTATCAGTGTTATTATGGTAACTATATGTTATGAACATAAACTTGAGCGTATTATAACGTATAGAGATTATAATTGCGAACCACTGCTTTTCATGTGGGTCGCTAACTACCAAATAACATTATTTGGTAGATTTATTTGCTGACTGTATTGGTAGCTATGTTCAGTAGGCCCCATTACTAATCGATAGGAGCAAGCAATTCTAACAGTGCCTCAACGCTACTTGAGCGTGTAAGCTTTGGATTGATAACGACGCCTAGATAGCGCTGTAGCTCAATATTATCGGCCATATTAATACGTTCTAAATCTTGACTGATTAACGTTTGCGGTAATACAGACCATCCAAGTCCTACCGACACTAACATACGAATAGATTCTAGAGGGTTGGTACTCATTGTCGCATAAGGTTTTAAATTGTGTTTGGCGAACTCTGCCAAAGTAATTTGACTAGTAAAAGTATTAGCAGAGGGCAGAATAGCAGGATAATGAGCCAACTGCTCTAAAGTTACATTGGTTTTTGTGGCTAATGGCGACAGCGTACCTGTCATAAAATATAATGGATCTGACCACAATGTATGATAGGTTAGACGCTTATCATAAACAGGTGGTAACGTCAAAAAAGCCAAAGATAAATTGCCATCAAGAACCGCTTTGTGCGCTTCTTCTGAATCCACAAAATGGACTTCGAGCTGTACAGCAGGATAACTTTGGATAAAATCTTTTAGCACTGGTGCAAGATGATGCAAACCAATATGATGACTGGTACCGATGACCAACTTGCCAGAGACCATTTGCTTAGAGTGTTGCAAGTTTATTTTAAAATTTTCATAATCTTCTAACCAGCGTTTGGCATGTGGTAGCATCTCACTTGCTGCTTGAGTCGGTACGATACCTCGACCTACTGTATCAAAAAGGACGATATTGAACTCGTCCTCTAGGTTTTTGATACGTTTACTGACAGCAGGTTGAGTGATAAATAGCTTTTCTGCTGCGCCTGAGATGCTACCTGTTTGCATAACAGTCACAAACGTCGTCAAATTAGTGGTATTCACACCGATGTCCTTAGCTTCAAAATAAGCTATAAATAAAAGTTGGCTTGTCTATTCGTTATATATTAGAAATAAAAGTTTGTGAATAGATAAAAATCATCAATTATTATTATAGAATTAGGCTGCTATAATCACAAGGTATCAAAGTACTTTTTGATGTTTTTATTTTAATCGCTTGATAACTTGTCGATGAACGACGTCCGAATAAAATAACCGTTATCAAAGTAACCTTAAGAAAGAGCAAAGAGCTTTATGCGGCCAAAAACGTTTAGCATGCGCTAGATACAGTGGCATTTCATCATAGACAATTAGCAATTAACAAAGGATAGCAACATGGCCGGTCACACGTTATACGACAAACTTTGGAATGCGCATGAAGTCACACAGCGCGATGATGGTTCGAGCTTAATTTATATCGATCGTCATTTATTGCATGAGGTAACAAGTCCGCAGGCATTTGAAGGATTGGAGCTTGCTAATCGTACCCCATGGCGTTTGTCGGCTAACATTGCTAGTCCTGATCATAACGTACCTACAGTGGTCAAAGAGCGACTTGAAGGGGTCTCTGGTATCAAAGACAAGGTATCGCGTTTGCAGGTCGTAACGTTAGATGATAACTGCGCTAAATTCGATATTGCTGAATTCACCATTAACGATACTCGTCAGGGTATTTTGCACGTGGTTGGTCCTGAACAAGGCTTGGTACTTCCAGGCATGACGGTAGTGTGTGGTGATTCGCATACTGCAACCCATGGTGCGCTTAGTTGTCTTGCTCATGGCATCGGTACCTCTGAGGTAGAGCATGTGCTTGCAACCCAGTGTTTAATTACCAAAAAAATGAAAAACATGCAAATCCGCGTGAATGGTGAACTTGGTGCTGGCGTGACCTCAAAAGATGTGGTACTTGCCATTATTGCCAAGATCGGGACTGCTGGTGGCAACGGTCATGCCATTGAGTTTGCAGGCAAAGTATTTGAAGATATGAGTATGGAGGGGCGCATGACTGTCTGCAATATGGCAATTGAGGCAGGCGCACGCGTGGGTATGGTAGCTGTAGATGACACAACGATTGATTATGTTAAAGGTCGTCCTTATGCGCCAACTGATGAGCAGTGGGAGCAAGCAGAGGCTTACTGGCGTACATTGTTTTCGGACGATGATGCCAAGTTTGATACGATTATAGAGATTGATGGTAGTCAGATTGCCCCGCAAGTGTCTTGGGGCACATCGCCTGAGATGGTCGTTGATATTACTCAGTCGGTACCCACACCTGATCAGGCTGCTGATGAGACGCAGCAAGAGGGTTGGTTACGTGCTTATACCTATATGGGGTTGCAGGCAGGTCAGCCGATTACTGATATCCAACTTGATCGGGTCTTCATAGGCTCTTGTACCAACTCACGTATAGAGGATTTGCGGGACGCAGCAGCAGTGATTAAGGGTCGTAAAATTGCAGATACGATCAAAGAAGCCATCGTAGTAGCAGGCTCTGGACAAGTAAAACGACAAGCCGAAGCCGAAGGGTTAAACACGCTATTTACTGATGCAGGTTTTGAGTGGCGAGAGCCAGGTTGTTCAATGTGCCTTGCGATGAATGCAGACAAGCTTGAACCAGAAGAGCACTGTGCTTCGACGTCTAACCGTAACTTTGAAGGTCGTCAAGGTACTGGCGGACGTACGCATTTGGTCAGTCCTGCGATGGCCGCCGCCGCTGCATTGGCTGGTCACTTTGTGGATGTACGTACTTTTTAGTTGATAGACAATTGCGTTGTTTAAGCTGCGCATCCGTCACAACGCGTCTGATACTGATTGTATAAAACTATTTATTTATGTCGATAATACATCATGGGTTGATTTTGCCAATCAGTATCTACCAACACTACTGAGAATACGATAGGAACTATTATGCAAGCTTATAATACTCAAACGGGTATCGTCTGTCCGCTAGATCGCGCAAACGTCGATACCGATCAAATTATCCCTAAACAGTTTTTGAAGTCTATTAAGCGTACTGGTTTTGGCGTCAACTTATTCGATGACTGGCGTTATTTAGATGAAGGCTACCCAGGTCAGGACAACAGCACGCGTCCAATAAATCCAGAGTTTGTACTAAATCAGCCACGCTATCAAGATGCCGTTATTTTACTTGCCCGCAAGAATTTTGGCTGTGGCTCTAGCCGTGAGCATGCGCCTTGGGCGTTGTCTGAGTATGGTTTTCGTACGGTCATTGCCCCAAGTTTTGCTGATATTTTTTATAATAATTGCTTTAAAAATGGCATGCTTCCCATTATTTTGGAGGAAGCAATTGTCGATAAGTTAATGAAAGAAACTTTGAAAAATGAAGGTTATGAGTTAAGCGTAGATTTAGAGAGACAAGTCGTTATTGATCCAACTGGACAAGAATACTGTTTTGAAGTTGACGATTTTCGTAAGCATTGTCTATTAAATGGACTAGATGATATTGGGCTTACTCTACAGCAAAGTGATGCGATTAATGCGTACGAACAGCAAATGCAACAAAAGACGCCGTGGATATTCAATCAAGTCAAAGCATAAAGTTAAGTTTTTAATGTTATATAAATTGATGTTTAATAAAAATGAATTGGTCAATAATACAACGTTGAGTTATCGTAACAAAATGACTAGAATGAAAGGTAATTTGTTATCACTATGAAATAGTAGTCATCATTATGAATAAAAAACGTATTGCTATATTTACCAGTCTTTCTATCGCAACAAGCTTGCTATTGTCGGGTTGTCAGCTACTAACAGGCTATCAGAAAATAGATGATGCAGAAAGCGCTGACAAGTGGGCAGGGAAAATCAAACCGATTGCTGGAGAAGTAAACATCGCTTGTGCGGGTACTTATCATTGTGAAATTATGCAAATCGACCAAACTGCGGTTATCGCGCCAGATACACATCAACCAGTAGATCATAAGCTGTTAAGTGTGTTTGATACGGATGATAAAGTTGTTAAGCGTACACAAAATGTGCTATTTACACCATTAAAGAATCAGCACTCTGTCAAGGTTGTACCGTTATCAGCTTCTGGTATGGCTGGGATGATAAACTATTATGCGCGAGTTAAGCCTGCAAAACGTGAAGTGCATATAAATTTTTATCCTGAAAATAATATGGGTTATATTGAGCGTTTTGCTATGATCCATGAGTTTATAGAGCCAGACACTTATCTACTCCGTGCTTACCGTAAAGAATCTAGCCAAGATACGGGCAGTTTATTAGACACAGCCTCGCCCAATCCTTTATGTATTGATCTTATTCAAAACGATAGTATCAAGCGTCAGTTTTGTAAACAGATGAATAACGAAAGTCAGGGTGAGTTTGTAGAAACGAACGTGACAAACCAAATAAAGCAATCAGCACAAGCAACACAGTCAAAAGCTAAGGTGTAATATTGTATCTTTCGACCCATTAATTTGATGTCATATATCATGGACATAGATCGGTTAAAGCAACATTAGACGCTTGTCTCTTCTTTTTTTATCTATCAACAAGGATTAGTATGGCAACGATTTTAACATTAGCTGGTGACGGCATTGGTCCTGAAATTATGACCCAAGCCATCGATGTACTACAAGCCGTCAACAAAAAGTTTAAATTAAACTTGACTCTTGAGTCTGGGTTGATTGGTGGAACAGCTATTGATGCAACTGGTGAACCCTTGCCAGAAGAAACACTTAGCCAAGCACGTGCAGCGGACGCCGTATTGTTAGGTGCAGTTGGTGGGCCCAAATGGGACACCATCGAACGCAGTAAACGTCCTGAGCGTGGTCTGCTAAAAATCCGTAGTGAGCTTGGTTTATTTGCCAACTTACGTGTTGCTAAGCTTTATCCGCAATTGGCGAATGCCTCTAGTATTAAGGCTGAAATTATCTCAGGCCTAGACTTATTAATCGTTCGTGAGCTAACGGGTGGTATCTATTTTGGTGAACCGCGCGGCATTCGTACTTTGGATAATGGTGAACAGCAAGGCTATAACACCATGGTCTATAAAACCAGCGAGATTGAGCGTATCGGTAAGGTGGCTTTTGATTTGGCGCAAGTTCGTGCTAAAGCAAGTGATAAACCTGCAAAAATCTGTTCGGTAGACAAAGCAAACGTTTTAGAAGTCACTGAGCTTTGGAAAGAAACCATGACTAAAATGCAAGAATCTCAGTATTCTGACGTTGCACTTAGTCATATGTATGCAGATAATGCTTGTATGCAGCTGATTCGTGATCCAAAGCAGTTCGATGTTATGGTAACGGGCAACATGTTTGGCGATATTTTATCTGATGAAGCGGCTATGCTAACAGGCTCTATTGGCATGTTGCCGTCCGCCAGTCTTGATGAAAAGGGTAAAGGGATGTACGAGCCTTGCCATGGTTCTGCACCCGATATCGCTGGACAAGATAAAGCCAATCCATTAGCCACCATACTCTCTGTCGCTATGATGCTACGCTATACTTTTAAGCAAGAACAAGCTGCCCAAGCGATTGAACAGGCAGTGAGTGATGTTCTTGATGACGGCTTACGTACAGTTGATATCTTAGACAGTAGTGAAGCTGATTTACGACAAGTAGGGTGTCAAGAGATGGGTCAGGCAGTATTGGCAAAGCTTGTATAAATAAATCTATACGAATATAATAATAGACATTAGTATTTGTTTTACAAAAAGTCTTAAAGATAGTTTGCCCGTAAATTGCTCAGCAGTTTGCGGGTTTTTTATGATTAATAATACTTAGATCATAGCGGTTAAATCTATAATCTGTACTGTAGGCGCTTTTTTAACACAGAGACTATAAGACTAGATGTTTGTTAACATAAATCTGTTACATTATATAATGCTATTGTGACATGATTATATCTGCTCAAAGAGTGTATACAACTAGTATCTTATAGAGCTATCCATAGAAATAGGTCGATTATCATCTTGCTTGGTTTTATCAAAAGCGAAAAACAAAACAATAATTTTGATCTGTCTATAATAAAAAATTGAGGAATAAAATATGTATAAACCAAAAAGTAAAAGCATGGGGGTGTTAGGACTAATTGTAGCACTATTAATGAACCCAAGTTTTGCTGCTAACACCAATACCAATACCAATGCTAATGCTAGTAACAAATTTTCTAGCACTGATGTTAGTCCGGTGACTAATGGAGTCAGTCAAAAGCTTGCTGGAGATAGTGACACGGTAACTTCATTGAACAAGCTATTGCCTACTATTAAGTATGCGACAGATAACTTACCAAAGTTTGCTCAAAAGGTGAATAACGATAGTTGGCAGAAAGGGGTAGAGGTAAATCGTAGCATGAGTACCAAGCTTCAAGCTTTACTGAACTGGAACCAAAGTAGTGTCGGGCCTATAGATGGTTATTGGGGTAAAAACTCTCGAAAGGCCATGCAAGCGTTCCAAAAAGCTCGTGGTTTGAAGGTGACAGATCATCTCAATGATGAGACATGGCAAGCCTTAACTAACAATAAAAAGCTTATGTCCCAACCTGTATTGGTTAGCTATAAGCTAAATGATGCCGATGTGAATGTGAAAACTACTAGCATTCCTACTGGTGCAGAAGCGAAAGCCAAGCTTGAAGGTATGTACTATGAAAGCATCAGTGAAGCGTTAGCAGAAAAATTTCATATGAGTGAGAAGTATCTTAAGACTCTTAACCCGAATGCTAAGTTTGAGCCTGGAGAGACCATCACTGTTTATAACCCTGGTAATCCAAACACAAAACCGATAAGTCGAGTAGTCGCTGATAAAGCGACTGAAACTCTATATGCTTATGATGAGAAAGACAACTTAGTTGCAAGTTATCCAACGACTGTCGGTAGCACGGAAACACCCTCACCATCAGGGACGCATAAAGTTGAAGTCAAAGTACATGAACCTAACTACACTTATACTGGCGAGGATGGCAATCAGGCGATTATTCCGCCAGGGCCGAATAATCCAGTAGGAATAGTATGGATAGGGCTAAGTAAGCCTACTTATGGCATTCATGGTTCACCAGACCCGGCCCGCATCAGCAGACAAGCATCATCAGGATGCATAAGGTTGACCAACTGGGACGCTTTAGCACTACTAGGTACGATCAAAGATGACGCAACAGTAGAATTCAAGTAGTTTCCAAACCTCAAATACAAAAATACCGCTCAAAATTGGCGGTATTTTTTTGGCAAAATTAAGTACGATTGATTATAAAAGATAGCAAGAAACAGGCTACCATTTTTTATTATTATCGTAAAAATCGTTTAGTGTTACATAATAACAAGATAATCTACTCAACGACTTAAGAGTAAATAGCTGATATCTTAAAGATAAAACACTATAAGAGATTAGTTTTTGCCACGGTAGGTAATGCGACCTTTAGTCAAATCATAAGGCGTCATTTCTACTTTAACCTTGTCGCCCGTTAAAATACGGATATAGTGCTTACGCATCTTTCCTGAGATATGAGCAATAATCTCGTGTCCGTTTTCTAAACGAACTTTAAACAATGTATTTGGAAGGGTATCAATAACTTCACCTTCAAATTCAATAATATCGTCTTTAGCCATAGTTGGTATCTATCAATGAAAAATAAACCGATATTATACGTAAGTTTCAATATTAAAGCAACAAATCATTGTTTTTGCTTGACAGTGAGCAAGTGTTATGTATATCAGTCGGTAATATTTTATTCAGGTAAGTTGAGCCACAGGGGAGTAAGTGGTGACATGGGTAACAGCTGCTGATAATGCTCAGGATAGTAAGCGTTGATAAAGTATAGTCCGTCACCAGAAGCAGTGGGCGGCGCAATGGTACGGTCTTTTTTTGCCAAAATAGTTAAGAAGTCTGAAGGTTGTAGCTCATGCCTTCCAACTGCATGTAGTGTACCCATCAAGTTACGTACCATATGATGCAAAAAACCATCGGCTTGTATGTCAAAGACAACAAACGCGCCATGCGTAAAAAGCTTTGCGTGACTAACAGTACGTATAGGCTGGTTAGATTGACAAGCTGCTGCACGGTAACTGCTAAAATCATGAGTCCCAGCAATATCAGCTGCCACAAGTTGCATCGCTGCTACATCTAAAGGTTCGTGAATATGAGTCACTTGACGGTTGAGTATGGCAGGACGCGCAGCCTGATTGAGCGTGATGTAACGATAACGACGTGCTATAGCGCCAAAACGAGCATGAAAGTCTGTTGGCATAGGTTGCACCCAGCGTAGGGCAATATCGTCAGGTAATAGACTATTGATACCACGTAGCCAATTATGGGTCGGACGGTAGGCGCAAGTGACAAAATGCGCAATCATATTACCAGCGTGGACTCCGGCATCGGTGCGACCCGCTGCGATAACTTCAACAGTTTCGTTGGCGACAGTACTGATGGCTTTTTCTAGTACCTCTTGTACTCCTGTCACCTCTTTTTGACGTTGCCAGCCTCGATAATTGGTGCCCAAAAACTCGATAGCGAGCGCCAAGTTATAAGTAGGGATGTCTTGTTTCTCAGATTCCATTAATCTTTTAACTTCCATAATAATCGTAGCGTTTGAAGTAAGTGCTTGTTTGTTGCTTGGCGCTCACGGTTAGCGGTTTTTGTTCAAAGTCGTTCCTGACTGGTTGACAGTATATGTCCAACGTTGTCGTCTGCGTACAGGTGTATCATAACGTAGCAATAACCATAATAACCGCGCATAGATAGCAGGGATAGTTAAGCGTCCACCAGCGATGACATGGTAGTCATATTGCCAACTGCCCGCTGCATAACTATCGCTGACTCCGCCAAATGGGCATTGGCTAGCGCATACCACCATATGACCCTGCTCATATGCACGTTTTAATGCGGTGGCTAAACTCTCAGAGTAGGGAACGTTGCCTGCACCAAAACCCAATAAAATGATACCGCAGGGTGGCTCAGTCAACAGTGCCTCTAGTTGTTTGCCCAAGATATCAGGTGCATTGGGCAGACAGTATAGCGCATGTACGCTCGCCCGTTTGGCACGCGCTTGGATGCTGTCACCAACAGCCATTTGGTCATCAAGCCAGTGTTGACGACGAGTGTCTGGCAGCTGCTTTATATAACTGTTGTTTGGATAGCCAGCACGAGTATGACCAGTAAAAGCCATAAAGTCATGACTATGAATCTTTTGTACTGTTTGTGCAGGCCATGACTCGCCGCCAAAGCTAATTTTGACGCCGGATTCTCCAGCAGCAGCCAGACGTAGGGACTCACTAAGATTGTTCCATGCATCGCTATTTGCATCAACAGTATATGTCTGTAACACGTCGCTGTCTAACAGTGGACGCATACTACCTGTAACGATCAAGCACATATCAGTGCCTGCAAAAGCCTCTGCCAAAAATGCGCCAAGATAACTTAAAGTATCTGTGCCTGTAATAAGTATAAATTGACGTCCTCCTGTCGCATAGGCATCTAGTAGGAGCCTGTAAAAGTGCATAAAATCGTTTGAAGTTAGCTGGCTACTATCTTTAATTAGTGTGTTATCTAACCACGAGAACTCTGGTAGATAGTTTGTTTGACTGTAATTGGTGAGCAGCGTCTGTAAAGCTGGCAAGAAAATGTCGGCATCTAAAGGCGCCAATGGACGTCCATAACTACCAAAGGTACCACCAGCATAAATGAGCTGAATAGAGTTGGACGATAGATTTGTCGAGGTCGGGGGTAATGACATGGGTTTACCGTACTAGAAGTGAGTGAAAAAAATAAAATAGGGTTAATATAAATGATAAACCGTCAAATAGAAACAAGCATCTTATTTTCATAAGATGCTTGTTGATAAATAATCTTTGTTCAAAATACTGTAGAGCACTCTACCTTTATATTAAGCAGTACGCGCTAGCATCTCTTTTGCTTGACTTTGTTGTTCGCTATCACCTTGAGTGACGACTTCATTGAGTAGGCGTTTAGCACTATCGTATTCACCCAGTTGTAAATACTGACCTGCTAAATCTAACGTCACCTGATTGCTGTCCAAGGTCTGAACAAAATCGAAATCTGCTGCAAACTGTGCGGCAAAATCACTATCGGACGCTGCAACTGTCGTATCGTTTTGAATATCTGCATGGTAGTCCTCGGTGAAGCTGATATCAGCTTCATTCTCTACTGGTGTATCGGCAGTAGGTGAAGTTGCAACTTCATCAAAATCAAATTCTTCATCTATTGATAAAGTCTCTTCAATACTCTCATCAGTACTGTCGTCAATTACTTCCTGAGTCGCTGCTAATTCTAGTTGTGTAGCCTCGCTTACAGCTGGCTCGTCGCTACTGTCAGTTGTCTCAAGTGCAGCAAAACTGTCTACAACGTCGTTTCCTGACACCTGCTCATTTTCATTAAGGTTTTCTTGAGTGTCTAATGAGCTTGTAACAAGGGCGTTATCTTCAACTACTAAGCTATCTTCAACTGCCAAGTCGTCTGTAACAGACAAGCTATCTTCATCTTCTAGCAGTAACGCAAAATCGTCGTTAGTAGGCTGAATATTGTCTTCTTGATTAGTAGTATCTGTCTCTTTACTAGTATCTGCCTCTTCAACCAAGTCATCAAAGTCTAAAACAAATTCGTCATCCGAGCTGACATCTTGTGACTGGCTGTCTTGCGCTTGAACATCATCAAAATCTAGCTCCGACGAGTTGCTATCATCTGTCATCAAATCGAAATCAAGCATAAAGTCATCATCGACGTTTACGTTGTTTACGTGTTGATCCTTATTAACGTCATCTACAGTAACAGGCCGAGCACTTGTTTCATCAGCACTTGTCACTTCGGTTATATCAAAATCACTGATGTCATCGCCATCTGCTGTAGTTTCTAGCTGAGTAGTTTCTAAATGACTAGTTTCTAGGCTGCTGGCATTTAGATTGTTAGTTCCTGCGTTTGTGCTTTCCAAATCAGCTAACGTCAGGTCAAAATTTTCATCAGAATCATTGTTAGCGCTAGGGATGCTTTGTTGTGATGATACAGAGTCACTAAATGCTTCAGAACTATCTAAATTGTCGTTGTCTGTATCAGATTTAACATCCGTAACAGTCTGTGAGGTGGATAAGTCAAAATCTATACCTTCAAACGCAGCTTCATTGTCAGATTCAGGTTTTATCGGTTGGTTTTGCGTTTGTTCTTGGTCTAATAGAGCTTTGAGTTTATCAGCATTGTCTATAGCAGTTGCATTACCGGACAATTTGATCGCGTTATAAGTTTTATTAAAATCTTCACGCTGATCGGTTGTTGCATAGATATTTAATAGCTTAAGTAATAACTCAGAATCTTGAGGTTTTTCAGTTAAGCCTCGTTCAATGGTTTCAATGGCTTTATCATAACGCTGCTGATCTATAAAGCGTTGAGCCACGGTTAATGGATCAAATTTGGTCGCGTTTTGCTGAACAGGGACTTGTTTTGAGTCTACAGACGCCGTCTTTGGCTTTAATGTGGATGCATGAGCATCTACACTTTGATTGGTCTTATCCAAGTGTTGTGTGGTTGGTTGTTTGGCCTTGTTTTTGCGTAGCACGAGTACCGCTACCAGTAAAATTGCTACCAGACCCACAATGATATACAGCATATTATCCATAAATACTCCTAAGCCTACGAGCCTTGTTTACAGCAATTTATGCTGAGCAGCGAGGCAATTATTGATTGCGTAATTTTTTGAGACGAGCTTCAAGCTCAGCCAGTTTTTGGTTTTGTAGTTGTAATTTTTTGGCATAGCTACCAAGAATACTGTTGGTTGCTGCTACCCGCTTAGCCTGCTCAGCGGTCCGTTGACGCGCCGATTTTAGCGTGGCTAAAATATCTGTGCTTAATCCATTACCAGTTGCCGCGCCAGCTTTAGTTTGAGTGCCATCAGCGCTACCATCACGACCAGGCGCAACAACAGAAAAACGTGCTTTTGGCAAGGTTTTAGGAGCGACTTCTGAAGGCTTATTTGACTGTTTAGATGTTGTTTTTGTTTTAGAGGACATGTCTGTAGATGCTGTTAACTCCTTGTCGCTAGTCGAGTCTGCAGCAGTTGTCTTTTTTCTCTCTACGCTCTTTTTTTTAGCCCGGCTGACCTGTATGTAATGTTGTCTTTGAGCTGCAATAGCAGTCTGCAGACTTTCTTGTGAAGGTACGATGTCATAACTGGGTAAGCTCAGCTCAGCGTTGGCTTTTAGCAAGTCAGCATCCTTTGCAATAAAAGCATCAGGATTTTGCGATTTTATTTGTTTCATAACCGTCGATACGTCAACATTATTTTGCTGTGCAATCTGCTGAGAGATAAGCCAAAGATTATCATTACGTTGTACGGTATAGCTTGTCATGGCTGTACTTTTACTGTCTGACATAGAGTCTGTGGCCGCTATATCAGTACCGGTATTTGAGGAAACGGTAGCAGAGGGCAATGGTGCGTTGGATGAAGTGCTTGTCGCCTTAATATCATTTGTAAAAGGGGTTGGCCGATTTGGACTATTTTTGAGATCTGTTTTTAGCTGTATTTGACGAGTTACTTGAATATTTAAGATATCGGCTTGTTTGTTGGTATTAACAGCAGTTTCGATAGGGCTAAACGCAGTATTCTTCACGGGCATACTGTTGTTTAGAGCTTTGTTTTTTTGCGTATTATCTTTAGCAGCCAAGCTGGTATTAGAGGCAGCCGAATTCTCTAATGCTAAGACGCTTTTTGGGTCACTGGTATTTACCGGATCTGTTTTACTGGTTTGTTTAGTGTTAGTATTATTCGTCGTTGAATTAACATTGCTCAAACCTTTGTTGTTTAGGTCGTCAGCAGACAAACCGGTTGTCTCTCTTATCTTTAATGAGCTTATCTGTGATACACGTGAAGTCTGAGATACTGACAAAGGGGTGGTTTCAGCTGGACTTGTCACTGCTGGTGCATTGACATTAGGTGTTTTACGCAAGACAGTTTTTGGTAATGTCTGCATTGATGCTGGCGTTTGGGTATCTGGTACCATAATCAATGGTGGCGGCGCACCACGTCTGACCGTTAGGGGTTTAGCGTTAGAGTTTGACACTACCGGCAAGTTTGGTTTTGGCGCACCTGATACCACTCGTTTGGACTGTTTAATTGGTACGTTATTATTACCAAGAGGCATCAGTAGAGTCTTAGGAATGACATTGCGTTGGCCATTATCATTTATTGCTAGTACGACATCTGCAAATGGCATTGTTACAGGCTGTGATGTCTGGATAAGTAATTGACCTGCGGTGGCAGAAATCGGTACAAACCGTACAGCCATAGATGCTGTAGGGGTCAGCCCCATTTGCTGATAAATCACAGGACTTGCAATACTAGCGGCAAAATCTTTAGCATCGATGTCGGTGACCGTAATACTGGCAGTCAAAGGTTCATGCTGAGCAGAGGTAATGGTTGTTTTACCCATAGTGGCTGCTTGAGCAACAGGTAACCACGCAATAGAGCTCACAGAACAAAGGAGTGCTACTGACACCGCGTGATGAATATTAGTCAATCGATGAGGTAAATGCCAAGACATGCGCAGCCCTTTTTATTATGACTTATTGAGAAATGACTTACGAAAATAGCCAAATACAATTATGTTTATCGCAATGTATTAGGTACTCGTATCGCTTTAATTAAATAATATTTAACACCCTGCTAATGTACTTTTTTATCCAATAACATCGCATCCCCATAACTAAAAAAGCGATATCGATGGCTAATTGCATGTTGGTAAGCTTGTTCAATAGCTGCTTTACCTGAAAATGCGGATACAAGCATTAATAAGGTAGACTTGGGTAAATGAAAATTGGTTAGTAGACGATCAATCACGCCAAACTCAAAACCAGGATAAATAAATATATCGGTATCGCCTGACCATGCAGCAATAATTTGTCCATCGTTTGCCGTTTTTTGATAAGCCGTCTCAAGAACACGTGCAACAGTCGTGCCAACAGCTATGACTTTTTTACCTTTTGCATGGGTTTGATTGATTAGGTCTGCGGTTGTTTGCGGTAAATGGGCATATTCACTATGCATAGTATGATTGAGCAGGTTTTCTGTCTTGACAGGCGCAAATGTACCTGCACCAACGTGTAGAGTGACAAACGCGGTATTAACCCCTTTGTTAGTCAAAGCTAAGAGAGTGGTTTCATCAAAATGTAAGCTCGCTGTGGGCGCGGCAACGCTGGCCAGTTTGGCAGGATCATGAAACACCGTTTGATAGCGAGTATTGTCAGTTGCATCAGCATGACGCTCAAAGTAAGGCGGGATTGGCAGCTCACCGTAGATTTCTAAATCAGGAAGAATAGGCGCATCGAAAGCTAACACAAATAAGTTATCCTGACGACCGATCATCTCACAGCTCATATTGTCATCAGCTAACCATAAGCGTTGTCCAATTTTTGGCGCTTTACTGGATTTTACATGACACAGTGCAATATTTTGGCGTGTGGCTAATGATTCATGATTGATATTTATATCTTCTAGTTCCGCGCGCTCTATCAAACGTTCAATCAATACTTCAACGCGCCCTCCAGTATCTTTTTTACCAAATAGTCGCGCTTTCATTACTTTAGTATCGTTAAAGACAATAAGATCGCCCGCGTCAAGCAACGACGGTAATGCGGTAAATAAATGGTCTTGAGGCAGACTTGTTTGTTCTGATTGATCTATAGTGGGTACATAAAGCAACTTAGAATCCGAGCGCTTAGCTAACGGATAGCGAGCAATTAGCTCGTCTGGTAATTCATAATCGTAATCGGCTACGCTCAGATAAGTCAGTGGGCTATCATCATGTTGAGTATCATTCATATCGGTATCGTTATCTACATTAGGAGTGGTGGTTTTGATGTTTAAGTTGGTCATAATGAGTCATACAGGTAGGTAAAATTTTGGCATTAGTTTAGCAGAAACGGGATAATAGCGGAAAAGTTCCAAATATAGTCAGATCAGTATAAAAAAGACACGATTAATCGAATAAGGTAAGTTGTGGTAGGGGCTGTACTGCAGAAGCTAAAGACGAGTAGGTGACTCCTACGAGTCTAATAGGTAGGGCGCGCGGTATGTCTAAAAATAGCTTATCTAACCAGTAATGCGCAGATTCTGCGCTAATAAAAGCCGTGGATAAAGTATGTGAGCGCGTTATTTGTGTGAAGTCAGCGTATTTTACTTTGAGGGTAATGGTATAAGCAATAAGCTGCTTATTGTTCATCTGTTTAAACGCATCAGCGTTCTGCTCATGTATCTGTAACCGTAATTGTTCGCAATCGTTCAGGTTGTCTTTAAAGGTAGTCTCTGAACCGACTGATTTGTGCTGACGTTCAGATTTTACTAATCGCTCATCACGTCCATGAGCAATATCATGATAAAACTGTCCTCGTTTACCAAACTCGTTAACTAATGCGGCAGCGGGCACCTGACGAAGATCAGCACCAGTAGACACTCCCATAGCATGTAAGCGTCTGGCCGTTGCTTTACCAATTCCATGAAAACGCTCTATAGGTAGCGTACTAATGAATGCTTCTGCATCATCAGGGGTGATAATCGCTGTACCATTAGGTTTATTCATATCAGAAGCAATCTTTGCTAGCATTTTATTAAACGAAACACCTGCCGATGCCGTTAGTCCTGTTTGCTCTAATATTTGTACTCGTAACCAGTTAGCCATTAGGGTAGCTGAGCCTTTATGTACTTGAAGGCCTGTAACGTCAAGATAAGCTTCGTCCAAAGATAGTGGCTCAACATGCGGTGTCAGACTATGCATAATAGAGCGAATTTGGCTACTGACTGCTCTATAGACATCAAATCTTGGTCGTACAAATATCACCTCTGGGCACCGCTTGCGGGCTTCATAAGAGGACATCGCAGAGCGTACGCCAAATTTACGCACCTCATAACTGGCAGCAGCGACCACACCGCGACCACTTGGATCTCCACCCACGACTAAAGGCTTGCCACGGTATTGGGGAAAATCTCGTTGTTCAACACTAGCATAAAAAGCATCCATGTCGAGGTGAATAATCTTACGAGAGGTAGGGGTGATAGAAGCTGTCATAGATTCTATTTTACCTGAAAGTATGGAGTTTTTGAGTAGTAGTTGTTGAATATAAGATGTAATCGGAGGGGTTTAAAGCTAGATATTAACCAGCTGCACTACATTAATCTTAGAATCAACCGTTTGTGTAGCAGACTAATAGACACATTTTTGAATATATGACCATTCATTAGCCTTAGTAAGCTTTATTTAACAGCAGTACTACTATTTATTCGATTGATTTTACCATTTAAGAATACATTTGTACCACTTATGACAATGAAAAAATAAGTAGTAGCTGTTAGTGCACTTAGTTTGTTAAGTTAAGTCAAGATTGTTCAAAGTCATATCTTTAACTAAACAATCTAAAACTGGATTATTTAATTTTACTAATTAATTCATGGCAAAAATCCAATTAATATAAAAATATTATCATTCGAAAAATGATAGTGATACAGGTATTTGACTTCATTTTGAATAATAAAAGATAAAGGCTTTATATTACTATAATGTAATAAATCTTTTAAACTTTCAAAAAAAACTAATGACTAAGGAGTTTAAAATGAACAATCAATTAAAAGGTAGTGATCTAACTCGAGCAATGTTAAAAAACGGTGACCATAACATATGGTGTGCAGTAGACGACGAAAGTGATGAGCGGGCTATTACAGATCATAAGAATAATGACTTTACCGCTCGTATTGTATCTTTTGTAGATGGTAAATTCATCTGCACAAGTGGGGCACCATGGACCTATGCTGTCCCCATTAAGATAGTGGCAATTACGCAAGAAGATGCAGGGTTATAAATATTTAGTAGCCATTGAGCTAAGGAGATATAACTGAGATGATTATTAAGGGTATGAGTTGGTACTGATGATTTCTTTGCTTTAATTAAGAAATAGATGAGGTTATTTAGTAAATAGAATAAATGCCTCCATATTTATAGTTTCTATTATCAACTTATTTCCGTAACCAGTAATATTTATATATCATCGTATAATTGAAGTTGTTTGCGTAAAATATTTTCTAATCAACCTGTTTTTACAGGTATTTTTATTTAGCGAAAATAAATATACTATCTTTCATATACGAAAATTTAGAGATAGCATTATTCTGAACATGTTTTTTGGATTACTAGGAAGTAATAACAGAGTTAGACTAGAATTTGTGGGGAGGATTCCTAATATATTATTATAAAATAACTTTCTCATAATTCTAGCAGCTACTGGTGTAAATATTTTAAAAAAAGGGGCGAGCGACAATTAATGTGCGCTGCCCCTTTCTTCTTTAACTATCTCTCTTTTTAGACAAACTATCTTTGCTTATACTAATTTTTCATATTAATCATTCAATATAGAAAATTGTTACTTCGTTGAGCTTTATTCAATTTAGTATAGGCAACAGGTATATCTGTATCAGGCATATAGTTATCAGATATATATCAAAGATAAAATATACAAGCCATAACTTCACCAGCTAGTCAATGATGAGGCGCTACTTTGACTGATAAAACCATCTGGTGTTTGTCCATTGTTAGCCTGCCAGCTCTGAAATGCCTTACGAGTATTGGTGCCGATAATTCCATCAGCGCCTTTGGTATCATAGCCTGCACTGGTTAAGCGCTGTTGTAAACGGGTCACTTGCGCCGTTGATAGTGGGCGCTCATAACGTGGCCATGATTTACGTAGGCCACTTTTTCCAACGATTGCATTACCTAATAAGCTGACGCCCAATGCGTAGTTTGATGAGTTGTTATAGACTTTTATCACATCGAAGTTAGGGCTAAGCAGTAGGGCTGGGCCATCTTTACCAGCAGGTAACCAAAGCTCCATCTGCGTATTGGCATCTAAGCTTACATCATCAATGGTATCGAGACCGAGGGCTGCCCATCTAGCAGCAGGCTGCTTGGTACTGACCGTAGAGTAATCAAAAGATGCTGGCAAGGTGACTTCGTAGAATGGTGCCAGACCGCGTACCCAGCCTGAGTTGCTCAGGTAGTTGGCGGTTGATGCCAGCGCGTCGGCCGTTGACCATGGATTGCGATGACCGTTACTGTCGCCATCGACACCATGTTTTACCCAGGTATCAGGGATGAACTGCGTCTGTCCCATACCACCTGCCCAAGAGCCTTCAAGTTGAGACCAAGATACATCGCCACGCTGTAATAGCTGCATAAGTGACAGTAATTGAGTCTCAGCAAACTCTTGACGGCGTCCATCATAGGCAAGGCTTGCAAGTGCACTTGGTAAATAGCTGTTGCCAGTGACTGCACCAAACGAGGACTCCATACCCCAGATCGCAGCAATAATCTCTGCATTAACACCATATTGGGATTCTAAACTTGATAAATACGAGCGCTGCTCTGCAAATTTGCGTTTACCAGTTGCGATGCGTCCATCTGACGCCGCTGAGTCTGCATACTCCCACGGCATTTTAGAAAACTCAGGCTGACCTGAATCGAGTGAAATAACTTGCTCGTTTAGGTAGGCTGAGCCGAGTAAACGCTGGACATCGGATGAGCTATATCCGGCAGACATAGCACGCATAGAGAAGTCTGATTTCCAGTCTGAAAAACTGCGGTAGCTAGGTTTAGGGGTAATGACCGTCTGTTGTTGAACAATGACAGGAGCAGGCTTTACTTTGATAGTTTGAGTCTGTGTCACCTGAACGTTGCCTTGACGCACAGGCTTAGTTGGTTGCTGCGTTGTCGGTTGAGTGGCACAACCAGCTGCTAATAGTATAGGCAGTAGGATCGCATATTGCTTATTTAACATCATAAAAGGTCTCGAATATCAATAAATACTAGAACAATAGTAGAAAAATAGGTCAAATTTAAAACAAGTTTGAGGTCATAAAGGATCGGTGCTGAGAGCTATTATGAACCAACAACGAAAAATTACTGTAGCAATAAACAGGCATAAAGTCGATGGTATAAATACGGTTATTATTGATTTTGAAACAGTACATTAGCAACAAAATACCACTAGGCTAGTTTTGTTTTTAAGTATGATATTAGGTTTGTCAAAGGACATAGGGAGAAATGCAGCGTCATTACGTTGCTGCATTTATAGTACATATTATCGAAAGCTAAGAAATACTATGATTCTTACGTTTTTAAATAAAGTTTATTCGTTATTATGGTGTCCCAGCATGATCGACTTTGACTTGTGTAGACAGCATACGACCTTTAGTCTCAGCTTTACGCGATGCCTCATCCCAGTCAGGGGCTGCACACATAAATAGTGTTTTACCATCCTGTCCACCAAGAGCCACAGCAAAAATACCGTCAGGTGCGGTATCGATAGTTTCTAAAATTTTACCACCCTCGCTAATACGTACAGCACGCTGATTTAAAGTATCTGCAATCCAAACAGCGCCTTCGCTATCTAGTGCAAGGCCGTCTGGTAGAATTTCGGCGTTTCCTATACGCACACCAAGGTTTGGCTCATCGCCCAATTCGCCAAAGCTTGCAAAGTCACGTTTTTCGCCAAGTGTCCCATCTTTATTAATATCAAATTGCGAGATTTTATTGCCAAATAGTTCGTTGACGATTAAGGTCTTTTCATCGGCTGATATCACCATGCCATTGGGAAAAGACAAACCTTTTGCAACCACTTGTGAGCTTCCATCCGGTCTAACCAGTACCAGTCCTGCGTGCTCATGATCAGCGCCGCCCATCAAGTCAAAGCCAAAGTTACCGACGTAAGCGTTTCCATTGGGAGCGACCACCATATCGTTAGCATGTCCACCGCAATGCTCCCAAATGTCAGCGTGCACGACTAATTCGCCATTGTCTTCTAAGCGTAAGACTTTACGGTCTTTCATCGATACTACCAGCATACGACCGTCAGGCAACCAACCTAAACCAGAAGGTTGCTGTTCAATATGGACAATTTTTTCTGCCACACCTTGATCATTAACGCGGTAAACCCCCTGCGTATAAAAATCAACAAACCATAAAGCGTTTTTATACCAGCGAGGGCCTTCTAGATAATGAAAGCCATCAACGACAACGTCTAACTCATATTTCGACATAATTATTTCCCTTAATTAGTGGTTATCTTCCTTGATAAATAAGTGCAATTATTTTACATAATGATTGTTTTTCTTTTAGAGTATCTCCTTATATATCGTTGTCACTTCATCTAACGTCATATCCTTAGGATTGGTCGCAATCAGTCGAGCATAAGTATTCGTCACTATGTCTGCTAGAGCAGAGATATCCTGGTCTGTAATATCTAATTCACTCAAACGATATTTAAGGCCACTCATCTCTAAGAAACCTCGCAACTGTTTGATGAACTGACTTGCCGCATCAAAATCATTCATACCAGAGGTTTGAGCAGGCATGACGGCACGAGCCAGCTCTGCATAGAGAGGTGCTGCTGCTGATAAGTTAAAAGTAAATACCCCGCACATAACAAGAGCATTGGCATGTCCATGTGGAATATGGAAGTTAATACTAAGCGGGTAGGAGAGTCCATGTACAGCGGCTACGGAAGAGTTGACGAAAGCAATACCGGCTAGCGTGGAGCCCAGTAGCATATCAGCACGAGCGTCGATATCATCGACTTGATTTAATACTTTCTCAAAGTTATTCCAGAGCATCTGCAAGCCTTGAAGCGCTAAGGCGTCTGAGATAGGATTCTTTTTCGTACGGCTGGTATAAGCTTCAACACAATGCACCATGGCATCAAGTGCTGTTGCAGCAGTAATGTGGCGAGGTAAATTAAGGGTTAGCGTCGCATCTAAAATGGCGACATCAGGTAGGATTTTTGGGGTATAAATCGCTTTTTTGCTGCCATCTTTTGCCGTGATGACTGATACAAAGGTAGATTCTGCGCCAGTACCAGCGGTGGTCGGTATCGCAAACAGAGGTAGCTTGTTAAAACCACTGACATCTTTATCCAAAATATCATTAACAGACTCAAAGTCGTTTGGATATAAAGCGACAATTTTTGCAGTATCGATAGAGCTACCACCACCTAAACCAATAACCAACTCACACTTATTGTCTCTAGCAATTTTGATAGCGTCATTGACGACTTGAACAGGCGGGTCAGCTACAACGGCATCGAAAACAACTGCTTGTATGCCAGCTTCTTGCAACGATTGCTGAGCAATATCGACATAGCCTAGCTGAGTGATGCCAGCATCCGTAACGATAATAGCCGATGTTGCAGAGTACTGCTTGGCTAATGCACCGAGCTTTTGGCGCATACTGTCAGCTTCGCTAACGATATGACCATTGGTATAAAATTCAATCCCTATCATGTGTTCTTCCTTGTGTAGAGGTACTTCCATGTATAAAGCAGTACTAATTGTAATGTAGTATTCATGGTTCTGTATACATAAGTTCCTTACTTATAAGTTTTCCAGTATGAACTTATACTAAGTTTTTATAGTGCTTTATATCTAATTTATTAAGATTTTATTATTATTTTTGATGCTTAACGTTTGTAATAAGGAGCAAATTACTGAGTATATGATTAATAATAATACCTGTATAAACACGTCATAAAATGATTTGACAGCTATCATTATAGCTGCTAATTTTAAATAGCTTTTTAATTTAGAAGCATTATTGATAATGCTTCTAAATTCTATAGAAGCTTATTTAACAATGAATGTCATATATGCTGCAAAAAATCTGAATCGACAAGCTCGTAATTATCCAGCCAATCAATAAAATAACCTCTAATTTTTAATCACTATCAAAAGGAATTAATAGTGAAACTTGCCCCTCTATTATCTATAACGGCGCTTGCAGCTGTCAGCCTATTTGGTTGTTCTAACCAGTCCAATAGCAGTAGTGACGAGGCCTCATCTCAGGAAACTATCGTTCTACGTTTTTCACACTTTTATCCATCGACCTCCGATATCAACGAGCAAATATTTGAACCGTGGGCCAAAAAAATAGAAGCAGATTCTGATGGACGTCTCAAGGTCGAAGTCTATCCTTCAGCAACGATTAGTAAAGCAGATACTGCTTATGAGTCTGCAGTAAAAGGAACGATTGACATCGGCTCTCAGGTACAGGGTTATACCAGCGGTCGATTCCCACTGTCTCAAATCGCAGAGCTTCCAGGTTTGTCTAATTCGTCCACACAGACAGGCTGTATGTTACAAACGCTTTATGATAATGGTGCTATTGCTAGTGAGTATGATGACTCACACTTACTGTTCATGTTCGCTACGGGACCTGGGACTTTACATAGCACTAATAAATTAATTAAAACTCCTGAAGATATGAGAGGTATGCGTATTCGTAGGCCTTCAGCAGTGGCGGGTGACATTATTGAAAGTATGGGTGCTTCACCTGTAGGACTACCTGCTAATGATATATATACTTCTCTACAGCGCGGTGTTGTTGATGGATTGAGCTTTCCATGGGAAGCTATGGCAACTTTTAAGCTTGATGAGCTGACAAAATATCATACTAATATGCCATTCTATAGTTCCGCCTTAATGGTAACTATGAACAAAGACAAATATGAAGGCTTGCCAGAAGACTTGAAACAAGTTATTGATGCCAACTCAGGTATGGCACTTAGCAAGAAAGTAGGTGCGATGTGGGATAAGACTTATTCGGTACAATTGCAAGCAGCTCGAGACAAAGGTGACGAGGTTATTGATATTTTAGATCCACTCAACGATCCAGACTGGAAAGGGCCTCTTGAAAAGGGCACACAGAAGTATCTTGATGATGTCAATGCCTTAGGCTTGGATGCTGATGGTGTTTATGAAAAAGCCAAAGCTGCCAGCATCGCTTGTAAAGTTTAACTTATTGAAAGTTTTAGCCTTGTCATCATCATGCCTACTTACCCAGTCGCTGATTTGATTTATTAAAATCTCATTAAACAACTGATTAAAGATCCTAACGTAACAAGGTGGATGTAAAAGAAAGGCATTGACGGTTCTAACGGCCAATTAACCACTATTACCATTGTTTAAAGCCCACTTATAGAGCTTTTTGATTCCGTAACTTCCGGGATCAACTAGCTCAAGCATATCTGCACAAGCTTCCGCACAAGATACTCGGTATACAGGATTGTAAAAGCCAGGAGTCTTTGGCCTGAATAAAGCAAGATAGTCGTATTTAAAATGTTGGCGTTTATTAAACCAGCGTAGAACATAGCCCATATCGCACATAACTGGTATCAGAACCCAGTGACTGCCCGACATATCGATATTCTTGCGTCTTAGTCCGCCATCACGGTGACTTGAGGTAATACAATCGTAGCACTGATTACCAAGGTCGTTGATGACAAGCTCACAATGACTAAAGGGCGAGCCATCAATTAGACTAATCGCTCGATCCAATAGCGTCTCATGTGTAGCAGTATAAAAAGCTAAATAGGTAGATTGCATCAAGAAACCTCCGCTGAAATTTATAGTTCAATAGGTGGTTTATCTACAGCCATAAGTGTATTTATCTGAGTTGCCCATTCGTAGAGCTTTTTGAGTCCGTAACTTCCGGGATCAACTAATTCAAGCATATCTGCACAAGCTTCAGAACAAAACAGCGAATGTGCAGGTTCATAAAAGTTTGGGATTACAGTTCTAATTATGCCAAAGTAGTTATATTTGAAGTTTTGGCGTTTATCGAACCAACGAAGAACATGACCCATATCGCACTTAACTGGTATCAGAACCCAGTGACTGCCTGACATGTCGATATTCTTGCGTCTTAGTCCGCCATCACGGTGACTTGAGCTAATACAATCGTAGCACTGATTACCAAGGTCATTGATGACAAGCTCACAATGACTAAAAGGCGAGCCATCAATCAGACTAATCGTTCGATCTAGCAGTTTCCCATGATCAGCAATATAAAAAGCCAGATATGTAGTTTGCATCAAATCAATTGGTTGCACGTTTAGCCTCCAAAAGTCCTTTTTGATTAAATCGTAGGCTATATGGTTATTTTATAACACTATAAACTCACATTGAGTATATTTATTATAGTAGAGCTGATGCTCTCAGCTGCTATGTTTGTGTTTCTATTTTCATTAGATAAAACAAAAAGGAAGAGACGCTTAGCGCAGATTGAGCATTGAAAGGAACTAGTCAGACAATCGGCGTTTTATAAACCAACCAGCGATAATAATTAAAGCCAATACGCCAAAAATCTTAGAATAAGGTGCTAGGGTAGTTTCAACCATCTGATAGTTTTCACCAAAATAATAACCCGCAAGCATTAGTACAGTTGTCCAGATGCTAGACCCTAATGCCGTTAAGGTTAAAAAAGGTAAGAGTGACATTTTATTCATCCCAGCAGGGATTGAGATAAATGAGCGAATACCGGGTACCATTCTTCCGAAGAATACGGCTTTTTTACCATGGTTATCAAACCAGTCATTAGTCGCGGAGATATCATCAGGCTTTACAAATACGTATTTGCCGTATTTCTCTGCGAATGTTATCAATCGTTCTTTATCAAATAGGCTTCCTAGATAATATAAAGGTAGGGCACCTAGCGTAGCGCCAATCGTACCAGCCAGTATAACTATTATAAGATTTAAATCACCTTTTGATGCGGCAAAACCAGCTGCTGGCATAATAACTTCAGAAGGTATGGGCGGAAAAACGTTTTCGGCAAACATAGCAAATACAATACCTAAATAGCCAAACTTTGCCATGATAGCCAGTATCCACTCGCTCATTTGATTCATTATGGCCACTTCTTAAATTTTAGTAGATATTGACTTTTTGAGGACAAACAATAAATGTACGCCAGTTTTGTTACCTATAAATCTCAATTAAGGTATGTTATGTCAATCTGTATAGGGTAAAGAATGTAAGACACAAAAAAACCTCAAACAATCTAATGTTTGAGGCGAAACTTGCTTAAACTTTACAGTTTAAATTCGTTTTAAATATGGCGCAGCGGACGGGACTCGAACCCGCGACCCCCGGCGTGACAGGCCGGTATTCTAACCAACTGAA